>JACDGM010000059.1 GCA_013815325.1 Chthoniobacterales bacterium
GTTCCCAAAGAAGCCCACTCAAACCCTAACCATCAAAACAAAACTCTAAACTAACGAACTAAAACTTAAACCTGCACCCGCAATCACCCTTGACTCTCCTCATAGGGGCTAGATGCTTTCGTGGCTTGCACAAGTCGCGTGGAGTAAGGCCAGTCTTCTTCGCAACGCGCGCCAGCATGTGTGGACCAATCTCCTCCGAATCGTGAAATCGAACACTGTGTCTGGCCAGCCGGGACACGACAGAATCCGATGTGAACCGTGAGCCTCTCGCTTGATGCTCCAGCCGATGCGCAGAAGCGCAGCCAACACGCGACGGGCCTTTCGCGGAGCCCCACTGACTCATGCTGCCGCTACCGTGAACACCTGCTGAATTTCAGGCGAAGTCTCGCCATGCTCGATGCGCTCATCCAGCACCCGAAGGTCGAGTGCCTGCACGCGAGCCACTGCCTCTGCATGCGTCGCACAGTATGCCATCGCGCCGGCAATCCGTGGAATCTCCGCTATCCAGCGCCCATCGCTCTCTTGCTCGGTCTCAACGGTGAACGTCACGACATGATTATTGCGCAAAACGCCGTGAAACACAAGGCGCTCTCCTGCATCTAATGAGAACAAGATCAGCTGCGACGAGCGGGAGCGCGCGTTACTGCGGGTTGAAGGGTTTTAAGCATCTAAAAACTAAGCAGTACGACGGCTCGCCCTCGGCTGCAGCGCCTGGTTAGACCTCATCGCAATACCTGAAACGTCCCCTTCAACACTAAATCAATCTTCTTTGATGTGGTCATGCACTCTGGCCTCGACCGTATAGTGCCTGCTGGATCCTTTGGCTCGATTCGGATGCCCATATATCCTTCTGATAGCTGAATGCCTGAATGTGCTGGGTATTCGCGCTTCCAGACAACGGCGTTTAACTGCTGCCCGTAAAGGCTGCCGTCCGGTTTGTGGGCAATGAAGTCACACATCACGTCAGCGCGGCCCGAGCGATCGGTGCCCGGCGCCGCAAAGAGAAGAACCGTCAGAATAGGCAGATCGCGGCGCGCCTTTGTTACCGGCGCAATCTTCGGCAGCTCTGGAGTGTTCCACTTCTGGAGCACTCCAGCATCTTGCGTTAGAAAGAGCTGGGCACCGAAACCATCCTTTGATTTCATGCTTGCAGTGTTTGCTGCCGGCCTGCCGTTCTTCTGCCACGACTCCGCTCCGTGCGCGGAAAGCAATATTAGCGACAAAAGGACTGCGAAAATGAGTCGGGATATTTTCATAGGGTGTATGCTTTAGGTCTAACGAGCTCAAGCTCCAGGCACGGCTCAGTGAACGCAAGTGGCAGCCGTTGCAAGCACACTAGCTACGCTGAATATACGAGGGGACGACGCCGTCTGAGCCGTTGGCTGCAGCGCCGGTTAGGCCGGAGAGAGCGCACTCATCGTGACGTAGTATCCGTCTGGATCTCGGAGTGAGAACTCCTTGGTTTGAGTGTTCGGATTCACGTGAGGCTCCTCTTGGAGTCGAGTCACGAGAGCGCGTGCTCTTTGCAGGGCTATGTCGAAGTCATCGACGCGGAAAAACAGGAGCAGGCCGTTGCCGGGTGTCGCGTAATGGGGGCTCATCAAGGAGGGATGCTCGTGGGCGCCCCACTCGTGGAGGCAGAGCAAGACAGTTCCATCTGAATCGAGGATTTGCCCGAAGTCGTAATGGGCGGGAAGCGTCTCTGGCTGGCCGAGCAGCGCCTGGTACCATTTGCAGCTGCCCAGCACGTCGCTTACTCCAATGATCGTCCACGTGCGCTTCATTGCGTTGCCTCCTGCGGCCTAACGAGAACAAGGTCAGCCACCGCTGGCGAGAGCGAGCGTGGCGGCGGGATAAGAGGTTTGAGTCATGAGAAACTTGGCCGTACGCAGGCCAGTGGTTGGCTGCATCGCGATGACATGGTGAGAGTTGCCGGGTGCGGGTTTGGGACCTACACCCGATAAGATGCACAATTGTGTAATTACAAAAGAGATCTCCTCACTCGAGGAAACCCGCGGCCAGTTTAATGGCGGCAAGACGGTGATCAAGCTCGGATCGACGTCCATCAGGCAGAGTAACCATCAGCGCAGCCGGTCACCTTGCTCATGCTGGGCCGCTCACTTAATCTTGCGTATGCGTATCATAACCGCGCTTATACTCTTCGGCCTTGCGCAAATGGCGGACGCTCAGCAGAAGGACCCAGCGGTCACAGAGCTAACGCCCATCGTTGTGAGCTCAACTTTTCAGCTGCAACTCGCGCATCCAAATCCGATCGCGCAGTGAAGGCGGTGCAAGAAGCGATTCTCCAGAAGGAAGCAAAGGAGAAGGCGCGGCAGCGCTCCGTGTTCGAAGCAAATTTCTGGCGCTACATTCCGAAGTTCGGCTTGCCGGACGAGAAGGAGTTCTTCGTGCCGAGCTACTCGACGGCTGCATATCGAAATCTGAAATGCAATTGCGTTGATCATCCACAGTTCGTGAATGAGCGGCTGCGGGGATAGAGGGGCGATCGGGCTGCTCCGATAATGATTACGAGCACGACATCAGTCGCGGATACCTTGCTTCAGCTCCCAAACCCGCAGCGCCGCGAGCAGCAAACTTTTGGTCCGCGTGAGCGTCCCGACCGCGGCGCGCGCTGGTTCGTCGTCAGTTTTTTTAGCCGCTGCTTTCGGGCCGCGCTTGGCCTTCTTTTGCGTTTTCCGCTTCGGCAATCGCCGCACAGTCGCCTCGCTCACTTTTAGTTCTCCCCCTGTTGTTATCGGCCCCATAATGTTCACCTCCTTGAGCTAGCAGCTTCCCTGCCACTCCGTTCCATCTCGGGCCACGGATGCTTTTTCGGGGTGGAAAAGCGCTTGTGCCCCCGCGGTTCTTCGGCGATTTCATCCGGTCATGGCCGCAAACCGAAAACTGGGTTGCCTCAGCATCTTTTTGTTTGTCGCGCTATGCGTCAGCGTGCTCATCAACCTCGCGCTCGCCACCTCCGCGTTTCGCCGCTTCCAAGGGATGGGGGGCGATGTCGAATACCGCCCGCGTTTTCAGGAGATGATCGTCGAGCACGGGGCGCGCGGGAGCCGAAGCAAGATCGCTGTCATCACGCTGCGCGGATTGATCAGCACCGGCGTGGGTGGGAATGTCGGCGACTCGATGGTGGACGATTTGCGCTGGGAACTCGAACAGGCGCGCGACGATGACGATGTCCGCGCGGTTGTGCTCGAGGTCGATTCACCCGGCGGTGAGGTGACCGCTTCCGACATGATTTACCACGCCGTCGTGCAGACTCGCGCGCGGAAGCCGGTCGTGGTTTACATGGAGTCGCTCGCTGCCTCCGGCGGTTACTACGTTTCCTGCGGCGGCAAATATTTGATGGCGAACGAAACGAGCATCACCGGCAGCATCGGTGTGATCATCCAGACCCTGAATTACGAGCAGCTCTTCAACAAAATCGGGCTCGCCTCGGTGGTTTTCAAAAGCGGAAAGTTTAAGGACATGCTGAACGGCGCGCGTCCCATTACGCCGGAGGAGCGCGATTACGTGCAGGGCTTTGTCATGAAGACCTACGAGCAATTTCTCGGCGTTGTAGCGAAGGAGCGCAACGTCCCCGCGGAGGCCTTGCGCAACGGCATCGCTGACGGCCGTATTCTCTCCGGGCGCGATGCACTCGAGGACAAGTTGATCGATGGCCTCGGTCAAATCGAGGACGCCTTCGCGAAAGCGAAAGAGCTGGGCCAGGCGCCCGATGCGAAGATCGTAAAATACGGGCCTCCCTTCAGTCTTGGGCGCGTTTTTCGGATGCTGACGAAAACCGGCGAAACGAAGATTGAGCTCTCGCTTCCGGGCCAGCTCACTCCGCAATTGCAGAGCGGGCGCGCCTATTTTCTGCCGAGTTTCTACGCCCCATAACGGCGCGGCAGCGAGATGTTCGACAGCCTGATCAACACGCTGCTCGTCGTCGCGGCTCTCTACGTTTACATCTCGCTTTCCCGTCAGGTCGCGGTCCGGCAGAACAATGGCGCGGCGTCGTTAGGCGAGAAACAATTCGGGCTGCCCGAGGTGATCGCGGCGGCGCTCCTGGTCGGCTGGTTCAGTTTGAATGTGACCGCGTCGCTCCATGCGGAGCGGACCGTTTTTCATACTCGCGACCTGATCATGACGGGCGCGTTTTCTCTCGCCGTCCTTCTCGGTTTGACCTCGCTCCTACAATTTCGCGGCTTTCGTGTGCTGTCGTTAGGCGGATTTTCCAGTCTGGGTTTTGGGCGGATCGTGAGCACCGCCGCGGTTCTGCTTTTCGCCGCGTATCCGCTGCTTTTCGCGGCGGACGAGATTTCGCATTGGTTTCTCGGCGCTGGCTCGAGCCGGCAGCAAATCGTCGAGATGTTTACCGGCTCCGAGACGCTGCAACAGCGCGTCATGATCATCGTGCTCGCGATCAGCATTGCGCCGATGACGGAGGAATTCATCTTCCGTTTTTTTCTTTACGGCGTCTTCAAGCGCTATCTCGGGCGCGGCGCGGGATTGGTCCTGAACGCGCTCCTCTTTGCCGCGGTCCACGTGCATCTGCCGAGTTTCGGTCCGCTCTTTATTCTCGGCGGTTGCCTGACGCTTGCCTATGAATGGAGCGGTTCGATTCTCGTCTCCATGACGATGCACGCGCTCTTCAATTTCCTCTCCCTCAGCGCCCTCGCTTTTCCTAATCTGCTTCCGCAATGAAGCTGCGGGAGCTGGGCGAAGACCGGCTGATGGCGGACTTGGTCGCCGGCCTGAAATCGCGCGCGGACGTTATCGCCGGGCCGGGCGACGACTGCGCGGTCGTGGCTGCACCGGGTGAAGATCGCCTGCTCCTGCTTAAAACCGATTGCGTCGTCGAGCGGGTGCATTTTCGGCCTAACGACAAGCCGTCCGCCGTTGGCTGGAAAGCGATGGCGCGAACGCTGAGCGACTTCGCCGCGATGTCGGGAGTGCCGCAGTTCGCGCTGGTCACACTTGTTTCGCCGCCGGATCGCGCGGTGCGCTGGACGAAAGAACTCTACCGCGGCCTGCGGCAGATCGCGGATCGCTTCGGGGTCGCGATTGTCGGTGGCGAAACCAGCAGCACCGATGGACCGGTCGTCGTTTCCATCAGCGCACTCGGCTCGGTCGAAAGGGAACGCTGGGTTTCGCGCAAGGGCGGAAAGCCGGGCGACCCGCTTTTTGTTACGGGAAAACTCGGCGGATCGATTCGCAAGAAACATTTGAATTTTATCCCGCGGATCGAAGAAGCCCGCTGGCTCACAAAAAACTTTCGCATCCACGCCATGATGGATGTGAGCGACGGCTTGGGCGCCGACCTCCCGCGATTGGCGAAAGCCAGCGCAGTCGACTTTGAGATCGACGAACAATTGTTGCCCCGCAATCGCGGCTCTTCAATCCAGGAAGCGATCAATGACGGTGAAGACTACGAATTGCTTTTCGCGCTCGCGCCTAACGACAGCGCCGCGCTGCAAAAAAAGTGGCACAAGAAGTTTCCGCGCCTCTTGCTCACGCGCATCGGCCGCCTCGATCGACTATCAACCATTCACCATCATCCCTTCTTCCATGGCTTCGTTCATTTCACATAGCGTGGAAGAGACGATCGCTTATGCGCGGGTCTGGGCGGGCGCCCTTCAGCCTAACGACGTTGTTGCGCTCTGCGGCGATCTGGGCGCGGGCAAGACCCATTTCGTCAAGGGTCTCGTCGCCGGTTGCGGCAGCGCGCAAGCGGTCACCAGCCCCACCTTCACTCTCCTGCACGAATATCACGGCGGGCGATTGCCGATCTTTCATTTCGATTTTTACCGGATCGAACAACGGGCGGAGTTGGAGCAGATCGGCTTCGACGACTGCTTGAATGAGGGGGGTGTCGCGGTGATCGAATGGGCCGATCGGTTTCCAGAAATGCTTCCGTCGCGCACGCGCTGGACCCGGATCGCCGCCGGCAACGGGACGGAGCGCACGATCAGCGAACAGAAATGAGCATCCTCGCATTGGAATTTTCCTCCGCGGTCGGCAGCGTCGCTTTTCGCGGGGCCGATGGCTCGACGATCGTTAGGCAATTCCCCGCCGACCGCCAGCACTCAGGATTGTTTTACGAAAATTTAAGCGAGGTTCGTCACGGATGCGGGCTGGCCGAAATCATCGTGGTCGGACTCGGCCCGGGCTCCTATGCCGGAACGCGCATCGCCATCGCCACGGCCATGGGACTGCGCGCAGCCTCGAACGCGCGCCTGGTGGGGTTGCCTTCGATCTGTGCCTTCGATTTTCCGGAATATTGCGTTGCTGGGGACGCGCGCCGGAGCAGCTATTTTTTTGCCCATGTCGAGCAAGGGCGTTGCCTGGAAGGTCCGTCACTGCTGACCGAAGAAGAGTTGCGGGCGAAAATGCGCGAGCATCCTCACCTGCCATTTGTGGCGGCCGAGCGGCTGCCGAGGTTTTCTGAAATCACGCTCGGTCACCCATCGGCCGCGCTCCTCGCGGAACTCGCGGAGCAGGCTGACGGGAGGGAAGAAAATCTGGAACCGATCTACCTGCGCCAACCTTACATCACGACCGCGAAAGCGATGCCATGGACTCGTTAGGCGGAGAACGCTGCTGGGCCGAAATCGATCTCGCAGCGTTGCGCCAGAACGCGCGACTCGCGCAGGAGCGATGCGGTCCGGAGACGGAGTTGCTCGCGGTCGTGAAGGCGAATGGCTACGGCCACGGGATGATCGAAATCGCACGCGCGCTCTGTGACGAGGCTGCTCTTTTCGGGGTCGCCAATTTGCAGGAGGCGCTTGCGCTGCGGGAAGGCGGGATCGCGCAACCGATTTTGCTTCTCAGTCCGGCGCTGCCGGAGGAACGAGCCGAGATCAATGCTGCGGGATTCATTCCCTCGGTTTCGAGCGTCGCGGAGGCGCAGGCTTTCGCGGGCAATGCAGGCGGAATTAATTTCGCCGTCGATACCGGCATGGGGCGAATGGGTTGTTGGCAGGACGAGGCTCTCGCGGAGCTGGAAAAAATAGCGGCCATTCCCGCGCCCAAATTGCACAGCATCTCGACGCATCTGCCGGTCGCGGATGAAGATGAGGGTTTTACCGCAGATGAGCTTGCCCGTTTCGAGGGATTCGTTAGGCAAATGCGCGAGCGCGTTCCAGGCTCCTACAAGGTTCACGTCCTCCTTAGCGCCGGGATTCTTGGCTTCGCAAAGCATCACTTCGACATCGTGCGCGCGGGATTAATGCTCTACGGCAGCTCGCCGCTGCCGGACGCACAAAAGTTTCTCAAGCCAGTCATGACGCTGAAGGCGCGCATCGCTTTGCTCCGTGATTTGCCCGCCGGCCGCAGCATCAGTTATGGGCGGACTTTTAGGACAGCGCGCCCGATGCGGGTGGCGACGATCAGCGCCGGTTATGCCGATGGTTATCCGCGTTCGCTTTCCAATCGCGACGCGGTGGTGCTGGTGGGAGGAAAACGTTGTCCTGTTCTCGGCCGCATCACGATGGACCTCACGATGGTGGATGTCTCCGCGGTTCCCGACGCGCAACTGGGCGACGAAGTGGTGCTCATTGGCCACCAGGGCGGGGAGGAAATTTTCGCCGCGGAAATCGCCACACGCGCTGGCACGATCGCGTGGGAGATTTTTACCGGGATTGGCAGCCGGGTGCGCCGTGTGTATTTGTGAGGAGCCGATGTTTCAGATCATCTTCAACGAGTTGAGCGCGGCGGAGATGACCGCCTTGCCGAAGCCGCTCCAGCTCGATCTGCTCGCGGAGTTCCAAATCTTACCTGAAGACCTCGACAACCTTGACGGCCGGCGCTTCGGCGTGATCGAGCGTGAAGGAAAGAAACTGCATCGTTATCGCGCAAAGGACTACCGCATCTATTTCGAGCGCAGCCCGGAAGGCATCACCGTCCATCGCGTGCTGCACAAAAATACGTTTCGGGATTTTCTCTTCCGCAGCAAACTGCCGATGGCGGAGGACGATCAACTCGGGAAAACGCGCGAGTTTTGGAAGCTGATCGAGCAGGGCGAACGGACGCGCAAAGCGTGAGCGGTCTTGCGCTCGCGAGTTTGTTAGGCGACGAGGCGGAGCGGCAGCGCGAATTCCCGATCTGCCGCCGGGTCGCCTATTTTGCGCACGCCGCCGTCGGGCCGTTGCCGCGTTGCGTCGTGGCGGCGATGACCGCCTACCTGCAGCGGGTTTCGGAACATCCGCAGAATTTTGACGGGGTCATGGCCGAGATGGACTCAGTGCGGAAATCGGCGGCGCGCCTGCTGGGCGCGGAGGCGGAGGAGATCGCGCTCCTCGGCCCGACTTCGTTAGGCTTGAGTCTCTTCGCGCTCGGGCTCGAATGGGCGGCCGGGGACGAGGTGGTTTGCTATCGCGACGATTACCCGGCGATAGTTTATCCCTGGCTCGAGCTAAGGCGACGCGGAGTCGAGATCGTTTATTTGCAGCCAGCGACGCTGGGGATGATCACGCCGGAAGTCGTGGCCGCAGCCCTCACCAAACGCACGCGGCTCGTCGCCCTCGCTTCCTGTAATTTTCTTACCGGTTTCCGGCCTGACCTCGTCCCCATCGGAAGGCTCCTGCGCGAGCGGGGCGTTCGCTTCGCGGTGGACGGAATTCAAAGCGTCGGCGCTTTTCCGCTCATTGCGCCGGAGGTGGATTTCCTAAGCGTCGATTCGCACAAGTGGCTCCTCGGACCGGAGACCGCGGGCATCGTCTTCGTGAAAAAGGAGCGCTTTGAGGAGCTGCGTCCAATCCTTCTCGGTGGCGCCAATGTTGCCGCGCCGGACAACATCGCGCAGGACGAAATTCGATTTCCGCCGGATGCCCGGCGTTACGAGCCGGGCGCGTTAAATTTCGCCGGCCTCTGCGGAATGAAAGCGGCGATCGATCTGATTCTGGAGCTCGGGCCGGAGTCGATTGCGGATCATTTGCGGCAGTTGAAGGGAATCCTGCTGGAGCGATTGTATTCGTTAGGCTGCAGCATTCTTTCGCCGGCGGACGGTGCTGGCACCTCGAGCATCACCAGCTTCTCGCATCCGTCGACCGATTCCGCCAAACTCGTTAGGGCGCTGGAAGAAGAGGGGGTGATAGTCTCACTCCGGTTCGATCGGGCGGGGAAGAGCTACGTGCGGGTCAGCCCGCATTTTTACAACACGGTCGGCGAAGTCGAGCGAATGATAAGAGTGCTCGAGCGCACTTTGAAAGTTCGCTGACTAGGGCCGCCGAGGCAGGGGGGAACCAGTCTGGCTGCTCCTCCATTAGCCAGCGAATCGGATCCCGGCTTTCTGCACTTCCTGGTAGGGCAAGAGCCAGACAAGCGATTCGTCGTGGAGATCGACGACCTGAATGCGGTTACCCCAGGGATCGCAGAAGTCGCAGCGAAATCCCGGTTCGAGTTTCAGTTTGTATTTGCGAGTTATTTTCTCGCGCACCTCGGTCAACTGGCTTTCGTCACGCACCATGAGGCCGAAATGCCGCGCCCCGTTGGGCTGGAGTTTTGCGACCTCGAAAATCGCGAGGAACTGGTGAGCGCCCAACTTGAAAAAAGCGTCGCCCTCCCCGCTATCGAGCTTCTCCAGTTGAAAAACATCCCGGTAAAATGCGATTGCCTTCTCGATGTCGTCCACCTCGATGGCGACGTGATTGCATCCGTAAACTTGCACGCTCATCACTCACGATACGGTGCTTTATCTACGGTCAAATTCGCCCCGCGAGGGCGCGGTGTAGCGCGGGTGCCCTGACTCTGCGAGTCTCCCGGTCGCGGGTCGGAGACCCCCGCTACAGGCCTAACGAACTTTGCCTGAAGCTGTAATACTGTCGCCGTTATCGCATGCGATGCGCACGCTGACGGACGCGGCGCTCGGATCTTCGCCGACGTGGCGACGCAACCAATCCGCGCGCGCCCGTTTCCGCAGGCGCTCGTAAAGTTCGTCGAGCTTGCGCATCAACGCCTGGGTCTCAGGATGATTTTCAACCTTTTTGGCCCTGGCTTTCGCTCCCGGCCGACTCCTGGTTTGAGACGAGCGGTTTGGCGGCAACTGTTTCATTCCGGTTTCTAAAAAGCAGGAAGCGCGCCCGTTCGCCGGCGCGCGAACGCAGACGCCTTCCTGAGACGCGAGAGTTGAGATCGTTAGGCAAATTCGTCGATCCACCATTTCGGCGCGCTTCGCAGAGCGAAGTGTCTATAAGCCATCAAGCCATCTCATATGATTGTCATTCTGAGCGCAGCGAAGAACCTCCCGGATCACCCCGAGATGGCCCGTGAGATCCCTCGCTGCGCTCGGGATGACACGCTTCCCGGCACATCAATGAGATGACTTCTAGAGGGCTTCCGCCGTATCGGCTGCGACTTGCGGCTTTACGCGCGTTGCCAGGAACGCCCCGAAGAGCAACACTCCGGCGCTCCAGAGCTGCGCTGGCGAGAGCCGCTCGCCAAAAATCCAGGCCGAGAGTGCGATCGCGCCGATCGGGCTGAGCAGCTGGAGCGTTTGCGAAAGCGCCACCCCGATCTCGCGGATCGCGATGTAATACAAAACGTGCGCGAGGCTGATGCAGGTGACCGCGGAGAGGACGAGAACGCCGTTGACGTGCGCGGCGACGTGCAGCGGCGTGCCAATTTTTCCGAACGCCAAGGTGAGGGGGCCGAGCATGGCCGAGGTGAGAAAACTGATGACGCCGAAACTGCGGATGGTCCCGAGGCGCGCGGAGGGCCGTTTCACGAGGACGCCGTAAAGCGCCCAACAAAAAGTCGCGGTAAATGCAATGGCGAGGCCGCCTAACGGCACCCGCCCCGTGCTCCAGCCGGGCTGAAACCAGAAGACCCCAACCGCGCCGAACAAACCGAGAAGCGTTCCAACCTGAAAGCGCCATTGCCTAACGATCCAACGTTCCTCCGGAAAAAAGATGAGCGCGAGAAGCGCGGTCATGATCACGCTGGAGCGGGTGAAGATCGCGTAAACGCCCGGCCCCATGTAATAGAGGGAAAGCGTCTGTGTAACCTGGTGGACGACGTTAGGCAAAGCCGGCAAGAGGCAGGCGCCGATCAGTCCGAAATCGAGGCGCGGTCCGCGCTTGCGGAAGCGGTGGATCGCGAAGGGCAGAATGGCGAGGCAGCCCACTGAGTAGCGGTAAAAATTTTGCGCGAAGGGATCGTAGTAGCGATTGAGGTAAAATTGAAAAAGCGACGGCGTGGACCAGATGATGATGGTGGCGAAAACCGCGGCATATCCTTCGGAGCCATCTCGCGATGCGCGCTTCAGGAGGCTCGGCGAGGCGACGGGAGCGGTCGGCATGAGCGGAGAATGCGGCGGTTTATTTGCTGGCCTACAAGCGATTAATCGCGGAGAAACGAAACCGTATCAGAAATTCAAATGCACCACCTACCTACACAACTCTGCAAAGTCGCGGCGATCGCGACAATTTTTTTGTTTGGCCTGAGCGCGCCGCTGCTTGCCGTCTCACCGGAGGCGGCCAAACACGGCAACAAGGGGAACGAGCTTGCGCAAGCTGGCAAATATGACGAGGCAATCGCCGAGTTCACACTCGCCATTAAAGAGAACGTCAAAGACCCGCGATTTTACCTCGATCGTGGACGCGTTTATCGGGTGGCGAACAAGATGCCGGAGGCGATGGCTGATTTCACGAAAGCGCTCGAAATGGCGCCCAACAGTGCCGAGGCATATTTCGAGCGGGGCAAAACCGAGCTCGCCCAAAATCAGTACGACCCTGCGCTGGCGGATTTGAACAAGGCGATCGAGCTGAACCCGAACAGCCCCGAGGGTTATTACCGCCGCGGGCTCACTCAATATCACCAGAAGAAATTCGACGAAGCGATTCAGGATTACGCGAAGGCTCTGGAGCTCAACCCTAACGATCCGCAGTCTTACAATCGCCGGGCTGATGTCTATGTAGCGATGGGACAATTCGCGAAAGCGCAACCCGACCTGGAAGCGGCCTTACGATTAAAACCCGACGATCCCGCCACCATTCAGCGGCTACAGTTTGTGAAAAACAAGATCGCTGAAGCGGCCATGACACCTCCGCCGGCTACTCCTCCGCCGGCGCCGACGCCGGCTCCGTCGGGCTCTCTTCTCACGCCGCTCAATATCGGCATCGGCCTCGGGATATTAGTCGTCATCGTTGTTATAATCCTGCTGGTGGCGCGGCAGAAGTCGCGAACTGTCGACTAAACCGACAATTCGGCCGTGCACGGGCCGGGAAATATTTTGACAGAGGAGAGCGGGCGGTTAGCTTGCCCCCGCTTTTTCGGAGAACGAGGAAAAGTCCCATGGCCGTTCAATTCGTTGGACCGGCTCTGGGACTTTCGCTTCTAACGACGACGAGCAACCGGTTTGTCCCACGTCTGCGGGGATGAGCTCGAAATGAACAGCGGCCCACATAGCTCAGTTGGTAGAGCACGTCCTTGGTAAGGACGAGGTCACCGGTTCAAGCCCGGTTGTGGGCTCCAGGATGAGCTTGCGGCCGGCAAAACAACCTAACGAAAAGATCAGCAGCAAAGTTAAGCAACCCAAGGAGAATTCCAGATGGCTAAAGACAAGTTCGAACGCAACAAGCCGCACGTGAACGTCGGCACGATCGGTCACGTTGACCACGGCAAGACCACGCTCACCGCCGCGATCACCACCGTGCTCGCGAAGAAGGGCTTCGCCCAGGCGCGCGCTTACGATTCCATCGATGCCGCCCCAGAAGAAAAAGAGCGCGGCATTACGATCTCGACCGCTCACGTCGAATACGAAAGCGACAAACGCCACTACGCGCACGTCGATTGCCCGGGCCATGCCGATTACGTGAAGAACATGATTACCGGCGCCGCGCAAATGGACGGTGCGATCCTAGTTGTTAGCGCTGCCGATGGTCCCATGCCGCAAACCCGTGAGCACATTCTGCTCGCACGTCAGGTCGGCGTGCCATCGGTCGTTGTTTTCCTGAATAAGGTCGACATGGTGGACGATCCCGAACTCCTCGACCTAGTTGAGATGGAAGTGCGCGATCTGCTCACGCAATACGAATTTCCGGGCGACAGCATCCCGATCGTTAAAGGCAGTGCGCTCAAGGCGCTCAATGGCGATGCCGAGCAGGAAGCGCAAATCCTCGCGCTCATCGCCGCGGTCGATGATTACATCCCGGTGCCGGAACGCCCGGTCGATCAGCCGTTCCTCATGCCGGTGGAAGACGTGTTCAACATTGAAGGCCGCGGCACTGTCGCGACCGGTCGTGTCGAGCGCGGCATCCTCAAGAAAATGGAGGAAGTCGAGATCGTTGGCCTAACGGATACGGCGAAGACGACCGCGACCGACATCGAGATGTTCCGGAAGCTTCTCGACGAAGCGCGCGCGGGCGACAACGTCGGCGTCCTCCTGCGTGGCGTGAAGAAAGAAGACGTCATGCGCGGGCAGGTCATCGCCAAGCCGGGCTCGATTAAGCCGCACAAGAAATTCAAGGCGGAAGTTTATGTCTTGAGCAAAGAAGAGGGCGGCCGGCATACGCCGTTCTTCACCAATTACCGGCCGCAATTTTACTTCCGCACGACCGACGTGACGGGCAGCGTGAAGCTGGCTGAAGGCGTCGAGATGGTCATGCCGGGCGACAATGTTGCGGTTGAAGTGGAGCTGGGCACACCGATCGCCATGGAAAAGACAATCCGCTTCGCCATTCGCGAAGGCGGCAAAACGGTTGGCGCGGGTCGCGTGAGCGAAATTCTGGACTAAGTTATTTTCTTCTCTTGCTCTTAATCGAGCGGGAGGGAGGAGGATTAGGATTAAGAGCAGGAGCAAGAGTCATAGGTCAGTAGCTCAATTGGTAGAGTAGCGGTCTCCAAAACCGTCGGTTGGGGGTTCGAGTCCCTCCTGACCTGTTTTAGAAGACTTGAAGATAAAAGACCCAGCGAACCTCAGATGTTAGCGAAAACAAAAAGCTTCTTCTCCGAAGTCCGGCTCGAGCTCGTCAAGGCCTCATGGCCTTGGGACCCGAAACAAAAGGGGATGAAGCGCTATAAAGAGCTGACCGATTCGACCATCGTCGTCATCGTTGCAATGCTCTTGCTCGGCGGTTACGTCGCGCTCTTCGATTTCATTCTCGTGAGCGTGATCCACTTTTTCACCCGTTTGTAATATGGCTCACGTCCTTGCCGCGAAAGATCAATGGTATGTCGTGCACGTGCTTTCCGGGCAGGAGAATAAAGTGCGCGACAACATAGAGAAACGCGTCAAGACCGAGGAGATGAGCGATGTTGTGTATGAAGTACTCGTTCCCACTGAGCGTGTCTCCGAAATCAAGCGCGGCAAGAAAAGCGAGACGACGCGAAAATTTTTCCCCGGTTACCTGATCGTCAACATGCACTTGCTCGACGATGAGAATCAGCTCATCGGCCGCACCTGGTATTTCATCCGTGAAACACCAGGTGTAATCGGATTCGCCGGCACCAAGGATCGCCCGATCCCGATGCGCCAATCGGAAGTCGACAGTATGCTTGCGCAAATGCGGGAGCGTGAAGAAAAGGTCAAGCCGAAGGTGAGCTTCGAAGTCGGCGAGACCGTCAAAGTCGCGGATGGCCCGTTCCAGAACCAAAGCGGCATCGTCGAAGAAATTGATCCCGAGCGCGGGAAACTGCGCGTCTCCGTCACCATCTTCGGCCGCGCCACGCCGGTCGAGCTCGAATACTGGCAAGTCGAACGGGGATAAAAGGACAGACATGATTTACGGGATTAACAAGGATTTTGAAGAAGGTCTGAAGATCACTGATTCCCTATTCCTTTCCTGTTAATCCTGTCTTAGAAAAACTTGAATCATGGCTAAAGAAATTGTCGCCCACATTAAATTGCAGATCCCGGCCGGACAAGCCAACCCCGCGCCTCCCGTCGGCACCGCGCTTGGACCGCGCGGCGTCAACATCATGGCGTTCTGCAAAGAATTTAACGCCACCACGCAGAAGCAGGCGGGCGACATCCTCCCCGTCGTCATCACCGTTTTCAAAGACAAGTCATTCACCTTCATCACGAAGAGCCCGCCGGCCGCGATTCTCTTGAAAAAGGCCGCCAACATCGCGGCCGGCTCGAAGGAGCCTAACAAGACCAAGGTCGGCAAAGTCACGCGCAAGCAGATCATGGATATCGTGAAAACGAAGGGCAAAGACCTGAACTCGCGCAACGACGAAGCCGGTTTCAGAATCATTGCCGGCACGGCCCGGCAAATGGGCCTCGAAGTCGTCGATTAGACATCCACCATCTCAGGGGCGCGCTTAACTGGTACCGGTGTGAGAGCACGACTCTCTGGCCGGCTGATGGCGATGATTTGTTCGGTTGTCGTTCGTGGTTAAGCAGCGGCGAGATCAGGAAAACGCAGAGTTCGACGCGAGGTTGCGAGCCGCTGAAGGTAATTGCGACCTCAAGTAGGACGCTTCCACGAACGCTGCGCCACGATCATTGATCGGCTGCGCCCAAATACTCCCAGCGCTGCAACGCAATGGGGACGTTGCCGTTTTTCCAGACGAAATCGTGGAAGGCGCGGAGATTGAATTTTTCTCCCTGTTGCAAGCGGGCCTCCGCGAGAAATTTTGTGATCTGCAGTTTACCGACCTGATAAGTCAGCGCCTGGCCGGGACCGGTTGAGAAGGCGATGGCTTCCTGGCGCGCCGTCTGTTGGTCCATTGGGACTTTTTCTTGCAAGTATTTCGCGGCTTGCTCCAAGGTGAATTCGCCGAGCGCCAATTTCACGTCCACCTCGACGCGGAGCGCACGCAGTCGCATAAAATTGTAAATGATCTCGCGCGTGTGCGGGCTGTCATCGAACAGGCCGGCCTGCAGCATCATTTCCTCGGCGTAGAAGCCGATCCCTTCGTTCGCGCCCGAATCATAGTAATGACGGCGGACTGGATCTTCCTGTTTCCAGGAGAGGCAAAGCTGAAAATAGTGGCCGGGAATTCCCTCGTGGACCGTAAGCGGCCGCGTATCCTGCGCAGTCGCGCGCAAGAAATAACCCATGCCTGGCGATGGCGGATCGACATAACGGATGCAGCTGTCCCTCAATCGCGACGGCGAAGTGAAGTCATCCATTTCGCCGAAACCTGCGAGCGCGTGCAGATAGCCCGGCATCGGGCGCAGCGTGTAATGCTGCAGCCAATCGGGAACGGTAAGAATGTCGTGTTTGACCAGAAACTCGCGGACCAGCAATTCTTTCGCCGCCGCGTCCAAGATCCAACTGTCGGTGTCTTTCGCCAAAGGAAGCGGTGGCACATTCCGGTTGCGTTCCTTCTCATAGCTTTCAAACGCGACCGCGCGATTCCATTCCTGGCGGCCCATCGCCAGAATTTCTTCTGGTGAATAGGGATAGAGCGCGACGTTCTTGAGAAAGAAAACATAAGCATCGCGACCGAGCGCACTCTTCTGCGGGAGCGAAGGCAGTCGTTCCTGAAGCTGCGCTCGAAAATTCTCGAGGGCCTCAGCTGCGCGATCGGTCGCGTTGTTCAATTCCGCTGGCTTGAGACCGGTCGATCCTGGCAACGCAGCCGTCATTTCGCGCAAACGAGACCGGATGTTTTCCAGCGCTCCAATCGCGACCGTCGCAAACGGCGCCGGGGGTTGATCGAGATTCGCTTCGGCCTCGCGCAAGATCGTCGGGATGTTTTCGATGCGCGCAAGGATCTCGCGGCTGCGCGCGTCGTCGTAGGGCGGCGGCACGGTGAGCGCTTCGACGAGCGGAGTGATCGTCTGTTCGATGTAGAAGTTAGGGTCCCGCTGCCAGCGTGGATTGATCTCCATCTCCCAGCGCACCCGCGCCAAAGCCGAACCGATCAACGCGTAATCGACTTGTCTCGAAATCGGCCAGTCCGCTTTTAGCGCGCCGATTTTCTTCCAGCGCGCTTCGAACTGCGCCAACTCCGCCCGGTGATGTTCAATGGCGCCGCGCGACCAATCGCGCGTACCACCCGGCCGTTCCAATCGATTAACATCATCGCCCGTGAAGGGCGCATATCTCGCGCGCCAACTCCAAAAATCATCGCCGAGTTTCTCGAGCGTTTGATTTTTCGAGTTGTCGATCGTCGTCTGGCTGAATGCGCCCAGAGCAGATACGCACACGATTAGAATCGCTGAGGCCGCATTTTTGATCACGGTCAGGTTTTAGTTTGGGCCATTCCCAAAAGCAATCCGGTAGCACTTCCAATTTGCGTGGTTCAGCAGTATGACGGTTGCGGCTGACACAGCCGCCGCTACACCATCTTTCCCGGTCTTCGCGCTTCACTTTGAGCAGAGCGGGCTCAAGCGCGCCATTGTTGGCGCGAGTTTTAGTGGCGGACCGCCGTTGCGAGCGTAATCTTTGATTATGATGCGCAATGCTGCGCTGCTCTTAAGATGAAGAACCTATGACTACCGCCGTTGCCGAAGAGACGAAAACCGAAATCCAATCGAGCCAGCTCGATCAGCTGAAGAAGTTCACCAAAGTCGTGGCCGACACGGGAGACTTCGAGTCGATAAAGGATTTCAAACCGCAGGATGCGACGACCAATCCCAGCTTGATTTACGCGGCCACGCAGAAGGAGAGTTACCACCATTTACTCGAGAAGGTTCTCACCGACCGAAAGAACTCGGGACTGAGCGGCGCGGCGCAGATCGAGGATATTATCGAGCGTTTGCTGGTAAAATTTGGGTCCGAGATTTTGAAGATCGTGCCCGGTCGTGTTTCGACGGAAACCGATGCGCGCTACTCCTTCGATGTCGAAGGCTCGATTGCCAAAGGGCGCAAGTTGATCGAGCTCTACAAAGAGCAGGGGATTGATCGCGAGCGGGTCCTGATCAAGATCGCCTCCACGTGGGAAGGTCTGAAGGCGGCCGAGCAACTGCAAAATGAAGGAATCAAATGCAACATGACGCTTCTTTTTTCCCTCCCGCAGGCGGTCCGCGCAGCAGAGGTAAAAGCGCAGCTTATTTCGCCGTTTGTCGGGCGCATTTATGATTGGTTCAAGGCGGCGAACAAGCGCGACTACACCGGCGCCGAAGACCCAGGCGTACAATCGGTCCAGGAAATCTATACCTATTACAAGAAGTTCGATTACTCAACCGAAGTCATGGGCGCGAGTTTCCGCAACGTCGGCGAAATTCAAGAGCTGGCGGGTTGCGACCTTCTGACGATCAGCCCCGAACTGATGGAAAAGCTCTCGCGATCTAACGAGCCGCTCGAGCGCAAGCTCGACCCGGCCGAGGCGAAGAATGCCGACGTCGAGCGACTCGAGTTGGACGAGAAAACCTTCCGCTACCTCGTCAACGATGACGCCATGGCGACGGAGAAAACGGCGGAAGGCATCCGAAAATTCGCGGCCGATATAGTGAAGCTGGAGAAATTTGTCGCCGGCAAGCTGAAGTAAAACTCTTCCTCTTCCTCTGGATCTGCTCTCTAGCGTAAGACGAAGAGGAAAGGGGAGGAAGAGTCGATGTTTAACGTCGTCCTGGTCGAGCCGGAGATTCCACCAAACACCGGCAACATCGGGCGCCTTTGTCTCGCCACGCGCTCAACCTTGCACCTCGTGGAGCCGCTCGGCTTTTCGACCGACGACCGCTGTTTGAAGCGGGCTGGTCTGGACTACTGGCGCGAGGTCGACGTCCGCTCGTGGAGTTCGTTAGGCGAGCTGAAGGGAGCGCAATGTCCCGACGCCCGCTACTTTTACCTAACGACAAAAGCGACGCGTCCCTATCACGCCGTCCAGTTTGAACCCAGCGACTTTCTCGTCTTCGGCCGGGAGACAAAGGGCCTGCCCGCAGCGCTCCTTCGGGCCCATCGGGATTCCACTCTTACCATACCGATGCAGGGCACGCGCAGCCTTAACCTTGCCACTGCGGTGGCAATCGTCCTCTTCGAAGCGGTGCGTCAGCAAGGCTGACCGAGCGACCAGGAGTGGTTCTTGCACGTGTTCACTTTGAATAATTCTGACCTTTGCCGGGTCGAACAAAACGAGACAAAACTATGAAGAAACTACTGCTCTTAACTCTGGCTCTTTCCCTGCCGTTGTCGCAGGTGACGCGAGCCGATAACACCAACCAAAAGAAGCGCAGGCATTCGTCGCAAGCTGCCGAGAATCAGTCCGCGCAAGCGGCAGCGCGGCCAGCCCCACCGGGGGTGCGGCAGCCCGTCGGACAGCCGGCTCAGCAGGTGCCACGAACGGTCATGTCCCCGGCCCATCGCACGGCGACCGCGACACGAGACGCGGCGATGCAAACCCCGAGCAATCGCTTCAACCAGGTCAACACTCGCAACCGAAATGTTGATGGCGGTCGAACGAACTCACAGGTCTCGACGCAACGGAATGGCGGCAACCGCAACTTCAATCGCAATAGCTTCTCCGTCGCGCGGACTCGCGTCGTCCGCGGCCGGCACGATCGCGGTTGGTGGAGGAACCATTTCAACACAACGTTCGTCCTCTTCGGCGGCGGTTACTATTATTACGACCTCGGCTACTGGTATCCCGCTTATGGTTATAGCCCGATCTACAATAATTACGCCTACAGCGAGCCGATCTATGGGTATAACAATCTCGCGCCCGGTCAGGTGCTCGAAAACGTGCAACTGGCGCTGCGCGATCTTGGATTTTACCGCGGGCCGATTGATGGCCTGATCGGGCCGGAAACTCGTGCCGCATTGGCGGCTTATCAGCAGGACCAAGGGCTGGTTGTCACCTCAGCGGTGGATGAGCCGACCTTGGTCACGCTTGGTTTGGCCTAACTGGAAAGCTGCAAATTGCCGCGCGGGATTCGCTCCCGCGCGGCGTTTTTGTTTCCGCCAAGTGGCTTGGAAAATGGAAGTCATCCTTGTGCGGCAAACGGCAAGGAGCGCCGAGCCCTAGGTGTTGCGGCCTTCGCTGAGTTGGCCAATGATGCTGCCCGATGGCCGAACCCCAGCTAGTTGCGCGTGATCTGCGCCGTTCCTTCCAGATTGGCCGCCGCCGGATCGAAGTGCTGCGGGGGGTTTCCCTCGAGGTGCAACATGGCGAATCGATTTTCCTCTGCGGAGCCTCAGGCGCGGGGAAAACTACGCTTCTTTATACTCTCGCCGGCCTTGAGCGTCCCGAATCGGGCGAAGTGGAATTTGAAGGTCGCAAGCTCTATCGCGGCGGGGAATCTGCACTCGCCAAACTCCGTAATCAGAGAATGGGATTTGTTTTCCAAGGCTATTTTCTTCTCCCGGAACTGACCGCGCTGGAGAACGTCATGCTGCCGGGGCTGATTGGTCGCCGCGCGGTGAAGGAAGCTTGCGCGCAAAGTCTCGAGGCCGTCGGACTGGGCGATCGCCTCAATCATCTCCCGCCGGAACTCTCCGGCGGCGAACAACAGCGGGTCGCGATCGCGCGCGCCCTAACGAATGATCCTGACATCATCTTCGCCGATGAGCCGACGGGAAACCTCGACTCCAAAACTGGCGGCGCGATCATGGACTTGCTCCTCGGGCTGGCGCGCGAACGCCAAAAAACACTCGTGGTTGTGACCCACGACAACCAGCTGGCCGAGCGCGGCGACCGCACGCTGCACATCGTCGACGGGTTATTGGCGTAGCACGGCAAGGACGACGAGATGAGCAAGCCAGCGAGTCTGGCGAAAGGGGAGACCGGCTCGTCGCATCAGACGCCAACGCCGGCTTCGCCAGGCTCGTGGCTGCCGCCGTTAATCGACCACGCGGGTTGCTGCTTCGGTCCCGCACCCGGTCGCGACGACGTTACCGTTCACATCGAGGAAGGTCGTGGAAATGACGCTGCTGAATGTGTTCCCGCCCTGATCGAGGGTGATGGCACGCTTCACCTTTTGCGTGCCAGTCCAAACGCCGTCCGGGGAGAAGGCGAAGAACTGAAACGAAGCGGTGTAATTCCGTCCGCCCAAGTATTCCCAGTGACCGAGGGCGGAACTCCCCAACGCCGGCGACAGGTTATTGGTTTGCTCGTTTGCACCGCCGCGAATGAACAGCCCGAGCCCGCGAAATGTCCCCAGGACATCGCCAGTCTGGCAGTTGATGATCGTGACGTTGGAATCCCAGACGCCTTCGATTCTGTGCCCTCTGTTTTGGTCGAGTGAATCCTGCGCTTTCGCCGAAATCGGTGAGAGCGCACCAGTGAAGAGTGCGGCCAGTCCGCAGACAAGGGGGATTGATCGGAGTACATTTATTTTCATTGTGTTTTTCTTTCTTTTTGTTGGTTGTTTTGCGACCGGGATTGTCCCGATCTGTCAGCGAGCACGCTTCTCCATTTCGTTACCCAAAGTCTTTAGGACGAGCCTGAAATTATCTGAATTCTTCTGAAGGCCTCGATGACCAAACGGCTCCACCCCACTTTCGAATTTGGCGATTTTCGGATCGACCTGGCGAAGCGGCGCCTAACGAGGAAAGAAGGAGAGGCGGTGCCGTTAAGACCCCGGGTCTTCGATACCTTGCTTCACCTCGTGGAGCACAGCGGCAAGGTGCTGGAGAAAGAGGAACTGATGGCCGCAATCTGGCCCGACCAGATTGTGGAAGAAAACAACCTTAGCCAGAACATTTCCGTCCTCCGCCGCGCACTCGGCGATAACTCCGCGGCGCCGAGTTACATCATGACGGTGTCGGGCCGCGGCTATCGCTTTCTCGCTGAAGTAAGAGGGGATGCCGGCAGCGAAGTCGCTCTCGCAAGGGGACAGCCAGCGCCGCCAGACTCACCCATGCGGGCGATGGCGGTTTTGCCTTTCAAACCCGTGGTGCCCGAGCAGCAAAATCCGGTGTTGGAATTCGGTATGGCGGACACCTTGATCACCAAACTCGGCAACAACCGTGAGATAATCGTGCGCCCGCTCAGTTCTGTGCGCAAATACGCCGCGCCCGATCAAGACCCCTTGGTCGCCGGGCGCGCCTTGGAGGTTGAATCGGTCCTCGACGGCGAGATTCAGCGCTCGGGCGATAAAATCAGAGTAACCGCGAGGTTGCTTACAGTGGCGGACGGTTCCTCGCTCTGGGCCGGAACCTTCGACGAAAAATTCACGGACGTCTTCGCGGTGCAGGACGCGATCTCGCAGAAGGTCGTGCAAGCTCTGGCGGTGCGACTTCATGGAGAAGAAAAGAAGCGCCTAACGAAACACGGCACGGAGAATATCGCGGCTTACGAGCAATATCTTCTGGGCCGCTACCATTGGAATCGGCTCACACCGCCCGAGCTCGCGATCAGCATTGGCTACTTCCAACAGGCCACCTCGCTGGATGGGGATTTCGCGCAGGCCTATTGCGGGCTGGCGGAGGCTTATCGAGCGCTCGCGATCACGGGCGATGTACGGCCGCAGGAGACCATGCCCCAGGCCAAAACAGCTGCGCAAAGAGCGTTGGAGATCGACCCTTCCTTAGCGGATGCGCACGCCTCGCTTATTTTCATTTGTAACTGGTTTGACTGGGACTGGGCCGGAGCTCTCAAGCATGCGCAACAAGCGTTCGAGCTGAATCCGAATTCTGGTCTGGCTCGTGCCGGTCATGCGCAAACGCTCTCCGATCTTGGACGCCACGATGAAGCCATTGCCGAGGCGGCGCGGGCGCGCGAGCTCGATCCCGTTTCTCTCATCATTAACACGATCGAAGGCTCGATCCTTTATTTTGCCCGGCGCGATGCGGAGGCTGCTGCGAGATTGCAAAAGACCCTCGAGCTGGAACCGAACTTTTGGATCGCCCGCCTGTTTCTCGGAAAAATTCTTATGCAGAAGGAAAAGTTTGCGGAAGCGCTCGAGTCTTTTGAAAGGGCCCGGAAATTCTCCCACGGCAATTCGGAAACGCTTGGGATGATTGGATACGTGCTGGCTTTGTCAGGGGAAACGGCCAAAGCACGCGCTGGGCTCGAGGAGTTGAAGGCGCTTTCGGCGGCGCGCTATATTCCACCTCACAATATGGCTGTGATCCATCTCGGACTCGGGGAGCGCGAAGAGGCCTTCGCCTCGCTGGAAACGGCCTTTCAGGATCACGACGTCCGCTTGAGTTTTCTGCGGGTCGATCCGAAATGGGATGCGTTCCGTTCGGACCCGCGGTTCGGGGCGTTACTCGCCCGCCTCGGACTTTAGTTTTGGTTGCTCGCGCAGCTCGCTTTGCCGCCGCTTCCTTCTGCGTCTGCTGTCGCCCGTGTCGCAATTCCTCAAAACCTTCTTCATCTGTCCCGCCGCGACCTCCACCTCGAAAGGGCCATAGTATCCTACTTGAGTCCTCCAGTCTTTTTTGCCTATGCTGGAAGGTTGGCGGGTGATCCTCCCGGGACGCGGGCGCAGGGGGAGGCGCGACTCTGTTCGCCGGAACCGGCGTCCAATCGGCACGAGCAACCGATGGGACGATCACAGCGCCATGTGCCTCGATCCGGCCGACGACTCGACCTTTTGGTTCACAAGCGACCGACGCAATACCAGGCGGCGAGCGATGCCGGCCTCTCGCGGTCAATACGATACAATTCCGCATTCCCCGCGTGCTGCGAGGTCGCGGGCGGCCTAACGAGCGACCCTGGAAACGATCGTCATCGCGACCAGCACAACGACCTCACGGGACCGGCAGCCGCACGCTTAAACCATAGGCCATGTGCGGTTTTCTTGATCTTCTTTGGGAATGCCGGTCGTTTTCTCCGCTTGAATTGGCCGCCAGCAAGCCGGAAGATTTTCCATGCTTACCAAAAATGCTGAAGGAAGCGCTGTGCTGGAGAAACCCGCCCAGCGCGAGACTGCCGAAAAATCTATTGCGAAGACCGCAACCCCAGCTAAGAACGCGCCGAAAATTTTTATCGATGGACAATTTTTCGGCGAAGCCGATGCGAAGGTTTCCGTCTTCGATCACGGCCTGCTCTACGGAGACGGCGTCTTTGAAGGCATTCGTTTTTACAACGGCCGCGTCTTCCGCCTCGAGGAACACATGGAGCGGCTGTGGGATTCGGCGCGCTCGATCTGCATCGACATCCCGATGTCGCGTCGCGAGCTGGATGAGGCGTTGCTCGAGACGATCCGGCAAAACAATCTCCGTGACGGTTATGTGAGGTTGATCGTGACCCGCGGCGTCGGCAATCTAGGCCTCAATCCGGTGCACTGTAAGCGGCCGAGCATCATCATTATCGCAGCGACGATTGCGCTTTATTCGGAGGAAGTTTATCGACGCGGCCTAACGGTCGTCACCGTCCCGACGCGGCGCATGGGCCCAGCGACCTTGAACCCCGCGATCAAGTCGCTCAATTATCTCAACAACGTCCTCGCCCGCATCGAAGCGAACCTCGCGAACGCGGATGAGGCGCTCATGTTAAACGACGCCGGTAACGTCGCCGAGTGCACCGCCGACAATGTCTTTTTGATCAAACGCGGACGGATCATGACGCCGCCGATCACCGCCGGCGCCCTGCGGGGGATCACGCGCTCTGTCGTTTTCGACATCGCCGCAGAACTGGGATTCAAAATATCCGAGGTCGATCTGACCCGGCACGACGTATATATCGCGGACGAAGCGTTTCTCACGGGAACCGCCGCTGAGGTGATTCCGATGATAAGAGCTGACGGCCGCGTCATCGGGAATGGTGAGCCGGGCGCGATCACCACGCGGATGATCGCGCGCTTCCGCGAGTTGACACGAGAAACTGGGACCCCGATTTTTCCGGAGTGATCAGTGGGTCTTGCCTAACGAGAAGCTGCGCGCGGGATTGTGGCGCGGTGGTTGAATGTTTCCGCCGCATTGTGGTCTAATTGTCAGCCATGCTCTGTGACGTTTGTAAGTGCAATGATGCGACAGTTTTTCTGACGCAGATTCTGGAGGGCAAAATGCAGAAGGTGAATCTCTGCGATGCCTGTTCGAAGGAAAAGGGCGTGCAGGATCCGACCGGTTTTGCGCTCGCTGATTTATTGTTAGGCATCGGCGCGGCGGAGGAGATCGAAAAAGGCGCGCCGACGCAGAAATGCCCGGTCTGCGGATTCACCCAGGCGGATTTCAAAAAGACCGGCCGCCTTGGATGTAGCGCGTGTTACATCACATTCTCCGAGGGTCTAGGCACACTCCTAAAAGCGATGCACAAAGGCATCGAGCATGTCGGCAAACTCCCGCAGCGGGCTTTCCGGCAGATGGAATTAACCGATAAGATGCGTTCTCTCACCGACAATCTCGAAAAGGCTGTGGCCGAGGAAAACTATGAGAACGCAGCGAGTCTGCGCGACCAGATCAAGCAACTCGAACACGAGATGGCAAGCTAACCCGATGAAGTTCGATCAAGTAATGTCCAGCGCTGGCGAGTGGGTGCGCGGCGAAGGACCGCATCATCAGATCGTCGTCAGCAGCCGGGTGCGGCTCGCGCGGAATCTCCGCCATCGCTCTTTCCCCGGCTGGGCGAAAAAGGTCGAGCGGACACAAATCCTCGAGCAGATCAAACCACGCGTCGAAGAGCTGCCGGAAATGCAGGATTCGTTTTCGGAACTGCTCCAGGATCTTTCCGCGCTCGAGAAGCAAGTGCTTGTCGAGCGTCACCTCATCAGCCGCGAGCATGCCGCCAAAGGCATCGGCAGCGCCGTCGTGATGAACCGCAAGCAGACCCTCAGCATCATGATCAATGAAGAGGATCACCTGCGCATGCAATCGATCCGTTCCGGGCTGCAGCTCAAAAGCGCTTTTAAGCTGGTCGATAAAATAGACAGTGTTCTCGAAGGCAAGCTCGATATCGCCTACGATCAGCACCTCGGTTATCTCACCGCGTGTCCCACCAATGTCGGCACCGGCATGCGCGCTTCCGCGATGCTCCATCTGCCGGGCCTGGTCTTGAGCGATCTGATCAATCAGGTCATTCAGGCGGTGAACAAGATCGGTCTCGCCGTGCGCGGTCTTTACGGCGAAGGCACCGAGGCGATGGGAAACCTTTTCCAGATCTCCAATCAAACGACGTTAGGCGAAAAGGAGGACGAGATCATCGGCCGCCTAACGAAAGTGATTGAGACGATCATCGAGAAGGAACACGACGCACGCCAGGTCTTGATCCTGAAGAAATCCGACACCCTTTGGGATCAGATCGGGCGGGCATATGGCGTGCTTACTTATGCGCATGCCATGACCTCCAAGGAGGCGCTCAATTTGCTCTCGATCATGAAACTCGCAGTCGATCTCGGCGCTTTCGCAGAGGACCGCCGTTTGCCAGTCGACGAATTGTTTATCGAAACCCAGCCGGCGCATCTGCAAAAGACCTCGCAGCAGAAGCTCAACGCCGAAGAACGCGACTTTCTACGTGCCCAAATCATCCGCGACCGTTTGAAACTCTTTCCTAAACCTGATATGGATAAAGTGGCGCGCGAGCCGATTTCCAACCCACCTTCCGCTCCTACCAATAATGAATAATTTTACTCCTCGGGCCCAGCAGGTTCTCGCGCTCGCCCGCAAAGAAGCAGATCGCTTCAACCACAACTACGTCGGCACTGAGCATCTCCTGCTCGGGCTGATCAAACTCGGCCAGGGCGTCGCCGTGAACGTGCTCCAAAAAATGGGGCTCGATCTCGAGACCGTGCGCATGGAAGTCGAAAAACAGGTCGGCTCCGGTCCGGAGACGAAAATGGTCGGCAACATTCCCTACACTCCGCGGGTGAAAAAAGTGCTCGCCCTCGCCGGCAAAGAGGCGCGTGCGCTTAATCATTCCTACGTCGGCACGGAGCATATCTTGCTCGGGCTTTTGCGGGAAGGCGAAGGCGTCGCCGCGCGCGTCTTGAAAAGTCTGGAGGTCGATATCGAGCGGACACGCAATGAGATTCTCAAGGAGCTCGATCCTAATTTCACGCCGCCGGAGAGCGAGCAGGAGCCCGGCACGAGCGGAGGCGAAGGCTCCAAGAAGGACGTGAAAACGCCGGCCTTGCGCGCGTTCGGCCGCGACCTCACTGATCTGGCGAAAAAGAGCGAGCTCGACCCGGTCATCGGCCGGCATAACGAAATCGAACGCGTCATTCAGGTGCTCTGCCGCCGCACCAAAAACAACCCGGTATTGTTAGGCGAAGCCGGCGTTGGCAAGACCGCCATCGTCGAAGGCCTCGCGCAAGAAATCGCGAGCGGCAACGTGCCGGAGCTATTGCGCGACAAGAAAGTCATCACCCTCGATCTCGCATTGATGGTCGCGGGGACTAAATATCGCGGCCAGTTTGAAGAGCGAATCAAAGCGGTCATGGACGAGATTCGCCGCTCCAAAAACGTCATCCTTTTCATCGACGAGTTGCACACGATCGTCGGCGCCGGCTCGGCCGAAGGCGCGATGGATGCGAGCAACATCATCAAGCCCGCGCTAAGCCGCGGCGAGCTGCAATGCGTCGGCGCCACCACGCTGAACGAGTATCGCAAATACATCGAAAAGGACGCAGCGCTGGAGCGCCGTTTCCAGACCGTGAAGGTCGAGGCGCCGAACGTTGAAGAAGCGATTCTGATTCTAAAGGGACTGCGTCCGAAATACGAAGCGCACCACAAAGCGAGATTGACGGATGAAGCGCTCGAGCAGGCGGTCAAGCTTTCCGAGCGTTACATCACGGGCCGTTTTCTGCCGGACAAAGCGATCGACGTGATGGATGAAGCCGGCGCGCGCGCCCGGATCAACGCCATGACCCGGCCGCCCGACGTCAAAGAAACCGAAAAGGAGATCGAGCAAATCCGGGTCGACAAGGAAGCCGCGATCAAAGCACAGGATTTCGAAAAAGCCGCGGCCCTCCGCGACAAGGAGAAACAAGCCAAAGAGAAGCTGGAAAAGATTCTCACGGAATGGCGCGAGCAGCGGGAGGAAAAGGAAGTCCTCGTGACCGCCGAGGACATGATGCACATAATCTCGAAAGTGACGGGCGTTCCCCTCCAGAAAATGGAGCAAAAGGAAACCGCGAAACTTCTCGCAATGGAGACCGACATCAAACAACGGGTCATTGGTCAGGACGAAGCGGTCGGCGCAATCAGCAAAGCGCTCCGCCGCTCGCGCGCCGATCTCAAAGATCCCAAACGCCCGATCGGCTCCTTCGTTTTCCTCGGCCCGACCGGCGTGGGCAAGACCTTCCTTGCGCGCACGCTGGCCGAATTCATGTTCGGCGACAGCGACGCGCTCATCCAGATCGACATGTCGGAGTACATGGAGAAGTTCACCGCCTCGCGTCTGATCGGCTCGCCTCCGGGTTACGTCGGCTACGAGGAAGGCGGGCAGCTCTCCGAAGCCGTTAGGCGGCGTCCCTATTCCGTCGTGCTCTTCGACGAAATCGAGAAGGCACACCCAGATGTCATGCACCTCCTGCTCCAGATTTTGGAGGAAGGGAAAATCACTGACTCGTTAGGCCGGAAGATCGATTTTCGCAATACCATCATCATCATGACCTCGAATGTCGGCGCCGAGCTGATCAAGCGTCAGACCATGATGGGTTTCGGCGCGCCGCGCGACGAAGCGAATTACGATGTGATGCGCGACAAAATTCTTGAGGAGACCAAGCGCGTCTTTAAACCGGAATTTTTGAACCGGCTCGACGAGATCATCGTTTTCCACACCCTCGAGAAACCCGATCTGCTGCGCATTGTTGACCTTGAGGTGAACAAGGTGAAACGCCGTTTGCAGCTCAAGGAAATCGAGATCG
>JACDGM010000141.1 GCA_013815325.1 Chthoniobacterales bacterium
GTCCTCCGTGGCATTCCGCCGTTCCAATGCACCGGTCCGATCGACACCGTCCCAGAGGATGCGAAAATCGAATTGCCCTTTTCGATCGTCGAGACCCAGCTCTCGTTAGGCCGGGTCGCGATCTCGCCCGCCCAGTTTCAGGCAGCGATGCCGGAACAGTACCGCTCGCTTTTCAAAATGGACGAGGAGGGAATTCCGGTTTCGCTCCCGTTGTCGGAGATCCTGGAGAATTTGCCTAACGAATCCTTGCAGCTGCGCCTCGATCAGGAGGAAGTGGAAGTGGCGCAGCTTTTCGAAACCCCTTTCAGCCAAAAGGCCGCCGAGGATGCCGCCCGCATGAAGATTCCGTCCGGGCCGATTGCGAAACCGGCGAATATAGAGGCGGCTGTTTCAGCCGCGCCGTCCGCGCCCGTTCGGACGCCTGAAATTAGTCTCCCTCTGCCGACACGGCCGCCTCTACACGCGACGGCGGCGGCCGTCTCAGCCGAACCGAGCGCAACCGCGCCAGCCAGACGCAACGCGCTCCAGATCGCGCTCGATACCGACGACCTGCTCGACGCCAAATCGGTCGTGACCCACGCCTGTCGTCTGCCCGGCGTGAGCGCTTGCGCGATTGTCTTTTCCGACGGTCTCAGCCTCGCCGGCAACATCCCGGACGTTTACGAAGCGGACGCCCTTTGCGCGATGGCGCCCGAGATCGTCAAGCGCATCGAGGAGCAGATGAATAACGCCAACCTCGGCGCGTTGCGCGGCGTCACCGTTTTCTGCGCGAAAGCGCCCGTCAGCTTTTTTGCGCATGGCAACATCTGTCTTGCCGCCCTTCATTCCGCGGGCGAAATCGCGGCCGAAATTCGCGACCGCCTCGGCCGCACCACCCAGGAGCTGGCGCGCATGTATGCGCGGTCCGCCTAACGCCTAACGACCCATCATGTCGATCATCAACTACGCCAGCCGCGAGATTCAATTCAAGATCGTTTATTACGGTCCCGCGCTCTGCGGCAAAACGACCAACCTCGCTTACATCCACGAGCGGATCAGCCCGTCCAACCGCGGCGATCTCGTCTCCCTCGCGACCGCCGCCGATCGCACTTTGTTCTTCGATTTCCTGCCCTTGAACGCAGTCGTCATCAAAGGCTTTGTGACCAAGTTCCAGCTCTACACCGTGCCCGGTCAGGTGATTTACAACGCCACCCGGCAGCTCGTCCTGCGGAGCGTCGACGGGGTCGTCTTCGTGGCCGATTCCCAGTGGGAAAAGATGGAGGAAAACGTCGAAAGTTTCCGCAACCTCGAAGAGAACCTGACGCAGCAAAATCTCGCGATCGACGAAATCCCTTACGTCCTGCAATACAACAAACGCGACCTCGCAAACACCGCTCCGATCAATTACCTCGAGTTCCTGCTCAACAATCGCAAGAAACGGGTGCAGAGCTTTGAAGTCGTCTCCAGTACGGGCCAAAACGTCTTCGCCTCGCTCAATGCCATTTCGCAAATGTTGCTGCACAAATTCAGCAAGGAAGGCGAGGCCGCTCCTCCGGGGACCGAGCCCCCGCCTGTCGCCATTCCGATAGAACCGAATGGAGCTGCGCAATCCGCCAACTCACGATGAACTCGATCCCTGTCCTCACGATTGAAAACGTCGCCAGCCTCGACGGCATCCTGGCCGATTTCCTGAAAAAAGCGGAAGCGGAACTGACCGTCATAATCGATCGCGGCGGCAACGCCATTTCACAATTCGGCGACGTCGCGGTGATGGATGTCACGATCATCGCGGCGCTTGCGGCGGGTTCTTTTGCGGCCACCCGCGAGCTGGCGCGCCGCATCGGCGAAGTGGAGTTCAACGCGCTCTATCATCAGGGCAACGGGAGCCACATTTTCATGAACTCGGTCGACGACGACACCATCATGATCACAGTTTTCGGCAGCCGCACGACCGTCGGTCTGGTGCGTTTCTATTCCGCCGCCACGTCTCAGGCCATCTCCACGCTGCTCAAATCGCTCCAGGGCGCCGAGGTCGAAGGGTTCCGCTTCGATCCCACCGATGTCAGCGCCACACCGATTTTTGCTGATCGTTAGGGGAAATTCGAATTATCGAAATAGCAGAACAGAGAAGACCGTGCGGCTGCAGTTTCCGGTTGGATTTGGACACTTCGGCAGACGTATGACCGGTCCTAAAAGGCGCACATGCTGCAGTGTATCAGAAGAAGTTAGACTGCCCGGCAGAGACTGGAGATGCGGAAAGTCTCTTGCGGGCAGAGCCCAGTCGCAGTTTAAGCGATAAAGGACACTGGCTCGCTCGGCACCCGTAACACCTCATCTTGATCAGTGGCCGGCGTGCCTTGGAGTTTAGCTCGTTAGGCTCGCCGGCTGGTTTTGCGACTACCGCTGCGCGCAAACGCATCCGGCCAGCGACCTGTGCTCCCCGTCCATGTGGCGCGGCGCCGCGACTGCCAAATATCGCCGGCACAAGGGCACCGCTTGATCGGTGAATAATGCGGACGCCCCGCATCATCGTGCATCGACAACCCCCGCGATCTGCTCCAAAATCGCCCCCATGCCCCGCCTCCCCTTCATCACTTTCGAAGGATCGGAAGGCTGCGGTAAATCCACCCAGGTCCGCCTTCTAGCCGCTCGCCTAACGACTGCGGGCGTGCCTCTTTTTATCACCCGCGAGCCCGGCGGCACCACCATCGGGGAAAAAATTCGCCACCTTCTCCAGTTCGATCCAGAAAGCTCCGCCATGACGCCCGAGACCGAGCTGCTCCTTTTTGAGGCGAGCCGCAGCCAGCTCGTCCGCGAAAAAATTCAACCGGCACTGGAGCGCGGAATGGTGGTGATCTCCGATCGGTTCGCCGACTCCACGACCGTTTATCAAGGGGTCGCGCGCCGCCTCGACCAGGAAATGGTCGGCCATCTCAACACCATCGCAGTCGGGCGTTGCTGGCCCGATCTGACGTTCGTACTCGATGTCGATCTCGCGACCGCGCGCGCCCGGATGCTCCGGCGCGTCCGCCCCGCCGGCGCGGTCGATCGCATGGAACAGGAGCCGCTGAGATTTTACGAAGCAGTCTGCCTTGCCTATCGCGAATTGGCGGGGCGTGAGCCATATCGCGTTCAGTTGGTCGACGGCAGGCAAGCCGTCGGCGAGATCGAAGAGGAAATCTGGCAAACGGTCGCGTCACGCTTCGGCTATCTCGCGCGCCTCCTGCGAGAGGGCCAGAAAAGTGGTCGCGCCTAACGATGGCTTTTCCTCCGGGCATTGCGCTCGACTATTTGCGCGGCGCGCAGGAACGCGACCGGCTCGCGCACGCCTACTTGATCGCCGGCGCGGCGGGCAGCGGGAAACGCGTGCTCGCCGCGGAGATCGCGCAGCTCGTCAATGGAGCGGAGCCGGCCGCGGTTTTCGCAGACGGCGCGCCCGATGTTTATCTCGCGGGACCGGAATCGAAGTCGCGCCGGATCGTGATCGAGCAAATCCGCCAGCTCGAGCATGCGCTGCAGATGCAGGCGCGTGGCGGGCGCCGCAAAGTCGCAATTGTTTCCGAAGCGGATCGCATGGTGCCGCAAGCGGCCAACGCTTTTCTTAAAACGCTGGAAGAGCCCCCTAACAATTCCCTTCTGCTCCTCCTCAGCTCTATTCCCGAGGTTTTGCCGGACACTATTCTCTCGCGTTGTCTCACCCTCCAGCTCGCCACTCCGGCGGGCGCGAGCCTTTCCGCGGAAGAGCGCGAATTGCTCGCGCTGCTCGAAGGCGTGGCGACGGAAAAAAGCGCCGGGAATGTTCACGGAGCGTATAGGCTCGCCCAAGGTTGCCAGCGTTTACTCGGAAAAATTCGGAGCGACATTCAGGAGGAAAACGGCGCGACCCTGAAGAGCGAGGAGGCGCGCTACAAGAACACGACCGACGGCGCCTGGCTCGACAGCCGGGAGGATCACTACAAGGCCCTAACGGAAAGCCTTTATCTGCAACGCCGGGCGCAATTGGTGGAAATGCTTTTCCTCTGGTGGTCGGATGTGCTCCGCGCCAGCACCGGCCTGCCCGCGCGGGAACTTCCCACGGCGGAGGCGACGACGGCCGCGCTGGCCGCCCGCCTAACGACACCGGAAATCCTCCGGCGCATGCGCCGGCTGGAAGAATTGCGCGATCATCTCGATCGCAATATCCAGGAGGCGCTCGCGCTCGAAGTGGCGTTCCTCAATGTTTTTCGCTTCTAGTGCGCTACCTCCAAAGAAGCGCGCCCGCGACGGCAGAACATGGACATGCGGGAGCATGTCCCTCCGGAGGGACGCGCTCCCGCCTCCGCCGTGGACGGGCTACGCCGTGGCGAGTCCGCGCGTCCAGTCTCGTGGCGACGGATTTTGCCCGAGTGCGGACTAGATCATGACCGCGCGCCGCACACTCCAGGTCGGCCTCATCGGCTACAAATTCATGGGCAAGGCGCATTCCAACGCCTGGCGGCAGGCGCCGCGGTTTTTCAATTTGCCGGCGGACCTGCGGATGAAAACCATCTGCGGTCGCGACGGGCGCGCCGTCGAGCAAGCGGCGGAGAAGTTCGGCTGGGAAAAGAGCGAAACCGATTGGCGCGCGGTCGTAGACGACCCGGAAATCGACATCATCGACATCTGCACGCCTAACGACTCCCATGTCATGATTGCGCTGGCGGCGGCGGCGGCGGGCAAAGCCATCGTTTGCGAAAAGCCCCTCGCTCGCAACGTCGCCGAAGCCGAGCGCATGGCCGCGGCCGTGCGCAAAGCGGGCGTCGTGAATATGGTCTGTCACAACTACCGGCGGGTGCCCGCGCTCGCGCTCGCGCGGGAGATGATCGAGCGCGGCGAGCTCGGCGAGCGGCTTTATCATTTCCGCGCGCGCTACGCGCAGGATTGGATCGCCGATCCTGATTTCCCGCTCGTCTGGCGCCTGCGCTCGGGGGAGGCCGGGTCCGGTTCGTTAGGCGATATCGGTTCGCACATCATCGATCTGGGGCGTTATCTGGTGGGGGAATTTCGCGAAGTCTGCGCCACGCTGGAGACGTTCGTGAAAGAGCGCCCGCGGAAGGAGGATCGAGCGCGAAAGGGTCGTGTGACGGTGGACGACGCAGCCCTCGCGATCGGGCGTTTCCGCAACGGCGCGCTCGCCACTCTGGAAGCGACGCGCTTTGCGCGCGGCCGGAAGAACAGCCTCACGATCGAGATCAATGGCAGTGGCGGCTCGCTCACCTTCGATCTGGAGGAGATGAACCGGTTGCAGTTTTACAGTGCCAGGGATGCGGAGGGACGGCGCGGCTTTCGCGATATTCTGGTGACGGAAAGCACGCATCCCTACGCCGCTGGTTGGTGGCCGAGCGGGCACCTCATCGGCTACGAACACACCTTCGTGCAGACCGTTGCCGATTTCGTCAGGGCAGTCGTCGCGGGCAAGAGCGTGGCGCCGACCTTTGCCGACGGCCTCGCCAACCAGCGCGTGCTCGCGGCGATCGAGGAAAGCGCGCAGAAGAGAGAGTGGGTGCGGTTGTAGGGCGGCTGGTGAAGCGCGCGGCCCGCCCTCAGTGTCATCCCGAGCAAAGCGAGGGACCTCACAACGGATCCGACGCGGCAGGTGGGCTTGAGCGCGGAAAGTTCCTTGAAGGGTCCTTCGCCGTCTGCGCGGCTCAGGATGACAGGAGAGGCGAACGCGTCGGCACGCCTAACGACTTTCCGCCTTCGCGGCGGTTTCGCTGCGCGGACGGAAATTCAACATCATCGGCAGGCCGGGAAAAGCTTGCGCGCCGCGAATTTGCGCCTCGAGGTAGCGCGCGTACGTCTCGCCTAACAATTTCGGATCGTTCACGAAAAGGACGAACTCCGGCGTTGCCAAAGCACGGTTCTCGCCGCGCGTCTGCGTGGCGTAGAAGAGCTTCATCCGCTTGTTCGCCGACATCGGCGGCGGATTGGCGGCGAACGCTTCCCGCAGCAGGCGGTTGAGCGGACCGGTGCCGATACGCTCCCCAGCGGCCCGCCGAATCTTGCGGATGGCGCTGAAGAGACGCTCAACATTTTCGCCCGTGAGAGCGGAGGCGACGAGGATGGGTGCGTACGGGAGAAAAAAAAGGCGTTCCCGCGTCTCTGCGAGCAATCGCGCGAGCGTTTCTTTGCCGCCGCGCTTCGGTTTCACGAGGTCCCACTTGTTCACGACGATGAGCGACGGCTTGTGCGCTTTCTGCATGAGCGCAGCGATTTTCTTGTCCTGCGAGGTGACGCCCATCGTCGCATCGACCACGAGCACGCAAAGG
>JACDGM010000060.1 GCA_013815325.1 Chthoniobacterales bacterium
GCGCTCACCATCCTGACTCGCGCGCTGGAGAAAAAGCAGCCCTAAAGCGTTCTGTTTGTCGTTACAGCGCAGTGAAATCAGCCCAACGCGCTTCAGCTGTCGGTATACGTCCTCCTTTCATCGAAGCGCGCTGGACGAGTCCGGCGTTGAATGTTCCAAGCGGGCCTTTATCTGTTGACCTTCGATGAGCACGCTCGTGAGAGCTTTGATTCCCTTCCCCAACGACACCGGTATCAACCCGGACTACCGGCACGCGCAAGCGTGTCGTCTTAGGGCTGGGTAGTGCAGTGTAACAGATGAAACTGGACGCGCGGAAGCGCGTCCCTCCGGTGGGACTCGCCGCGGCGAGTCCAGGATCGTGGTCTGTATCGGTGATTTTGTTGTTACACTGCACTAGGTCTGCGAGGAATCCGCTGAGGAGAGCGGAGGCAATGGCCCGCTGGAGCTGCCAGCGTGCACAATCAAAGTGCATGACACGCTCCTAGAAAGCACGGCGAGGAAGCTTTACTAACTTAATAACTCGACAGGATCGCCTTTGCGCACCATTCCTTCGACTAGAACAGCGCCATAGACGCCGGCCATGCCCCCATGTGCTTGAGCCACCGTCTTCAGCACCGCGGGCGCTTTTTCGCCAGTCTCCGGATCGAGTGTGATGATCATGCAGCGCGGGTCGCGTTGCAGGATGCTGATGGTCGTCATCGCGCCCAGCCGGAGGGAGCGGCCGACGAATTCGTCTTCAGCGAACCCGGCAGCGTCCGTTAGGTGGAGATAGATGTTGGCCCGGAAGCGCCGTTTATCGACTGCGATGCCTGTTTCGTCGGCTAACTGTTTTACCGTTTGCACCGCGAAGAGTGATAAGGGACGACAGTCCGTCAACGGACGCTCTGAGCGCTGTAAAGTAAGGTGATGTTTATCGTCGAGCGCGTCGCGGAGCAGATCGATCAATGCCGGATCATCAATCGCCACCATATCTCCCCTCGGTGTCTCCACGTCGAGCATGAGGTCTTCGCGCTGCCCGTAAATGGGTGTCGCGCCGGGCGCGATGGCCTCCGCTGCCGCTAAATTCGGAGGCGCAACAGCTTTCTCCGGCTGACGGAAACGCGGCCGGTAGCGCAGCATCTGGCGTTGATCACGCGCGGTCAGATAGGGGAATCCTTCGGGGCTGACCGAGCTGCGAAAGGCGAAAAGACGGTCGCAGTAGAAGCCGGCAAAGCCGGCGAACATCTTCGGCAACTCCTCGCCGCGCATACTTTTCACCGGATAACGCCAAAGGCTTTCTACAGTTCCGATGGCGCGCATAGGAGCGGCGCACTATCCGCGAAAAATTCTCTCGTTGTAAAGAGATTAAACGCCGGCTCAACGCTCGGCGGCGCGACGAAAACTGCAATCGGTGTATCAGTAGGAATGTCCGATCCACGAAACGTTGCCCACGATAAGAAAGTGAAACAGGAGAAAGAGCACGAGAAGCCCGAAGCAGACTCCAATGCCGGTAAGGATAAATCCGGGGAGGATGCACCCGCAGCTGCCGCGGAGCAGGGGCCAGGCGATCTCGAGAAGTCGGTCGCAGTGCTCTCGAAGCTGAAAGAGATGGAGTTCCACTCCCGCGCGAATATCGAGACGCTGGCGGAATTGAGCCTAACGATCGACGACGAACTGAAGCAGAAGGAATTTTCCGATCCAATCGGCGGATTGTATTCCGCGCAGGATCAATTCCAGACGAAGATCACGGAATTGATCGAGAAGTATGGAGCCCACGTTGAAGGTTTGAAACCTTCGGCTTAATTTGGAGATCCGATCTGGGAAGCGCCTGCGCTTCCGCTGCTTCGCCTAACGAAACGAGGCGCTAGTGCGCTGTCTCGGATAGACTGAGACTGATTTCCGCCCGCAAGGACTGGATGCGCGGACTGGCCATGGCGTAGTCCGTCCATGGCGGAAGCGGGAGCGCGTCACTAAGCGGCCACGCGTCTCTTTTGTTTCACGAGCGAGGAAGTGGAGCGGCCGCTCGTGCGCGTCCCGTTGCGTTTTGGTTTGAGCGACTGATTTCGATTCAGGCTCTCCTGCAGCACTTTCACCAGGTCGACCACATTGGTCGCGCGCACGGCGGCGACGGGCGCTGCCGCCACTTCTTTTTTGTTCGCCTTCTGCTCGATCATCTCGAGGACCGCGTCGCGGTATTCGTCGCGATATTTTTCCGGTTCCCACGGCACCGTCATTCCCTCGATCAAGGTCTGCGCCATCTTCAACTCCTTGTCGTTGATCGCACTATTGGAGCCGTTGTTGAGCTCGCTCGGGCTCAGGATTTCACTTGCGAAATGCATCAGTTCGAGAACGAGAAACAACCCGTCCGGCTTGACCGACGCGAGGTGTTCGCGGTTGCTGATGACGACTTTCGCGATTCCGATTTTGCCGGTGCCGCTGAGCGCCTTGTGCAGCAGCGCATAAGCTTTCTCGCCGCCCTTTTGCGGCTCAAGGAAATAGGGCTTGTAGAAAAATTTCGGATCGACCTGGCCGAGCTCGACGAAGTCAGTGATGTCGATTGAGTGAGTCGATTCGATTTTCACTTTCTCGAAATCCTCCTCCTTCAAGACAACGAAGTGGCCACGCTCATACTCGTAGCCTTTCACGATTTGGTCGGACGAGACTTCCGTCAGGTCGGCCTCCGCGACTTTCTTGTATTTGATCGGGCTGAGGTCAGTCCCGCGGAGTTGCCGGAAACTTAATTTCTCTTCACGGGTCGCAGGAAAAACGGCGACCGGAATGTAGACGAGTCCGAAGCTGATACTGCCTTTCCAAATTGCGCGCATAGGAAAAAAAGGTAAGCACTTTATGTCCAAGCCGCGCCGGAAGTCAATCCAGACTAACGAATTACATTTTGGTTTCTGAGCGCGGTGAATCAATCGACAAAACAACATGCAACTTTGGATCGGCACCTCAGGGTTTCAATATGCGGAGTGGAAAGGAACGTTTTACCCAGAGAAGCTGCCCGCGAGCAAGATGCTTGGTTTCTATGCCGAGCGCTTTGCAACGACGGAAATCAATTACACCTTTCGTCGCATTCCGAGCGCGCCGACGATCGAGCGCTGGATTGACGGAACGCCAGCACGGTTTGCTTTCAGCCTGAAAGCGCCACAGCGGATCACGCACTTTGCGAAGCTGCGCGATTGCGGCGACACCCTGCGCTTTTTCTTCAGCGTCGTGTCCGCGCTCTCGGGAAAGCTGGGACCGGTCTTGTTTCAGCTCCCGCCGTCGTTCAAAAAAGACGTCGCACTTCTGAGCGACTTCGTGCGCGAGTTCCCCGGGGGCATGCGCGCCGCCTTCGAATTCCGCAACGCCTCCTGGTTTGAAGATGACACCTTCGCCGCGCTCGAGAAAGCCGGCGTCGCCCTTTGCATCGCCGATAGTGAAAAGATCCAGACCCCGATCATCGCGACGGCGGCCTACGGTTACCTGCGGCTTCGCCGGCAAGATTACGAGGCAGCGGATATCGGGCGCTGGGCGGACGTCGTTAGGCAGCAGGCGACAAGATGGACCGATGCTTACATCTACTTCAAGCATGAGGAGAGCGGCATCGGCCCCAAGTTCGCGCAGCACATGAGCAGCGAGTTAAAGTGACTCCCGGAGGGACCCGCTTCCGCGCCTCCGAGACATGCCATGTCATTTGATTTGCTCTACGGCACGCTGCGCTTTCAGTTTCGCGGAGAGTTGAATGTGCTGCCGACTTTTAGAACTTTCTGCTTGAACGCTCTCGAGCCAGCCCGCGGCGCATCTCGATCTTTATGGGCTCAGCGGATCTTGCGCGGGGGCCTGAGCACGCTGCACGCTTGTCTCGTTAGGCCGGCGTGCCAGTGCGCTAAAGACAGGGCGCGCTACAACGCCTCTCGTCAGGCGAGGCGACCGCGCAGAAGATTGAGCGCGTTCTGGGAGGCGAGCTGTTTAAATGTCTCGCGATCGGCCGGAAAAAAGAGATGCCTAACGACAGTTTCGCCGCCACCGGCAAGAGCGATGTAGGCTGTCCCAACGGGCTTTGCCTTACTCCCGCCTCCGGGCCCGGCGATGCCGGTCGTTGCCAGCGCATAAGTGGCATTGAACTTGACGCGCGCCCCTTCCGCCATCGCCCGCGCTACTTCTTCGCTGACTGCGCCCTGCGCCGCGATCGTCGTCGGAGAAACCCCAAGCGTCGAAACTTTCGCCTCGTTCGCGTAGGTGACGCAACCAGCCAGGAAAACTTCCGACGCGCCCGCAACATTCGTCAGGCGGTGCGCGAGAAATCCACCGGTACACGACTCCGCGACCGCGAGCGTCGCCTTTCTTTCCGCCAATTGCCTAACGACGACCGTTTCAAGGCTCTCGCTGCTCGTGGAGAAAATGGAGGCTGCCAGTCTCCCGCGCACGATTGCGTCGGCTTGCTCCAGGATTTCCGGCGTGGCGATGACGCGCAGATCGACCTCGCCCATGCGGGCGCAATAGCCGAGCTCCAGACCGGCGAGAGCGAGGAGTTGCGCGCCTACGGCCTCTTCGACGTAGGACTCGCCCATCCCCACAATCCGATAGGCACGGTAGGCGAAGGGCTGGCTTTCCCTACCGATGCGCCGGAGAAGCGGAAGGACTGATTGCCCGAACATGGGCTGCAGTTCGCGCGGCGGCCCGGGAAGGAGAAACAAGTGCGGCGAGGCGCCGGTTGCCGTCTCGCGCGGCGCAAGGTATAGCCCGGGCGCGGTTCCATACTCGTTAGGCAAAACCTGCGCACCCCGCGGCACCTGCGCTTGGCGCAGGATGCGATCGGTCAGGCGGATCCCGCGCGTGTGAAGGCGCTCGGTGATCGTCGTCTCCAAATCCGGGTCGGCCACCAACTCCAGGCCGAGCATTTCAGCCGTTATCTCCCGCGTGAGATCGTCTGTGGTCGGTCCGAGTCCGCCGGTGACGAAAATGATTTCCGCGCTGCGGAAACTTTCCTGCAGCGCTTCGCGGATGGCCGATCCGTCGGGCACCGCGATCTGCCGCTCGACCCGAAGACCGAGTGGCAGAACTTGCTGGGCGATGAAGGTGAGGTGCGTATTCAGAACATCACCGAGCAGAATCTCGGTCCCAGTGTTGATGACGACGACGCGCACCGGGCACTTTTCGTGCGGCCGACGCTGTCGCGCCACTGCAAACGCCGCGGCTAGCCGATCAATTCGTCGACTTGAAAAGTGACTTCGCGAAAGGCAGTAAGGGCAATTGATTCGCCGCGTCGATAATTTTGCGAGATCGCATACTCCGACAACGAGGGCGAGCAGAATTGCTCGATCATCGCTTTCTTCAGATTGACGATCCAAACTTCCCGCACTCCGCATTCTGCATACTTGCGCAGCTTGGGGCCGCGGTCATAGCCCAGAGTCGTATCGCTCACTTCGACGAGCAGGAGGATATCGTCCGGGCGAGGGTGCGCTCTCTTATAAAAATCAGCCTTCAACTTCAGCAGCATCAAGTCCGGCTGCGGCTCCGAAAACTCGTCGATTACGGTCGGATTCTGCGTGCTCGTTAGGACCTGCTCACCCAGCCGCTGCTGGAAATACCACCCGATGCGAAGAACGGTCGCAGCGTGCTCGGATCCAATGGGGCTCATAACGATAATTTCGCCGTCGAGTAATTCGACCCGATCGTTTTCGTCGAAGATTCCGGCCTCGCCGAGCTTATTGAATTCCTCGACGGAGAAGCGGTAGGTTTCTACCTCGGCACTCATGGCGCCACGATAACGTTAGGCCGCGTCTTTGTCCTGCTTCTTGCGAATGAGCGGGACCTTTTTGCCCTCGACGACGGCGCGATTGATCGTGACCTCGGCGATGTCCTCACGGCTCGGCACTTCATACATGATGTCGAGCATAATGCGCTCGAGCATCGAGCGGAGCGCGCGCGCGCCGGTGCCTTTGGTCACAGCTTGAGCGGCGAGCGCACGAAGGGCGTCTTTCGTGACGGTGAGGCGGACGCCTTCCATCGCGAAGAGCTTGGTGTACTGCTTGATCATCGCGTTCTTCGTGTCGGTCAGGATTTGCACCATCTCTTCCTCGGTGAGCGCGTCGAGCGCGCTCAGGACGGGGAGGCGACCGATGAATTCGGGGATCATTCCGAAGCCTAACAAGTCTTCCGGCTCAACCCGCCTAACCGATTCGCGAAGCAACGCTTCTTCGACTTCCAACGTCGGGCTGCTGAAACCCATCGATTTACTGCCGATGCGTTTCTGCACAATCTTGTCGAGACCAACAAAGGCGCCGCCGCAGATGAAGAGAATCTTCTCTGTGTTCACCTGGATGTATTCCTGGTGCGGATGTTTGCGGCCGCCCTGTGGCGGGACATTGCAGGTGCTGCCTTCGAGAATTTTCAGGAGCGCTTGTTGCACGCCTTCGCCGGAAACATCGCGCGTAATGCTGACGTTATCGGTCTTGCGCCCGATCTTGTCGATCTCGTCGATGTAAACGATGCCGATCTCAGCCCGCTTCACGTCGTAATCCGCGTTCTGCAACAAGCGCAGAATGATGTTCTCGACGTCTTCGCCGACGTAGCCCGCTTCGGTCAGCGTCGTCGCATCCGCGATGCAAAAAGGGACATCGAGAATTTTCGCGAGCGTTTTCGCGAGCAGCGTTTTACCGGAACCGGTCGGACCGATGAGGAGAATGTTGCTCTTCTCGATCTCGACATCGGCGAACGGATCCGGTTGAAAAGCCGCCGATGTATCGGTCGGCGTGGAGGTCTGGAGGACGCGTTTGAAATGGTTGTGCACGGCAACGGAAAGCGTCTTTTTTGCGACCTCCTGCCCGATCACATATTGGTCGAGCGAGCGCCGGATATCGACCGGCTTGGGCACGCGGATATTCGACGATTGGCGGCGCGCGTCTTCGTTCAGCTCCTTGTCGAGAATGCTTTTGCAAACGTTGATGCAACTGTCGCAAATGTAGACCCCAGGGCCGGCGATAAGTTTGCGCACCTCGGCGTGACTTTTGCCACAGAAGGAGCACATCGTGAGGTTTGAGGCGCGTGCCATAATTCTCGCTGCCTGTTGAGCAGTTCCTATTCCTCGACCTTCTGCGGCAAGGCCGCTTCGGCGACCGCGGTCGCGCGATCGTTGAGAGTTTTATCACCCGCGCCGTCGAGCAGTTTCACCTCTTTGCGCGACTTGATCACCTCATCGACAAGCCCGTATTCCTTCGCCTCGGCCGCATTCATGTAATAATCCCGATCCGAATCGTGCAGCACCTTGTCTTCGGGTCGGCCGGTGTGCTGCGAGAGGATGCGGATGAGCCGCTTCTTCAGCTTGAACATGTATTCGACCGTGCGCTCGACATCGCTCGCCTGGCCCTGCGCGCCGCCGGAAACCTGATGGATCATGATGTCGGAATTCGGGAGCGCGAAGCGTTTGCCTTTCGTGCCGGCGGCGAGTAAAACGGCGCCCATGCTCGCGGCCATGCCGAGGCAATAAGTGGTCACGTCGCAGGTGAGGAACTGCATCGTGTCGTAAATCGCGAGCCCTGCCGTGACCGAGCCGCCGGGGGAGTTGATGTAAATGTTGATGTCCTTTTTGCCGTCCTCCATCTGCAGGAAAAGGAGCTGCGCGATGATGAGATTGGCGATGTGATCGTCGATCGGCGTGCCTAGAAAAACGATCCTGTCCTTGAGCAAACGCGAGTAAATGTCGTAGCTGCGCTCGCCGCGGCCGGTCTGCTCGACCACCATCGGGATAAGCACGGACTGAGAGAGATTTTCTTTGTGAAGATTGGTCATTTTGATTCGGAAATTTGCTCGGGAACCGCCGCTGCCGGCGCGCCATCGACGGTAGCATTCGACCCCAGGAAAGCAATCGTCTTGGCCAGCAGGATCTGCTCAACGAGACTGTTCAACCCATCGTGTTGTTCGATCTCCTGACGCATTTTATCCGGGGCAACGTTGTGATGCATGGCCTGATGCCGGATGCGCTCATCGAGATCTTCACGAGTCACTTTAAGTTTTTCCTGCTCGGCGATGCGGTGGAGAATGAAATTGGTTTTTAGCCGATGCGCGGCGACACCGCCGGCGGCTCCGATGAGCTCCTGCTCCTTTTCCTTGAGGGCCTCATCGGGAACGCCGCGCTCGCGATTGCGCTGCACTAATTCGGAAAGCACGCTGCGAGTTTCCTGCTTCAAGAGATTCGGCGGGAGCTCGAACTGGATGCGATCGTTGAGGAATTTTATGACCTGCGATTCGCGCGCGTTTTCGCGCTGATGCTCCTTGTCGTGCTCGATCTGATGCTCGAGTGCGTGCCGGAACTCCTGAAGATTTTTCCCCGGCATCCATTTTGCCGCGAAAGCGTCGTCGACCGGGGGCAGGACGCGCTCCTTTATCTCAAGCAAAGTGACGGAGTACTCCGCCGTCTTGCCAGCCGCTTCGGCAACCGGGAAATCCGCGGGAAACGAGACCTTCACCGTGCGGGTTTCGTTAGGCTTCTGCCCAATCATCGCCTCGACGAATCCGGGCAGAAAATTATCCGGGGCCACCCGGAGCCAGAATTTTTTGCCACCCTGGAGATTCTTGCTCGCGCCAGGCGCGACCTCGGAGATCGCTTTGCCATCAATCGTGCCCTCGAAATCGATCACCGCGAAATCCTCCATCGCCACGCCACGCTCCGGCACATCGACGAAGTCGGCCGATTGCTCGCGCAACCGCTCCACCGCCGCGTCCACTTCTGCTTCCGTCACAGCAGTCTCAGGCAGTTGCAGCGGGATGCCTTTGTAATCGGGTAAGTCGAATTCCGGCGCGGTCACGACCGTGGCGCGGAAGCGCATCGAGCGATCGTCGCCGAATTCGACCTCTTCGACATTCGTTAGGGAGACGACCCGCAACTGCTTCTCCGCGATCGCCGCGTGATAGCTTTTGGAGACAAGCTTTTTCGTCAGCTCTTCCTGGATGTCCTTGCGGAATTTGGCCTCGATCACGCGCTTCGGCGCCTTGCCGGGGCGATAGCCGGGGATGCGCGCCTGGCGCGCGAAGCTGTCCGCGATTGCGTCCCATTCCTCAGAAACCTGCTCCGGCGGCAGCTCGATTTTAAGCGTAGCGACGCAATGCGGTTGCGTCTCGACTTCGACCTTCATGCAGCCGCCATGTTAAAGGCGCGGCGAATTCTTCGCAAACCGCGCTCGAATCGCAAACGTGCGCGGCATTTCTCCGGGGGAACGGTATTACACCTCGCGGTTTCCGTTCACGTAAACGGAATGAACCAGAGGAAGGGCAAACCAATAAGCGATCTCGCGGTAATCCTCACAGTCGAAGACGCAAAAATTGCCGCGCTTGCCCGGCTCCAGCGAGCCGATTCTATCGCCGCGCCCAAGACTGTATGCGCCATTGATCGTCGCGGCAGTCACCGCTTCGGCGGGCAACATCTTCATCTGCGTGACGGCGAGGGAGAGTACCATCGGGATCGACGGCGTCGGCGACGAGCCAGGATTGAAATCGGTCGCGAGCACGACGGCGAGGCCGGCTTCGATCATGGCGCGCGCTTGTGGGTAGCGCGTTGAACCGAGCGAATAAACCGAAGCAGGCAGAAGAACCGGCTGCACGCCCGCGCCTTTCATCGCCGCGATACCGGCGGTGTCGGTCTGCTCAAGGTGATCGGCTGTCACGGCGCCAAGTTCCGCCGCGAGGGCTGCCGCGCGGGAGTTGGTGAGTTGGTCTGCGTGCATCCGGAGTTTTAGTCCGGCGGCTTTGGCCGCGCCCAACACGCGCCGCGTCGACGCCGCGTCGAAGTAGCCGCGTTCGGAAAAAATATCGCAGTATTCAGCGAGGTTTTGCCTAACGACTGCGGGCAGCATTTCCTCGACGACGCAGTCCACGTAGTCATCCGGCCGATCTCGAAACTCTTCCGGGATGGCGTGCGCGCCAAGAAAAGTCGGGACAAATTCGATCGGGCTCGTCTCGTTCAACTGCCGAACGACGCGAAGAATCTTCAGCTCCTCCGCGAGCGAAAGACCGTAGCCGGATTTGGCTTCCATCGTGGTGGTACCGCAATGCAAAAACCATTCTGCTCGATTTCGGGCAAGGGAGAGAAGTTCCGCTTCACTCGCGGCTCGCGTCTTGCGCACCGTGGAACGAATCCCTCCACCCCGCGCCGCGATCTCTTCGTACGATGCACCGCCTGCACGCAACTCAAACTCATCGACCCGATTCCCGCCGAACACCGGATGCGCATGCGCATCGACAAAACCCGGAAGGACAACGCGGCCGCGAGCCTCGACGACGTCGATGTCGTTAGGCAATTGGCGCGCGATTTCCTCCGAGCTTCCCACGCTCTCAATCACACCGTTGCGCACCAGCATCCCGCCATCGGGAATGATCCCGAGCTCGCGCATCGCGGGCCCGAGACGCCCTCCGCGCGGGCCTGCCAGAGTCAACAGTTGGCCCGCATGCAGAAGTGCGATGGAGCCCGCCGCTTTCTTCACACGATTTTGTTCTCGACAGCTTCGCTGATTTTCTTGAACTCTGCCTCGGATTCGGTGCTGATCTCGCGCACTCGCTTGCCGAGTGCCGAGCGGGCCTCTTCATCTTTCAATCCCGCCAGATTGACGAGCACGTTCAATCCTGCGCCGTCGATGCAGGCCCGAGTGGCGATGAGGCCAACACCCACGTCGGAGATCGACGCCGGGTTTCCGTCTTCCGCCATCGCGTCGAGGATCGGGTAGGATTTTAAGGCCGTGGCCATCACCTGTAGCGGAATTTCGGCGGCATATTTATTCGCCGCCTGGATCGCCGCGGAACGGGCCGCTTTCTCCTCCGCGGAATCTTTTGCGAGAGCGAAAGCGGCCATCACTTCGTTGAAGGCCGCCGTGTCTTCATCGACGAGGACGAGCAGCTCGTCCTTGACCGCCTGGGCCTGCACCGCGAAGCCGCTGAAGTAGTCGAGCCGATCGTCCCAACCGCGTTTGCCCGCGGAAAGATTGGCCACCATTCCGCCTAACGACGCCCCGAGCGCTCCCATCAGCGCTGCCACCGAGCCGCCCCCTGGCGCCGGCGAATCGCTCAGGGTCTCGTTGCAAAATTGCCGGAGGTTGAGTTTCACGAGAGATTTCTTTGCCTTCGCCGCGATCTTTAGCTCGATTACTTTTTCCTTCGGATCGAACGGCTTCACCTCATTCAACCCCATCGAGCGAATGGCGAGGTCGATCAGTTCTTCATCGGCCGCGCCCTCCGACCAATTTTGCCGGCGCAGAAAATAGCGGCCGGCATCGAGCAAACATCTTTTCGGGAGCATGCCGACTACTTCCGAGCCGGTGACGCGCAAGCCGCGTTTGCCGGCCGCTTCTTCGCAGGCTGCGAAGGCGGCATGCAGTGGCGTCTCTTCTATGTTCGTTAGGTTCATAGAGACCTGCGCCATGCCGTATTCCTCGACGAACCAACCGATCGCCTTCACGTGCTTCAACATCCCGGGGATGCGCTCGGGCTCGCCTTTCGCGTCGAGCACCCGCTTTCCGGCGGGTGTGCCGTCGCTCGTTTTGACGCGTCCATTTTCCCGCACATCGAAAGCGACCGACGTGGCGCGGCGGACCGCCTTCGTGTTCAGGTTCACGTTGTAAGCGACGAGAAATTCCCGCGCCCCGATTGCCGTCGCGCCGGCCCTTTCGTTGAAAACCGCGGGCCCAAAATCAGGCTTCCATGCTTTGTCTTTGATCTTCTCGAAAAAGCCTTCGTATTCGCCAGCGCGTACGAAGGCGAGATTAGAGCGTGCCGGGTCCTTCGCCGCCTTTTCATAGAGATAGACGGGGATTTTCAACTCCTCGCCGACGCGTTTGCCTAACGACTCGGCACACGCGATCGCCTCGCCCCAACTAACATCGCTAACCGGAATAAACGGGCAAACATCGGTCGCGCCCATTCTTGGGTGCGCGCCTTTTTGTTTGCGCATATCGATGAGCTCGGCGGCCTTCTGAATTCCACGAAACGCGCCTTCGACCGCCGCTTCCGGACTGCCAACGAACGTGACCACCGTGCGATTCGTGCTCGCGCCAGGATCGATGTCGAGTAGCGAAACGCCATCGACCGAGTCGATCGCCGCCGTGATCTGATGAATAATATTCAAGTCGCGTCCTTCCGAAAAATTGGGAACGCATTCGATGAGCTTGGGCATAGTCCTATCGGCGTTCGCTCCCGAGAGAAGAACGCCTGCGATGATGACGCACGACCAGAACCCGGACAACATCGTCCGCGACGCGGAAGAGAAAATGGTAGGGAAAGCGCTGGAGATTCAATCGGAGCAGATCGCGCTCGCGAACGGGGTAAGCCTCGGGATGCGCTGCCGCTTTTGTGAGTGCACGCCTGAATTCCGCTTTGAACTCATCCGCAAGTTGGGGTGACGCCATCTTTTCGTAATAGCTCATGATCGCGTCGATATCCGAATAAACCCTCGGATGAAGGACTAACCGCATCAGCTCCGGCGGCGCTCTGCGATCTGCTGGTCGAGTCGTTCGACGGAAATGCCTAACGACTGGTCCGATTCAAGCTCCGCGTCCCGGCGCAAGGCCTCGGCAATTCCTTCATCAGAGTCGGAAAGAAAAGGCGGAAGCGAGCCCAAGAGGTGAGCTGCCAAAGCGGCCCGTTGATTATCTGCCAGGCCCAGCGCCAACTCCTCGACTTCTACGACCGTGGCCACGACGCCATTATAGGGTGCCGCTCCGAGAGGGCAAGCGTTTCAATCCCGCGGCGGCGGCTCCATCGGGATTTTCACGTCGTGTTCGTGCGCGAAAGCGATCGCGTGGGAATAACCGGCATCGGCGTGGCGGATGATTCCCATTCCCGGATCGCTCGTGAGGACACGCTCGAGGCGGCGTTGCGCGCTCTCGCTCCCGTCGGCGACCACGACCATACCGGCATGTTGCGAATAGCCGATGCCGACGCCGCCACCGTTGTGGATTGAAACCCAGGAAGCGCCTGCCGCCGTGTTCACGAGCGCGTTCAAGAGCGGCCAATCGGCGATCGCGTCGCTCCCGTCGATCATCCCTTCCGTTTCGCGGAAAGGCGAAGCGACCGAACCGGTGTCGAGATGGTCGCGGCCGATCACGATTGGCGCGGAAATCTCGCCGCGCCTAACGAGTTGATTGATGGCGACGCCGAACTCCGCGCGTTCGCCGTAACCGAGCCAGCAGATGCGCGCGGGCAACCCTTGAAACTGGATCCGTTCCTGCGCCAATTTCATCCAGCGCGCGAGCGTTTCGTTTTTCGGGAACAGCTCCAGCGCGAGCCGATCGGTGCGCGCGATGTCGGCCGGATCGCCGCTCAACGCGACCCAGCGGAACGGCCCGTTTCCTTCACAAAAAAGCGGGCGGATATATTCCGGAACGAACCCCGGGATATCGAAGGCATTCTCGCTGCCGGCTTTTTTTGCCTGGGTGCGGAGATTGTTTCCATAATCGAAAGTGATCGCGCCCATCTTCTGCAACGCGAGCATTGCCTCGACGTGCGCCGCCATCGCGGCCATCGATCGCTCGACGTATTCGTCGGGATTCGCCGTCCGCAGATTCAGCGCTTCGGCCAAATTCATTCCGTTAGGCACATAGCCGTTGAGGGCGTCATGCGCGCTCGTTTGATCGGTCAAAACATCGGGAACGATCCCGCGCTTCACCATCTCCGGAAGCACATCGGCGCAATTGCCGACGAGGCCGATGGAAATCGCTTCGCTTCCTCCGAGCAGGCGCAGCGCTTCATCGAGCGAATGCGCGATCTTATCGCAGTAACCGCTCGCCAGCCGCTTCTCGATGCGCGCCGGATCGACCTCGATCCCGAGGCAGCGCGCGCCATTCATCGTGGCGGCGAGCGGTTGCGCGCCGCCCATCCCGCCGAGTCCGCCGGTCACGAGCAACTTCCCGGCAAGCGACCCGCCGAAATGCTTCTCCGCGGCGGCGGCGAAAGTCTCGAAAGTTCCCTGCACGATTCCCTGGCTGCCGATGTAGATCCAGGAGCCCGCGGTCATCTGGCCGTACATCGTTAGGCCAAGTTTTTCGAGTCGGTTAAACTCAGGATAATTCGACCACTGGCCGACTAGATTGGAATTCGCGAGGAGCACGCGCGGCGCATCTTCGTGCGTGCGAAAAATTCCGACGGGTTTACCCGATTGGATGAGCAGCGTCTCGTCGTTTTCGAGTTCCCGGAGCGAACGCACGATCGCATCGAATGCTTCCCAACTGCGCGCGGCGCGTCCAGTGCCGCCGTAAACGACGAGCTGATCGGGCGCTTCCGCGACTTCTGAGTCGAGGTTGTTCATGAGCATCCGCAGTGCGCCCTCCTGTGCCCAACCTTTGCAACTGCGTGCGCTTCCGCGCGGCGCGCGAATCGTTCGCTTCTGCGTCATAAAGATTCCTCGTCTTCGCTATCGAACTTCCCGGCGCGAATCGCTTCCGCGACGTGCGCGATATCCGGCGCGAGCGCGCGATCCTCCTCCAGGCGCGGGACGAGCGAACGCACCGTAGCATAGGCGCGTTCAACCCCGCGGCCGGCCTTGAGCGGGCGGCGAAACTCCAGACCCTCGGCGCCCGCGAGTAGCTCGATCGCAAAAACGTTCTCTGCATTTTCCACAATCGTGCGCAACTTGAGCGCCCCGGTCATGCCCATGGACACATGATCTTCCTTGCCCGCCGAAGTCGGCAGATTGTCGACGCTCGCCGGATGCGCGAGGATTTTCGCCTCGTTCAGCAACGCCACGGCGGCGACGTGGGCGATCATGAAGCCGGATTGCATTCCCGGATGTTGCGCGAGGAAGGCGGGCAGTCCTTCACTCAAATCGGGATTCGTTAGGCGATCGATCCGCCGTTCGCTGATGCTCATGAGATCGGTCGCGGCGATCGCCACGTAATCAAAGGCGAGCGCGAGAGGCGCGCCGTGAAAATTTCCGCCGGAAAGAACATCACCGTTGCCGGTGAAGACGAGCGGATTGTCAGTTGCGGAGCCCGATTCGATCGCGAGAATTTCCTCACAATGGGCGAGGGCGCCGCGGACCGCGCCGTGCACCTGCGGCATGCATCGCAGGCTGTAAGCGTCCTGCACGCGCGGGTCGTCCTTGATATGTGACGCGCGAATTTCACTCTCTTGCAGCAGCGTAAGAAGATGGGCCGCAACGGCAATCTGCGCCGGATGCGGACGAGCCCGGTGAATCCGTTCGTCGAAAGCGACGGGAGTGCCTTTGAGCGCTTCGAGGCTCATTGCGCCGGCGACATCGGCGACTCGCGTGAGGCGTTTGGCCTGGAATAACGCGAGCCCGCCGACGGCATGCATCGCCTGCGTGCCGTTGAGCAACGCGAGACCTTCCTTGGCCAGGAGCGTGACCGGCTGCAGGCGGGACGCGCGGAGCGCCTCCGCACTCGTTAGGCGCAGGCCACCGAAAAACGCTTCCCCCTCGCCGATGAGAGTGAGCGCGAGATGCGCCAGTGGCGCGAGATCGCCACTCGCTCCGACTGAGCCTTTCTCGGGAACGACCGGGGTGACGCCGCGGTTCAACATTTCCGTCAGGAGCTGGATGACTTCGAGCCGAATTCCGCTGAAGCCGAGCGTGAGGACATTGGCGCGCAGGAGCATCATGGCGCGGACCTCCGGCTCGGAGAGCGGCCGGCCGACGCCGCAGGAATGGCTGCGCACGAGGTTGATCTGGAGCTGCTCGGTTTGCTCCGGCGGAATGTGCACATCGGCGAGTTTGCCGAAGCCGGTACTCACGCCGTATGTCACGTCGCCGCGGGCGACGATTTCTTCCACGACGCGGCGCGCCGCGTGGATGGCCTTGTGTGCGCTCGGCGCGACCTCAACGGCTTCGCGGGCATGGGCGACGCGGGCTATTTGGGAGAGGGAAAGAGGCCGGCCATCGAGTTGCAACACCGGCCTAGGTTGCGCCAGAACATTCGCCGCGGCAACAACCTCGCCGGGACAAAAAAGGCCAGGCCGCGTGAACGGCCTGGCCTTAGGTTAAAGTTTGTCCGCTGGAGGACAACCGCCGGTGGAAGACTACTTAGAGTATCCGGTGGTCGCTGTCCCCGTGTTGGTCGACATGGTCTCCTTTTTCTGCGCGCAAGCACCCAAGCTCAGCGCGCCGGCCGCAACGGCCACGATCATTATTACTTTCAAAAATTTCACTATAAGTTTCGCCTCCTTCCTTAGCATGTAGCTGCGACTAGTTAGGCGGGGATGCGAAAGGGCGCAACGAAATTCTCCGGCTTTTTTTCAAGCCGCGATCACGACCTCCGCGCCCAGCGGGACACGCTCGAAGAGGGCGATCAAATCGGAGTTTTTCATGCGGACGCAACCGTGGCTGGCGGGCGCTCCGAGCTCCTCCTCATGGTTGGTGCCGTGGATGTAAATGAAGCGGTCGCGCGTGTTGGCGTTGTGCTCCTCGAGACCCTCGAGCCAGAGGATACGCGAGAGCACGAGGTCGTCCGTCGCGGGCGCGGGTTCGTTAGGCGAAAGCGGCCGGCGACTCCGGAAAATCGTGCCCTCGGGAAAGTCGCCGCCGATTTTTTCACCAACCTGGAACCGGCCCAGCGGCGTCTTCATGCTTCCTTCTTCGGAGCCGAGACCGAAGCGGGAAGTCGAGACCGGATAGCTCTCCAGGACGGTCTCGCCGGAAACAAGGTCGAGGCGCTGATCGCGCACCGAAATACGGATGAGCGTCGGTGTGGTTTGCATCTCAAACCGCGGGCGATAGACTGCGCTCGCGATGGCAAAAAACTACCACGTGGCGATCGTCGGCGCGACCGGTGCGGTCGGGATCGAACTGCTTCGCGTGATGGAACGGCGGAACTTTCCGGTGGCGAATCTGCGCCTGCTGGCTTCGCACCGATCGGCCGGAAAGAAGCTCGCTTTTCGCGATGAAGATATCGCGATCGCCGCGCTCGATGAGAACTCGTTCGCCGGAATCGATCTCGCATTTTTCAGCGCCGGTTCCGAGACGGCGAGGAAGTTCGCCCCGCTGGCGCAACGCGCCGGTGCGCTTGTCATTGATAATTCCTCCGGCTTTCGAATGGAGGAAGACGTGCCGCTCGTCATCCCGGAAGTCAATCCAGAGGACGTGCGGACGCATCGCGGGATCATCGCCAATCCGAACTGCACCACCGCGGTCGCGCTCATGGCGCTTTGTCCTTTGCATCGGGCGTTCGGTTTGCGTCGCGTTTTTGCGGCTAGTTACCAGGCCGTCTCGGGTAGCGGCGCGCGCGCGATTGCGGAGTTGAAAACGCAGGTCGAGGCCAGCGTGAGCGGCGGCAGCGCAAGCCCCAAAATCTACCCGCATCCGATCGCATTTAACGTTCTTCCCCATGTCGATAGCTTTCTCGCAAATGGCTACACCAGGGAGGAAATGAAGCTGCAGACCGAAGGCCGCAAAATGATGCATCTGCCGGAGTTCCGCGCCTCAGTCACTTGCGTGCGGGTGCCGGTGTATCGCGCTCATGCGGTGGCGTTGAGTGCGGAGTTTGAACGGCCCGTTTTGGTGGAGAGGGCGCGCGCCGTGCTGGCGGAAGCCCCGGGGCTCGACCTGGTCGACGATCCTGCTGGCAACGGGTATCCAACACCGCTCGAAGCGGCGGGCAAAGACAATTGTCAGGCCGGCCGGCTGCGCCTGGACTGCGCGTTTGAAAACGGCCTGGCGCTCTGGGTGGTCGGCGATCAGTTGCTGAAAGGGGCGGCGCTAAACGCGGTCCAGATCGCAGAGCTGTTGTAGCGGCTCTGGGGCTTCTCCCAAAGCCGCTGACTCAGGTTTTAATCTCGTTAGAGCTGAGGCTGTTCAGGCTTCTCTTCTTCCTGCTGGTCTTTTTTCTTCGCCTTGCGCGGCGCATTCGGATTTTGATCCTCCTGCCGCTTCGCTCGCTCCTGACGCTGCTCCGGTTGAACCCGCTCGGGTCGATCTGGCCGTGGGGTCTGCCTGGTGCTCTGCGCAGGTTTGGCATGCTTCGGTTGCGCTGCCTTCCCGGCATCCTGCGACTCTTCAGCCTGGGCGGCCGGTTGCGCGCGCTCGGGTCGATCTGCCCGTGGCCTCTGCTCGGCGCTCTGCCCGGGTCTGACGTGCTTCGGTTGCGCTGCCTTCTCGGCATTCTGCGGCTCTTCAGCCTGCGCGGCTCGCCTGCCCTGCCTTGCCCGCGGTTGATCAGGTTTTTCGGGGCTCTGCTGCTCGGTTTTGCTTTCTTGCCGGCGGTTGGGTCGCTCCTCCTGCCCAGAATTGGCACGCTCTACTTCGGATCGGTTCTGCTCCCGATCACCAGTTTGCTCTGCCCGCTTATCGGCGCGATCGGCCTGCCGAGAATTTCGTTTTTGATCTCTTTGAGCGCGTTCATCCTGCTGTTGGCCGTCCTGCTGCGTTTTGTCTTTCTGCGCATTGGAACGCTCTTGCTCAGTGGCCTGCGCGTTCTGTTCCCGGGCGTCGTTTCGCCCTGCCCGTGTGTCCGCCGGTCCGCCCTGAGCGGTCGCATTCGCGTTACCATTCCTCTGCCTTGCACCCGCACCGGCGTTCTGCCCCTGCCCCTTATTTCGGCCCTGGCGCGCGGCCCGGTCGGACTGCTGATTTTCCGCTGGCTGGTTTTGGCCGGCGGGCGCGGCTTCGTTAGGCTGAGCTGCTGTTGCATTCGGGCCGCGCGCCGCGGCTTCGGCCCTACGGCCCTTCTGCGGTTGGAACGTGGGCGGCGGAACGTTTTTCGCATTCTCCTTTGTCATCTGCGCCTGGATTTGCTGCCGATTGGAGATGCCCTGCCAGCCGTGTTCGATTGTTGGCTTCTCCACTTTCGCCTTCACTTGCCTGGGCGCGATGCGCGTCTGTGATTTTTGAATCGTTGGCGCCACGACCGTGAACTGGTTGCCGTTGACGTGATTGAAATTCCGTCCGCCGCCTTGCGCGCTGAGGTTCGCTCCAATCGTGGTCTCACGCTGGATCGAAAGCCGCTGAATCGGCCGGGTCGAATACTGGTTCAGCCGATTGTAGTCCGGGCCGTAGTTATAAACGGTAGAGTTATTGTAAGTGATATTGGTTACGTTGACGGTCGAGCTGATGATCGTAACGTTGCGGGTCGGTTCGACGATGCGCTCGCGCAAGACCGGTTCGCCGATGTAGCGCACATCGACAAAGTTGTAATATTGCGGGCCGATATCGAATTGGACGTCCACCTGGCCGGTGATTGCGCCACCCTCATAAACTTGATTCGCCGAAGCGGGCAAAGGCGCCCAGCCAACGTAATCACCTCCGGTGCGCCATGAGACCCAGGCGGGCGCCCATTCGTAACCCGGCACCCAGACCCAGCCGTAATCAGCCAGCCGCGACCATCTGCCGTAGTGGTAGGTGGCCCAGCCGAAATCTTCGTAGGAGACCCAGGTCCAGCCGACATCGGTGTAGGCCCAGTAGCCGTCCGAATAGGGCCGCCAATTAGCGTTGGCGGTGGCGACGTTAGGCTGGAAGCAGTAGCCGTAATCGGCCACTTCAATCCAGTTCCCTTGATCCGAGAGATTGTCGTAGAACAAGTTTAACGAGACATCGCTCGCTGCCTGCACCCGGGGCGCGAGCGGAAGGAGCAGACCGGTTATCATCGTTAGTGCGAAGAGGATTCTTTTCATAATTAACTGGTTGAAGCTTTAATAGACTGAGTGTTCGAACGCTTATTCAATGATTCGGAAACCAGTCGCCCGGCGCGCGTTTCCGACCGGCTCGCGCAGCCCCGCCTAACGAATCGGCCGCGCGCTCAACGCGGCTTCACGACCACGAAAGAGCGGCTGCGCTGCCGGCAAACCGACAACACTTGAGGCTGACTCGGATCCAATCCCTGCATCGCCGCCTCGTAATCGCGCACGCTCGCCACCGGTTCTTGATTGATCGCTTCGATCACGTCACCCGCGCGCAATTCCGCCGCTCCATTCCCGCCGTCGACGCGCGTCACGACAACGCCGCGCACGCTTGACGGCACGCCTAACGTCTGCGCAAGTTGCGGCGACAATTCCCGCACTGCGATCTCCCCGAGCGCGCCGCCATCCGGTGCCGCCGGCTGATCTTCATCCGGGCCCTCCGTATCGGGCTCGTTAGGCGAAGGAGGAAGTTGCTGGCCGGGGCTGCCCGGCGGAAGCGCCCGTGCGAGCGGATAATTCGTCGGCTTTTCTTTGATCTTCGCAGAGACCGCCACCGGTTTGCCATTGCGCGTGACCTCGAGGGCGACCTTCTTGTCCAGATCCACCTGCGATACGAGACGCTGCAGTTCGGCAATATTGTGAATATCGTGTCCGTCAAATTTCTGGATCACATCGCCGCGCTGGATTTGCGCTTCGGCCGCCGGCGAATTTGGCATCACCGCGGCGACAACGACACCCGATTCCGCGGGACTGCCGCCGAACGGACCCGACTGCGGCGCCCGCGTCTCGATCCCGAGATACCCGCGGATAATGCGGCCCTGCTTCAAAAGACTCTCAAGCGCCATCCGTACAGTGTTTGACGGAATCGCGAATCCAATTCCCTGCGAACCCCCGCTGCGCGAAATAATCGCGGTATTGATTCCGATTACTTCGCCCCGCAGGTTGATTAGCGGGCCGCCGCTGTTCCCCGGATTGATCGCCGCGTTTGTCTGCAGAAAATCGCCAAAGCCGTCGACGCGATTTGGCCGTCCTTTCGAACTGATAATGCCGTCGGTCACCGTCTCCTCAAAGCCAAACGGATTACCCACCGCGAGGACGAAATCTCCTGCCTGCACCGCGTCGGAGTCGCCGAGCTTGAGTGGCTTCACGCCCGGCTCGTCCATTTTCAAAACCGCCAGATCAAGTTTCGCATCGGCGCCAATCAGGCGCGCTTTGCGGGTACGGCCATCGCTCAGCTGCACCTCGATTTCGTCCACCTGATCGACCACATGATTGTTCGTGATGATATGGCCCTCCTTCGTCACGATCACGCCCGAGCCGAGCGAATTTTGCACCATGGCCTCGTCATCCGGCCCGCGGTATTGACGGAAATTTCCGCGGAAAAAATCAAACGGATCGAGTCCATCCTGCCGGCGCTGCAGGCGCTTCGTCGTCTTCACACTGACGACCGAAGGAATGACCCCGGCGACGAGTTTGCGCCGCTCTTCGCTCAGCGAAGCGAGACTCGCAACCGACTTCGAATCCACGGCCGGGCCATCCGCGAGCGTGTACTTTTCCGGCTGCGCCCGCGTCGTTAGGCTGAGGTGCCCGTGGTGCAGCTGGTAATCGTAGAGGAGCGAGACGCCCGCGCTCAAAACCAGGACCAGGAGGAGAAACTTCAATAGATTTTTCATTAGCTCACGTGGGAAAAGTTCTCTTGTTCGACAATCAAAGGGCGGAAACGTTGATTTTGCGGCTGGGCCAGTTGCGGATCGTCTCGGAAAATCTTCGTCGCGGCGTCGCGCGCGCGCTGCATCAATTTCACGTCTTCACGCAGATTTCCCAGCTTCAAAGCAGGCAGTCCGCTCTGCGCTGTGCCCAGTACATCGCCGGGGCCTCGCATTTCCCAGTCGGCCTCCGCTACGGCAAAACCATTGCTCGTTTTCTCCAGTACCTGCAGTTTCGTTACCGTCTCTTCCGAGGGATCCGAGGTGAGCAAAATGCAATACGACCTGTGCACGCCGCGCCCGATCCGGCCGCGCAGTTGATGCAGTTGCGCGAGTCCGAAGCGCTCCGCGTTTTCGATCAACATGACGCTGGCGTTGGACACATCGACACCTACTTCGATCACTGTCGTGCTCACCAGCACGCTCGTTAGGCCGCGGCGAAAACGTTCCATCGTCGCCTCTTTGTCTGGCGCGGGAATTCGACCGTGCAGCAGCTCGCAGGTGAACGGCTGCAGACGCTCCTGCCATTTCGCAAACTCCGCGCTGGCCGCTTTCGCCTCTAGTTTTTCGCTCTCGTCGATCAACGGATAAACGATATAAACCTGCCGCCCCGACTCCAGCTCACGGAGCAAGAACGCGAGCACGTCGGGCAACTTCTTTTCGTCGCGGGCAGCGGTCACGATCGGACCTCGATCCGCGGGCATTTCATCGATCGTAGAGACATCGAGATCGCCGTAGAGGCTCATCGTGAGGGTGCGCGGGATCGGCGTCGCCGTCATCACGAGGACATCGGGCGCCGGCTCGGCCGTCGTTAGGCGCCCGCGCTGCGCGACGCCAAACTTGTGCTGTTCATCGATCACGACGAGGCCGGGATTCTCCAATCCCTCCGGCTCAAAAAGCAAAGCGTGCGTCCCGACAAAAACCTGCGCGGACTGCTGGCCCGCCCGGGTAGCGCACGCGTCTCGCGTGCTGGTCGCGCTGTTCCAGCGCGACGAACTTTCCTCACGCACCTCATCTTCCCGAGTCCAGAGCCATGGATAACCTTCGTCCTGCTTCGCCACGCCAGAGTCCCAGGGATTGCGAACGACATAGAGAAATTTCTCCTCCAGATCGCAATCGGATCGAATGTAGCGATCGAACCGCTCTCGCTCCCACACCCCGCCGCTCTTCCCCTCGAGCTTGTTGATCGCATGAGCGGAAAATGATTTCACGGATCGCAGCAGCTCGCTCAACGGCCAGAAGACCACGTCTCCCTTGTCGTCGGTGCTCTTCGGCCAGGGCTGAATCAGCAGATGCATGAGATCGGGCATCACGCAAACCGCGAACAGTTCATGGCGCTGATTGTGAAAATGACGCGCCGCGTCGAGGGCGAGTGTGCGCGCTTCGGGCGAAAGGCAGCGTCGGGATTTGGTTCCGATGGTCACTGCGTAGATCGCCCACGGCTTTTCGAAATGCGGCAAACGGCGGCGGGAATATTGCGCGCCGTTGGAGGCGTCGCGCTCAGGAAAAGTTCGCGACGGTGGAACACCGTCGCCAGCATGCGAGACGCGTGCGCTACCCGGGGAGAAGCCCTCGAAAAGCGGCAGCGGATCTTCTTTGCGTGCGCCGGTGCGCAGCGCAACCTGCACGCCTAACGGCTCCAGCCAGCGTTGCAAGACCGCGTAATGCTGCTCCGCCAGGATTTGCGTTGGCGCCATCAAGGCGGCTTGAAAACCCGCCTCGACCGCGAGGAGCATCGCCGCGACCGCGACCACCGTTTTTCCTGAGCCGACGTCGCCCTGCAGGAGCCGGTTCATCGGAATTTTCAAACCTAGATCGCGACGGATTTCCTCGATGACACGGTTCTGCGCATTCGTTAGGGCAAATGGCAGCGAGCCCACGAAGCGCTCGAGCAATTCCCCTGCGCCGCAGTGCGCGCCCCCGCTCCGCGCGCGCGAGCGTGCGCGCCGCGCTGCGATTAGCATCTGCATCGCCAGAAATTCTTCGAGCACCAGAGCCTCGCGGGCCTCGCCTAACGACTCCCAGCTCTGAGGAAAGTGCATCGCCTGCAGCATCTCCAGATCATCCGCTTCGGATTCTGCGAGCAGCCGATGGATCAACCCGCGGAGCACGCGCTGGGAGAGTCCTTCGGTCGCCGGATAAACCGGCGTGATCCGCCGGAAGTGAATCGAAATCTCTTCGTCGTTTTCGATGATCTCGAACTCCGGATGTTCCATGCAAATCCGACTGCCTCGCAGCCGCGGCTTCCCGAAGACGACCAGGCGCTGCCCGGTCACAATCATTTTCTGCACGTAATGAACATTGAACCAGCGGCAGACGAGCGGTTGACTGAGCGCGTGCGCATCGCTCTCCTGGAGCGTGACCTCGAAGATTTTTTTCCAGCCGCCGAAACGCTTGATCTGCGTCTTTACGACCTCGCCGCAGAGGCAGATCGGCTGCTCGCTTTCCTCACGCGGGAAACCGGAGAACTCGCGCCGGTCCTCATGCCGTCGCGGGTAATGCCGGAGGAGGTCCTCCACCGTTTCGATCCCAAGCCGGCGCAACTGCGTCAAGCGCGGGCGCGGAATCCAGTCAATCTCGCCTAACGATGTCTGCGAGGGCAACGCCATGTCGCTGGAGTTTATCCCATGGTTCGAAGGTGGCGAATCGCGCTTCTCCGCTAGGGGCACGGGATGCCAGCCCGTCGTGGCGTGCAGTCTGCACGCCGCTGGCGCGAAGAGTAAGGAACAAGTCGAAAGGAAATCTAAATCGGGGCCGCCGCGCGGATCGCTTCCACCTGCATCTGGAGACGCACTTCTCCTTCGTATTCATCCCCGTTGATGCGGAAGGCAATGTCCCAAGGCGGCTCGGGCAATGGATCCTCCACGCCGCCGAAAAAGATTGCGCGCTGGCTGCGACCTTCTTGCCGCAAACGGAGGAGGAGATGTCTCTCCTTTAAAATTTGCGGCGCAACCATCGGCTCAACTGCGCGCGCGAAGAAAAGCGGTTGCGGATTGCCGTTGCCAAAGGGTTGGAGCAGCTCGTGCCAGCGGAGCAGGTCCCACGTCAGCTCGGCCAAGCTGAGTTCGTGATCGAGATGCAGACGCGGCTCCATATTTTCCGGAGAGATCATTTCGCGACAGGCTTCCTCGAAGGCGGCGGCGAAAGCGGGAAAATTTTCCTCGCGTATCGTTAGGCCGGCGGCCATTTCGTGGCCGCCGGATTTTTCGAGATGCTCGCCGCACCGGCCAAGCGCGGCGACAAGCGACAATCCGGGGATGCTCCGGCCGCTGCCTTTCCCGCGACCCTGCTCATCGAAACCAACGACGAATGTGGGCCGGTGATATTTGCGGGCGATGCGCGAAGCGACGATCCCGAGCACGCCAGGATGCCAGCCGCGTTCGCCGAGGACGATCGCGGCGGCTTTCCCAAAACTGATTTTCGCTTCTGCCGCGAAAACGATTTCACGCTCCAGACTTTGCCGTTCCCGGTTTTGCGCATCCAACTCCGCGGCGAGGATGGCGCTTTCTCCTTCGTCCGCGGTGAGAAGGAGACGCAAAGCTTTCTCGGCACTCGTTAGGCGACCGGCCGCATTGAGCCGCGGGCCGAGGCGAAAGCCAATGTGCTCGGCCACGATTGGAGGGCGCACGGCCGCGACATCCATGAGCTTGCTCAAGCCTAACAATCGCCTCCGCGCAATCTCGCGGGCGCCGTGATGGACTAAAATTCGATTTTCCCCCTCCAACGGCACGATGTCGGCCACGGTCCCGAGGGCGACGAGGTCGAGCCGCCGCCGGAGATCGAAGCCTCCGAGCGGTGATAATTTCAAGAGCGCGTGGCAGAGTTTGAAGACAATCCCGACACTGCAGAGATAGCTAAAGTCGTCACCGCCCGCCTTTGGATTGACAAGGGCGACGCAATCCGGCCGCTCCACTTTCGGCTCGCCTGCGAAGCCGGAGCTTCTGAGCGTAGGCTCGTGATGGTCGAGCACGATCACGTCCGCGCCACGCGCGGCGAGGTCAGCGATCTCGGCGCAGGAGGAAGTGCCGCAATCGATCGCAATGAGAAGTTGCGGTTGATGCAACTGCCAGCAACGCTCGATGCCTTCGCGGCTGAGACCGTAGCCTTCCTCCATCCGCGACGGGAGAAAAAGCGCGGGCGGCGCGCCATAAGCGGAAAGCATCTCGTGCAAGAGCGCGAGCGAGGTGACGCCGTCGACATCGTAATCGCCGTAGAGCACGATTCGCTCTTGCTTCGTTAGGGCGAGAAGGATGCGATCGACCGCCTCACGCATCTGCGGGAGCAGAAATGGATCGCTCAACCGGCGCAGACGCGGCCGAAGAAAGTCGGTGGCATCCTCACTTGTCGTTAGGCCTTTGCCTTGCAGGAGCCGGCTGATGCAGGTCGATCCGCAAAGCTCTTGCGGCTCCGGCTTTTCCGCCAAAATCCAGCGCGGCGCGGGGATCATTGCGCGAGAAGGGTGGCGAGCCGTTGTGCGTCGACCGGGGCGTGCACTTTGGCGTCGTTGTCGAAATAAACGAAGAGGTCTCGCCCCCGTCCCCAGCGTCGCAACCGCTCCGCCCACCAGCCAAGCGCGCTCTCGCTGTAGCCGCTGACGTAGAGCTGCTCGTCGCCGTGCAGCCGGCAATAAACAAAGTCCGTCGTCAGCTCTTCCGCATAGGGCCACCGACCCGCGGTATCCGCGAAGACGAAGGCGATCTGGGATTGCCGCAAGAGCGCAAAGAAATCGGGCACGAGAAAACTGGGATGCCGGATTTCGACCGCGTAACGCAGCGGCCGGCAGACGTCCGTCTTTGTCCAGGCGCGGCATTTTAGCTTTTCGTTATGCCGGCGCGAGAGGCGCGCGGCCGCCCCCGTATCGCGGGGAAGGAGCGCGAAGAACTCGCGAAAGCGCCGCTCGTTCCAGCCAAAGTTAGGCGGAAATTGCCAGAGGATCGGTCCCAGCTTTTCGCCGAGGCAGAGAACGCCCGAGGCGAAGAAGTTGGCCAGCGGCACTTCCACGTCGCGGAGCTTTTTCATGTGAGTGATAAAGCGCGCGCCCTTCACACTGAAAACGAAGCCGGCAGGAGTTTCCGCATACCATTTCTGGAAACTGGTCGGGCGCTGGAGCGAATAGAAGGTGCCGTTGATTTCGATCGTGTTGAGCACGCGGCTGGCGTAATCGAGCTCGCGCTTTTGCGGATGTTTCGGGGGATAAAAGACGCCGCGCCACGGCTTGTACGTCCAGCCGGAGATCCCGATGCGCACTTCGCGGGCGAGCTTCAGACCATTCGTGGCTCGCCCGGGGCTGCGGGCAGGAGATTTTCTTTCGCGCATAGTTCGCCGAATCGTTTGAAGCCGTTTTTTTCCGGCGCTCCGAAAGCGAACCGCAGGCACTCGCGATAGTAAAAATCGCAGAACGCCTGGTCGGCTTCCGGCTGCGCGGCGATAAGCTCGTCGAGGTTCGCCAGATTGCTTTTGCCTAACGAGCGCAAGGCCGCGGCGACTTCCTCTTTCCCGCTGAATTCAGGCCGAATCAACCAGAGCGCATAAACGAAGGGCAGCTCCGTTTGTTCCTGCCAACCAGCACCCAAATCGAAGTAGCGATGGCGGCCGTCGGATTCTGCGCGAAATCTGATCGCCTGGTCGCCGATTAGAAGCTGGCCGCGCTCGGTCGTGATCTCCCCTACGCGCACAAAGCGCGGAGCGATACCACGCTCACCCAACAAACACCGCAAGAGGTGGACCGATGTTTCCGAGGCCGCATCGACGACCACTTCGCGCATGAAGTTGAGTGGGCCCATGTGGGCGAGGATCACACTGTAAACCGGGCCGTCAGAAGCGATCGCAACGCCATCGACCACCGAATAGATCGGATTGCGCAAGAGCTCAAAACTGGAGACGAGCGCGACGTCGAGTTCTCCGGCCGCGAGTTGCCGGCACAGCGCGGAAGGATGATCGAAGACCACGGGACCTGCCCATCCGTGGATGAGCGGCCGGGCGTTGCGATACTTTACGCAACCGAGGCGAAGCGAGTCTGGAATCGCCACCTTAGGCGCAAACCAGCTCGCCTTCCGCCCACGGTCCGGTGTTCGCCGCGGCGGCGTCGGGTTTGCCGGCCGTCAGGTGATTGTAGTAGCTGTCGCGCTGCATCGGCTCGCGCCCAGCTTCGCGAATGACATGGCGGAGCGATTCGACCGTCTGCGCCTGAGGGGTTTTTGCGCCCGCCATGTGGAAAATTTTTTCCTCCATGATCGTGCCGTGCAAATCATCGACGCCGTAGCTGAGGGAAACCTGCGCAAGGGGCAAACCCATACTCACCCAATAGGCAGTGAGATGGTCGATGTTATCGAGAAAAATGCGGCTGACCGCAAGGTTGCGCAGCTGGTCGAAAGCGGTCGCGGATTTGACGTGAGCGAGGATGGTCGTCTGCGGCTCAAAGGCGAAAGGAATGAAGCCGGTAAAGCCGTGAGTCTCGTCCTGCAGCTCGCGCAATTGGCGCAAATGATCGACCCGCTGTTCCATCGTCTCGATGTGGCCGTAGAGCATGGTGCAGGTGCTGCGACCGCCCATCTCGTGCCAGATGCGATGGACCTCGAGCCATTCCGCGGCGCTCTCCTTGCCGCGGCACAATTTATCGCGCACTGCCGGATCAAAAATCTCCGCGCCACCACCGGTAAGCGAACACAGTCCCGCGTCGCGGAGTTGAGCGAGAGTGCCCGCGATTGAAGTTTTAAAAATGCGCCGGGCGAGATGCCGGACCTCGATGGCGGTGAAAGCTTTCAATTGCAGCTTCGGATCGAGCGCATGCAGGCGCGAGAGCAGTTCTAGATACCACTGCGGGCCGAGCGTCGGATGGAGCCCGCCCACCATGTGCACCTCGGTGATTCCGGTGGTGAGCGCCTCCTGCACGAGCGCGACGATCTCATCAATGGAGCTCTCGAACGCGTGCGGGTCGCGCTTCTTCGCGGCAAACGCGCAGAACTGACAGGAGAGCACGCAGAGGTTGGAATAGTTGATGTAACGATTGAGGATGTAGGTGGCGACGTTGCCATTCTTCCGCTCGCGCACAGCGCTGGCGATGATGC
>JACDGM010000061.1 GCA_013815325.1 Chthoniobacterales bacterium
AGCACTATTGGCACGTCAATCGCACTTTGCTGCGCCTCGCCAAATTTCTCGTCAACGGGAAAGGCACGGTAGAACTCCAAACCGGCGCGCAGTTGCTCGGGAGCGGCGTAAGCACTCGCATAGTGAGTTACATCGGCGTCGGAGACAGACTTACGATCAAGCATAAAGCGATTGAAAAATCCTTCGCGGAAATACAGAAACTGCCGACCAGCAATTAACTTCTCAGGCAAGTTCGGCGTTTGGTGAAAAGCGAAATGCCAATCCCTGTGACGGCTCTTGATTTCGTTCCACGGCTCTATGCCGGGGAGCGGTGCGTCCAGAATCGTCACTCCCCTTGTTTCCTGTGGGTAAAGCCGGACGTAGGCGTAAGTGACCATTCCGCCGATGTCGTGTCCGGCGATGTAAACTTGCTTCAATTTCAAGTGTGCGACGAGATCGTGAATGTCTTTTGCCAGGTTCGCGGTGTCGTAACCACCCGCCGTCGCTGCCGAACCACCAACCCCGCGTAAATCAACCGCAATCACGCTGAAGTTCTTTGCCAAGTGCGGCATGACTTTGTGAAACTCATACCAATCCTGCGGAAATCCATGGATCAAGATGACGGCGGGACCCGTTCCGCCGCGAGTATAATGTAGCGTCGTCCCATTCACCTTCGCGGTCTCGGAAACGAAACTATCCCCGAGCGCCGCGACCAGCGGATCAGTCTGGCGCTTCGATGGAGATTGACCCAAAACGACGCTACACGCCAACACGAGAAAAAGAAAAAACACCTTCTTCATTGATTGATAGTTAACGGAGCTTCCCCGCTCAGGCATCGACGAAACCCAAGCAGATCATCACTTCTTTGCTTCAGGTTCGGACTTCAGAGGGTCAGCGTGGCGATGGACCAGTTTCCAGTCATCGCCTTCGCGGCGGAACGCTTCTGTTACCCGCAAGTCTTTCCCTTCATGCGAACGGTGCTCCGCTGAATCCCTGCCCAATAGGCCAGCCCATCGTGAGCTGCCATTTGCAGTATCTCGAAGCTACATTCGCTACCCGATTCGAAGAGCTTGGCGCCGCTCGCGTTGGCTGCGTTCACCTCGTCCGCTCCTTCGACGTAGTCCCCTTTTGGGCCAAAAATGGTCGCAGGTGAAGTGTGCGTCGCGATGCGATCGAGCGGACCGATGTCTCCGTTTACGAAAGCTCGCGACGCTTCCTCGCGCTGCTTCATAAACTCTTCAAAGTTATGCAAATCGTCGTTCATAATTTTCTTCTGTGCGTTGAATCCATACTTTCACGGATAAAGCTTTTCGTCCTTCGCCAGCATGGCGACGAACTGTTGAATGCGCCGCGTCCGGGTCTCCCCCTTTTTTGCGGTGTGAATCCTGAAGAGAATTGCATATCGTTTCCGGCTGTCGAGGACTTCGAAGAAGGACTTCGCCCGTCTATTCTTGTCCAAGGCGACCTGCAGATCGAGCGGCACGGTAATATTCTTCGGTGAGTCGTAGGCGGCAGCCCAGCGTCCATCCTGCTTTGCGCGCTCGATTTCCGCGAGCCCGCCGGGTCTCATCTCGCCGCTCTCGATCAGGGCCAGCGTCTTCTCTCGATTGCGCTTCGACCAAATGCTCCTTTTTCTCCGCGGAGTGAATCTCTGAATCCAGTATTCCTCGCTGTCGCCCTTCTTCGCCTGGCCATCGAACCAGCCGTAGCAGAGAGCGGCGTCGAGCGCCTCCTGATAGGACACCGACTTCAAACCAGACGCCTTTTTCGCGAATCGCAGCCACACTCCGGAAGAGCTGTCATGGTTTTTCCCCAGCCAGGTCATCCACGCTTTCTTGTGGCGAAACAGCAGCGGCGGTGCTTCCTGAAAATGGCGCGTCCCGTGGCTCACTGTTCATCAGGAAACGAACGTTCAACGCTCAGCAAGCGCGCCGGTTAATGATGGGCGCACAGGTGTTACAGGAAAAAATAATCTCATGAGAGCTGCACTCCGTCTTCCGCCATCGCGTCGCCAATTCTGTAGTCAAAATCGAAATGTTTTAAGACCGCATCCCAATCAGACGCAATAGTGGGACTATGACTCAATCAGACCAAATTGGCGCCCGCAGGAAGGTCCCCGCGGTGAAAGCGACGCGCACGGGGCCAAGCAGTGTGCGGACGAGGCACGGCGTCAACGTCTTTTGCCGAAGCTGGGGCGATGGCCGGGCGGTGGTCTTCCTTCATAGCTGGGCGCTGTCGGGCCAGATGTGGACCTATCAGATGGCGCATCTCGCCGCGCTAGGCGTGCAGTGTGTGGCCTTTGACCGCCGCGGACACGGCCGCTCAGACCAACCCTCCGATGGATACGACATGGACACGATGGCGGACGACCTCGCCGATGTCATTGACGCCTTCGATCTGCAAGATGTCGTGCTGGTGGGCCACTCAATGGGCGGCGGCGAAATCCTGCGCTACGTCGGCCGCCACGGAACATCAAAAGTCTCGAAGATCGTCCTGCTCGCGCCGGCGACTCCCTTCTTGCTCCAGACCGCTGACAACCCCAACGGCCTTCCCGATGCCGCACTGGCGCAGGTCCGCGCGGAGTGGGCCAGCGACTTCCCGAAATGGATCGAGGACAACAAGCTTCCGTTTTTCCTGTCGCAAACGTCACCCCAGATGATGGATTGGCTCGTTCGCGACATGCAGCAGACACCGGTGCCAGTCGCGATCGCTTGCAACAAGGCGCTCGCCGAAACCGATTTGCGGCCAGACCTGCCGAAAGTTGATCGGCCTACCCTCGTGATCCAAGGTGATAATGATGCCAGTGTTCCGCTCGAGATCACGGGGAGGCCCACGGCAGCTGGGATCAAGGGCGCGATCCTGAAGGTCTACCCCGGCGCACCCCACGGCCTCTTCCTGACCCATATGGAACGGGTTAACCAGGACATCGCAACCTTCATCCAACCATGAACGCGCTGACGCGATGAGCACATGCGCGGATTGAATCGGCCTCTACGACGTCTTCTTGGTGTCCTATGCCGGTTAATGAAGCCAAACCTGGAGCAGCCAACTTCCTCGGCTGGGTTGCAAACTCAATCAGCCAGCTTTCCGGCCAGATGCGATGAAGATTGTGATTGCAGCCCCTCTCGCCGCATTGGGCGGTAGGTGAGCAAATCTCGTTCGTGTCACCGACGGCGACATCAATCAATCCGGCATCCTCAAACCAGCGCGCGATATCGGAGCGCTCGAATCCAAGCTAACGGTCGAGTTGTTCGGTGCGCAGCCACTCATGCTCGTGTGTGTCGGCATCGGTGATGACGAGCTTCCCTCCTGGTTTGAGTGTTCTTGCCATCTCTCGGATGGCATTTGGCGGATTCGGGGCGTGATGCAGGACCATGTTCGCGAGCACGGCATCCACTTCGCCGGTCTTCAGCGGCAAGGAATCGACGTCGCCCGCGCGCGCTTCAAAGGGGTCGCCGACAAATCTTGTGTGCGCCTCTGCCAGCATCCCCTCTGAGGAGTCAATCCCAATCACCCGTGCTCCGGCCGCCAAAGCTTCTTTTGCCAAAAAGCCAGTCCCGATGCCGACATCAGCCACGACAGCGCCGGTGAAATCTCCGCAGCACGAATCGCCGCCACACGGACGCCTTCGCCAAAGAACCGCTGACGCATATCGTCCCACTGTGTCGCAACCGTATTGAAATACTCGCGGGTATCCTCGTCGCTCATAAACCTCTTCGTTTACTTGTAGCGTGAGCGAAGAGACGGCAACTATTCAGGCCACAGCGAGCGTTGCCGGCATTGGCAACGGTGTCAGATCAGCTTGGCCGGGAGATGGGGTCCTGGTGGTGAGACGATCCAGAATTCCTTCAAGTGTCACCTGCGCTGCGCCGATCGATTGAGCGAATCGATCATCCTGATACTCGTCGTAGCCGACACGGACAAAATGGAGATCGGTTAACCCGATGAAACCGAGGATGGTTTGCAAGTGCGGCTCGAGAAAGTTGAGGTGCGCGAGCGCGCCGCCAGGGTGAACCGATCCGTCGCCCGCCGAGATGACGATGATGACCGGCTTCGATTCCAGCAACGGGAGATAGGGATCGGCCGCGGTAAGATCGAAAGCAAACGTCCGCCCGATGCGAACGATTTGATCGATGTAAGACTTCAGTTGTCCCGGCATGCCGAAATTGTACATCGGCACTCCCAGGACGATGGCATCGGCCCGGACGATCTCGTCGCTGAGCGCGTCGCTGAGCGCGAGAGCTTCCTGCATCTCTGCGCTGCGCGATTCAGAAGTTGCAAAGGCAGCGGCTATCCATGCTTCATCCACCGGGAGCGGGGGATGGACGCCGACATCGCGGGCGATAATTTCCGCGCTGGGTTGCCGGGCGCGCCATCCGTCGGCAAAGCGGGCCGTGAGTTGTCGGGTGACCGAACGCGTGACGCGTCCGCTGGCATTGATCATAAGAAGCGATTTCATACGAGCGCAGAGTGCGCTCGATTTTCCCGCTTTGCTTCATCGCAAGTTTCTGAGTGACTCACAAGAATGTGAGCGCGCATCCGTTTGTTAGGGCCAGATCAATGTGCGGAACGGGCCAGATAGTCCGCGCCCCATTTTTCCAGTTCGTCCATCACGGCAGAGAGCTCGCGACCGCGCGGGGTGAGCGCATATTCCACTCGCGCTGGAACCTCAGCATAGACGGTTCGCGCCACCACGCCATCCGCTTCCAACTCGCGCAGTTGCACCGTGAGGGCCTGCGCCGTCACCCCGGCCAGGGCCGTCTGCAGATCCGAGAATCGCTTTGTATTTCCGTGCAACTCCCAAAGGATCGACGGTTTCCAGCGCCCCCGAATCACGTCGATAGCGGCGCGGACCGGGCAGTTGTCGCGCAACCGATCGAACTTTTGCGCATAATCGGAAAGCGCCTTCATTTCGAAACGAGTTTCCGCTCGGAGGCCTGACAACGCAAGGTGAGCGAGTCAACAAGGGGCGATCAAGTTCACCACTTATTCCTCGATCTTCATCATCAGGGGCGGCCTTTGCGCGTCGCAACGAAGCGTCTTCCCAGCGCGATGATTGCTCCTCGTGAAATCAACTCGCTCTCCTGCCCGGCCAATGCTGCGGTTACTCCGTCACGCTGCTCCAGGTTGCCCATCGCTCTTGCCAGATAGCGGAAAAAATAAGGGGCGTTTTCTGCGATGACTTTCCCGCACACGGTCTCAAGGGCTTCCGCAATCTGAGCCGCGCTGCTCAGATCATGATCATGATGTTTGCTCCACGCCGCGAGAGAGCCATCGGTCGACAAGAGTTCATCAATGAATTCATTCTGCTCGCTGAGCAAGCCAGCGGCCGCAACAATCCGACTCGCGCTGGCAAACCAGCGCAGCGTTCGCTCATCGGCGGACTCGTAGGCGAAGTCTTCCACGATGATGCACCCGCCGGGGGACAAGCATTCCGCTGCCGATTCTACTGCGCCTTGCAGAGGGTGAATGTGATGCAGCGATCGGGTAAACAGGACGGCATCAAAGCGACCGTCGCTAAATTCGGGCCACTCGGCGATGCGCGCGTCCACTCCGAGCAAACGAGCCGCGGCGATTGATTCCTCGTCGCTGTCAATTGCGGTGACGCGGAAGCCGAGCTGCGATAAGTGCGCTGCGAGTTCGCCTTCTCCGCAGCCGATTTCCAGAATTCGTCCGTCGCTACGAAGAAGAAATCGGCAGATGAAATCGGCGGTAAAACGGGTCTCGAATCGGGAAGCGCGCATCGCGGAGTGGAGTAATTCGACGAAACAAGACCAGCCTCAAACGGAAAGGCAACACGGAACAGCCAGTGATCCCGCATGGGAAACATTCGTTATGCGAATCGCGCGACCAGAGTATCCCTGCTGGTTCACCAAAGTCCTTCTTTCGCATAGGGTCTGGTCCAGAGGGTGACGTGGAGTGCACCGTCTTCGCCCAGGCGGCCTCCAGTTTCTGCAAGTCGTCACCCGCTACACCCGCATTGGTCAAAAACTTGCGCGTGCCGATGGTTACCGTGGTGACAAAGCCGAGCAGGAAGCGCAGCGGAACGACCGGCGGCGTGTGGGCGCCGTCGGTCTTATTCTTGTTTTCCGGTGTGTGACGCAGGCCGATCTCTTCCTGATAGTCCAGCCAGGCCTGATCGTGCGGACGAAAGCAGGCATCCAGCACCCATTGCACAAAGCGTTTCTTAACCCGCGCTTTGTATTGCTCATCCGGTTTGCCCGAGGGGTCGAAGAACCATTTCGCCAAGTGCGGCTGCGCGCCGATCACGGCGCGCCAGGAATCGACCATCGCTCCGGCGTGACTTCTGAAGATTGCGCCGTGGCGCTGTAACACTTCGCTGTCTTCTTCGCTCCAGCCAACTGTTTCTTCGAGCTGGCGTAGCTCTTCGAGTGAAACGGGCGAACGCGCCGTCGCTGCGTGGCCATAATTGTAACCGGCGATTTGATCAGACTTCTTAGCCATTCATTTCCCTTCTCTTGTTCGCTGAAAGCTTGGTAACCCGGAGTGCTCGAAACCGTTTGGGAGGACGAATGGCAAAAGGTCCGCGACCAGTCTTTTCCGGCTACTTAATGAATAGTCGAGCGGCGAAAATGGCATCGCGATCGCATTGTATTCGATGATCGCCAGTCGAACCTCCCGCGCCTCAGAGGCATCGAAGTCGTGACGAGTCCCGCCGGCCGTGAGCCGCTCGAGTTGTTCGACCACGGTCTGCTTGCGCGCGATGCGGTCCACCGAAACGCAGTCGCGGACACACAGCCCGTAGGTCCCCGCCCGGAAGTGCTTTAGCGTGTTTCCAAGCTGGTCTTGCCAGTTGGTCTCCGCGGTGTCTGCGCGTGGCGAACGCGCGCGCAACGCGCCAAGATACTTTTTTTTAAACCGCGCCTCGAATTGCGCTTGCGCCGTTTCGAGGCGGTTGCCTTTCGATAAAGCAAGCGCACGCCGAATCCAGACCGCGTTGCTCAACGCGAAATAGCGACCCATCGGCGCCGAAGCGCCAGGAATCGAGCCAAAGACGAATGATACGAGCTGCCGGTCCGAGGTGATCTCGTACGAACATCGCGGAACAAACCCGTTGGCGATTAATTTTTCGATTTGCGCCACTGTGCTCTCTGTCATGTAGGCCAGATCGTCCAATGAACAAAAATACGCCGCCAGGTAGCCGGTGAGGGCCTCCGGGATTTGGATCGGTGAACTCCTTCTTTCCATATGTTGTTGAGCGTTCCTTGGCTGAGGGCTTAGCTATGCAGCGAGATGCCGAGTTCTTCTCGAAACTTGCGGCGTCCAAGAATGGTTACTTCAACCAGACGCGGTTGAGCTCGATGGCGTTTCAGCCAGCCGGCATCACACCACGTCAAAAACAACGTGCCGCCCAACGGCCCGGCCAGGTGAGGTCGTCGCTCCGTCCAATCGAGACACTGTCGCGCGATGCCGTAGCGCCCAGGTCGCAAAGTCTCGAGGTCGATCCCTTGTCTGGCAAACCAGCGGCGAGCGGTTTTGCCACCGACCTTGTAACTCTTTCCTTCTCCGCGAACGAGATATTTGCGCTTTTCCAGCGCGGTGGCGATGGCTACGGCTAACTCGCCTGCAAGGTGATCGTAACAAGAGCGGGCCAGGCGCAGTGCGCTGGCGTGGGCCGAGAGTTTCGGCTGACTCAAGACCGCCGGTATCCCGGCGAGTTGCGCCAAGTCTTCGATCACCGTCGCCACTGCCGGACTGGCAAGGCGGTAATAGCGATGCCGGCCTTCTGCTTCGACTGCGAGAAGGTCACCGTCGACCAACTTCGCGAGATGACCGCTCGCTGCCGTCGCACCCACTCCAGCCGTCCGCGCCAGTTCGCCGGCCGGCAGCGCGCGCCCATCGAGCAACACCGTGAGAAGGGCCGCGCGGCTGGGCTCGCCGAAAAGCGCGGCCACCTGAGCAATATTCGGCTCGATGCGCATTCACTTATCCTTCATCTTCGCCGAGGCGTGAAAACCATGAGCGATCCTCGACCAGAATGCAGCGCGACTCTTCGGCGAATGCGATATTTTCTTTCGCATCCGAATCGCCCATCAGCTTCTCTCGGTAAGCCTCGTACGCGGCCAGGCTTTCGAAGCCAATCAGAGTCATGGCGATGTTGTCCGGTCCGCCGAGCCCTTTTTTGGGAAGGAAATAGCCGAGCGGCTCGCCGCCACAGCGCCGGATGATGCCGCCTTCCATCCAGCGGCGCGCGTACTTTTCGAAGTCGCCGATCTTGTGCCGATCAATCGTGTAGCGAATGCAATGGTAGATCATCCGCCCAGATTATCGGGCAAAGTAACTTCCGACAATTCGACCGCGGATGAAATGTGCGTCGATGATAAAACGATCCGCCCCTGCGGGTGAACGCGGTTCTGATCCGTTTTCGGCCAGTTTCGCCGCCCGAAAATAAATCACCGACCGTGCGAGAGAATGTTGAGCAGACGTCCAAAAGGATCGCGGACGAAGAAAGCGCCGCACACCCCATGGCTCGTCCACTGGTCCATACTCGAAGGCAATGCCTGCGGCACGAACCCATGCGATCACAGCCTCGAGATCGTCCACCTCGATAACGAGGATGAGCAGCTGGAAATCGTGATATTACGGAGTGGCGAGAAATCGATCTTCGTTAATCTCGATATTCCGATGGTCGAGCATCCAGAAGACGTGCCGTGGACCGACCCGATTCACCAGTAAGCGCCAGCTTGCTGCCGACCAGCTTCGCAAGATGACCGCTCGCCGCCGTCACGCCCGCTCCGTCGATTCGCGCCGATTTGCCCGCCGACAGCGCGCGCCCACCGAGTAACACCATTAGAAGGGCCGCGCGGCTGGCCTCGCCAAAAAGCGCAGGAACCTGAGCAATATTTGGCTCGATGCGCATTCGCTTATCCTTCGCTTTCGCCGATCCAATGAGACCACCAGCGATCAACGCCGGGATCATTGCGGAAACTCGGTGAAATCGTGATATCCGACGATTTCGACCTCTGCTTGGTGGTCTCGCGCCAGACGTCGAAGTTGTTCGAGGCTCTGGCGGCGTAAGGCATCGTCGTCCGCCCTCTGAGTCGTCAACGCCGATACCGGATGATTGTCGCCTACCAACTCGACCCGCAAATAGTAGGCATCGCCAACGTGCAACAACCATCGCTCCCCTTGTTGGATCGCGACTCCGCTGTGACAAAGGGTGTGACCAGCTAGCGGAATCAGGAGTACCTCGGACGCCAAACACAGGGCGATCGGTCTCGCCTCCAGTCCGAACCAACGGCGTGTGGATGGCGGGTAAGTCTTCCATCGCGGCCCATGGGCAAAGTGCGCCGGCAGATATCGGGCGTTCCCGCTCAGGACCCGTGCGTGTTCTTCTTCACTGATATGTATGTCGGCTTCCGGAAAGTCGGCCAGCCCGCCCGTGTGGTCGGGGTCGCCGCGAGTGAGGACGACATCAGTTACGTCGGTGGCCCGGAACCCCAGCCGCTCGATCTGACGAACCGCAGTGTCAGTCTCGTTGAACTTGAACCCGGCGATATCGATGAGCGGTCGTCCAATTCGTTCGAGCGGGTTGGCCACGTCCGCCAGACCGATGCCGGTGTCGATGAGGGTGAGCGTATCCGGCCCTTCGAGCAGGAGACAGTGGCAGGAGGCGCGCGGATAAGGCGGTGCGTGGAGAACGCCGCAATTGAGATGGTGGATCGTGGTCACGCCAAATCCTCGCACTCTTGCCCATTCATGCCCAGCCGAGCACCTGCGAGGGTTGCCCAGATTGAAGCCGCATTCGCTCTTTCATCATCAAACGCGAAACTAGGCAGATGAGCATATGGGACGAAAGATATCGCGAGCCGGATTATGTGTACGGCAGGAAACCCAATGATTTCCTGGCCGCCCATGCATCAGAGCTGCCGAAAGGGCGTGTTCTCTGTCTGGCTGAGGGTGAAGGCCGGAATGCGGTCTTCTTGGCCAAGCTCGGATTCGACGTTCACGCCATAGACTTTTCTGAAGTGGGCCTCGCAAAGGCGACTTCACTCGCTGCACAAGAAGGCGTGAGCGTCGCTACGGAAGTTGCCGATCTCGGGAACGTCGCCTTCCAGGCTGGTCATTGGAACGGCATCGTGTCGATCTTCGCTCATATCCCGTCCGCTTCGAGAAGAGCGCTTCACGCCCAGGTGGTTGAGGCATTGGCGCCGGAAGGCGTCTTCATGCTCGAAGCCTATACCGTTCGCCAGTTGAAAACAGAGGGAGTTGGCGGGCCGCCTGAAGACCAATCAGATTCGTTTATGTCGCTGGCGGCTTTGCGCGAGGAACTGCGCGGCCTCGATTTCCTGCACGGGGTCGAAATCGAAAGAGAAGTGAACGAGGGCAAGTTTCATCGAGGGCAAGGGGCGGTGGTCCAGGTCATCGCTCGAAAAGCGAAAGCCCCAAGGCCGGTAGAAGATAGTGTGATTCCCGATAAACGAACATGAATGAGCAAACACCAGATGAGGCAGAACAAGAGTTCTTCGCCGCACTCATCGAGGCAGACCTTGGGACGCTGGACAATGTCCTGAGCGACGACTTCGTCTTGATCGACGTGATGTCAGGCTCCGAGATCGCGAAATCGGCACTCCTCGAAGTGATCGGAAGCGGACAGCTAAAGTTTGGCAATATCGTCCGCGAAGAATTCAGGGTTCGCACCTACGGCCAGACTGCCGTGGTGACTGGTCGAACAAAGATGCGGGGTGAATTTAACGGACAGCCTTTCGGCGCCAGCAGCCGCTACACGCATGTATTTGTCGAGCGAGGTGACCGCTGGCGAATAGTCGCAGCGCAAGGGACGCAGATCGCGCCGCCGCCAGGAGTATAGGAGAGACGGCTGGCGAGTCATCGGTGGCGGCAAGAAACGAGTTAATTGATTGGCAACACAGCCATTTGTTAATGCGAGGCAGGAAGCCGAACGAGCGAAATTTCCTTTTAGGACGCAGCGCCTGAATGTGCGATGAGGAGCATCACCTCCGATTGCCGCCGGGACAGGTTCCTGAGCGAATGACGACAGTCGGCATTGAATGTCGCGGAATCGCCTGCACGGAGGGTGATGATTTCGGTCGGTAAGCTGATCTCGATCGAACCGGTCAACACGGTGATGTGCTCGGTTGTTCCGGAACCATGCGCCGGGAAGGTCCCCGTTGCCGCCAATGGTGGAAACCGATACCAAATCATCTCGAGTCCGCGGCCAAGGAGCAACCGAGACAACACCGTGCGGCTCACACCACTTTCCGGATCGATGAGCCCGGAGCGCTCCGTTGCGCGCAAAATCTCGGCGCTCGCTGCCACGCTACCAGCGAGGAGTTCGGAGAGCATGACGCCCAAGGCGGCCGCGATTTGGGTGGCTACCCGGAGCGTGGGACTCTTTCGGCCCCGCTCGACATCGGACAGCATCGCTCTGCTCACACCGCTTCGTTTCGCCAGTTGCTCGAGTGTAAACCCGAGGATCCCGCGCCGAGCGCGCAGCGCCTCCCCAAAGCCGACCGGTTTTCGCATCCTTGCACGTTTCTTGGCAGGCATTCGCGACGCAGGCTCGCGAGCGGCGCGCGCTTTGTCAAAGTTTTCAAGGCTGCTTGACGGCGGCTAGCGGTGTCTTCTATAGTGGCTTCTCTTATCCACTAAAGTATGCATTTCTCAAACGCACAAACACCAGTCTCGCTCGCTCCAACTCCTTTGCATCACTTATGAACGCACATATTGAACGCTGGCGAGCCGACACGCCCGGTTGCACGCATCGCGCACATCTTAACAACGCCGGTGCCGGTCTTATGCCCCGGACCGTCACCGACGCCATAACCGCGCACCTGCATCTCGAGGCCGAGATTGGCGGTTACGAGGCGGCGGATGCTCGCAAAGAGGCCGTCGACGGGACCTACGGATCCCTTGCTCAACTCGTGGGTGGCGCGCCGCGCAACATCGCGATCGTTAGCAATGCCACCACGGGATTCATTCAAACCGTCAGTTCGTTCGACTTCGCGCCTGGGGACGCGATCGTCACGACGCGATCCGATTACACGTCCTATCAAATTCAATACCTGGCATTGGCTAAAAGACTCGGCGTTCGGATTCTTCATGCTGAGGACGCCGCGCAGGGCGGGGTCGATCCTGATTCGGTTCGCGACATCCTCAAACGAGAGCGAAATCGGGTGAAACTGGTTGCGGTCTCGTGGATTCCCACGCATTCCGGGCTCGTCCAGGATGTCGAGGACGTGGGCGCGGTCTGCACCGAGTTCGGGATTCCCTACTCGATCGATGCATGTCAGGCGGTGGGGCAGCTGGCGATCGACGTGAAGCGGTTGCGTTGCGACTATCTGTCGGTGACGGCGCGCAAATTTCTGCGTGGCCCGCGCGGAATCGGCTTTATGTACGCGTCCGACGCGGCGCTCGCACGCGGTGATCACCCTTTGTTTATCGACATGCGCGGCGCTACCTGGACTGCGGCAGACCGCTATGAGATTGCGGCGACGGCGCGTCGCTACGAAGATTGGGAATTTCCCTACGCGCTCGTGCTCGGTCTGGACGCCGCGGCGCGCTACGCGATGACGGTCGGCATCGATGTCGCACACGCCCGTGCGTTTGCACTGGGGGCTCGGCTTCGCGACTTGTTGCGCGCGATTCCAGGCGTGCAGGTGCTGGACCGTGGGCGAGAGCCCTGCGCGATCGTCACCGCACAAATCGGTGATCGCCACGGATCCGATGTGGTGTATCTCCTGCGCGAGCGCGGTATCAACACCGCGGCGACGCTTCAATGGTTTGGACTTCTCGATCTCGGGAAACGTGGCGTAACTTCGGCGGTGCGGATTTCACCACACTACTACAACACCGAAATTGAAATCGACTCGGTAGCGGACGTGCTCCGTGAAATTGTCGATCAAAAGGCCTCGTGATCTCCTTTTTCGTTGTCTCGACTGACTCGACTTGGAAGCACGCAACCATCCGATGTCGCCAACGATTGCTGCTGTTCGCCCGACGTTTCCATGGCTAATCCTCTTCATCGGTGAGCGACGCTCGCCAGCGCACGGATGTCGCAACCTTTTTCGATGATCGATATCGACGCCTACTTTCGCCGCATCGGTTACTCTGGCCGCGGTGAGCCGTCCCTGGCGACGCTCCATGCGCTCTGCGCCGCGCATGTTCTCTCGATCCCGTTCGAGAACCTTGACGTCCTTCTCGGACGAGGTGTCAGCCTCGATCCCGAGGCGGTCGATCGGAAAATTTTGCATGACGGCCGCGGTGGCTACTGCTTCGAGCAGAACACGCTCTTTCTTCGGGCGCTGTAGACGCTTGGCTTTGACGCGCACCCGCTCAGCGCACGCGTGCGGATTGGGCATCCTCGCGATTACACCCCCCCGCGCACTCATATGTTTCTTCGGGTCCATCTCGATGGGGAGAGTTGGCTCGCCGACGCTGGAATTGGAGCGCTCTCGTTGACCGCGGCCTTGCGTCTCGAAACCGATGTCGAGCAGACGACACCGCACGAGTCGCGTCGCATCGTGCGTGAAGACGGTCGCTACTTTCATCAGGTCCGCTTCGCTGATGGCTGGCATGATGTTTGCGAATTCACGCTCGAAGAGATGCCGCCGATCGATCGGGAGCTGGCGAATTGGTTCACCAGCGCCCATCCTCAGTCGCACTTCAAGAGCCGGCTCGTGGTCGCACGGGCAATACCGGACGGCGGCCGCGTGTCGATTCTCAATCGCGAGCTGAACGTGCGCCGCGCCGGCGTCGCGCAAACGCGTGCGCTGGCATCGGCAAGCGAGCTGCTCTCAGTCCTCGCCGAACTCTTCTACTTACACTTTGCGCCGGGTACGGAGTTCCAGTGTCCAGCGCTCGACTGGCCGAGCACATAATGGCAGCGGACTAGCCATCTTTCGTCCAAACAGGAGTTGCTATCGTTATCTCCGGTTCACCCGCGAGAAGAAGTCTCGACGCTTTCAGGTAATGCGCCGCGAGCCCGCAGATCGGCGCAGACGACCGTAAAGTCGCGCGCAAGCAACGGCGCTATTCCGCGCCACATTAAATGCGTTTGAGGATCGGCCGCCCGAACCCGCACGAGCGGACGAAAATGTCCGACTCGCCCGTGGCAATCCCGGACGTTGCAAAATCTTCCGTCATTTCGGAGCACGCTCGTTCTTCTCGGCGAGCCATCTCAACCTTCAAAGCCGCTGCTGGCGAAAGTTAGCAAGAACTGGATTGGCAGCTGCTTTGTCACGGTTTAATTCTGGGCATCACAAACCGACTATGGAAGCACTAATCATTATCGACGGACAAAATGAATTCTCGAGCAACGGAAAACGAGCTGTACCAAACTTTGACCAGGCCACCCAGGCAATCAGTGAGCGGGTGGCGGAAGCACGGCGACAGAATCGCCCGGTCGCCTGGGTCCGGCACTTTAATAAGCCCGATGAGTCATCGGCATTCGTGCCCGGGACGTGGGGCAGTCAGTTTTACGATGGCTTTGGGCCGCAAGAGGGAAGGAGTCTGGAAAATGAATTTCACAAGGACGTTTACGGCGCATTCACCGGCTCAAAGATTGGCGCCTGGCTGGAGAAGCTTGGAGTTGATGAAGTATTAATCACGGGCTTCTACACGCATGGCTGTGTTTCGACGACGGCGCGGGAAGCAATCATGAAAGGACTTGGCGTCTCTCTTGATCCAAACGCGACTGGGGCGTGCGATATGGCACACGAGCAGTTGGGCTCACTATCCGCTGAGGAAGTGAGACGTTCCGCTCTTTTGCAGTTAGCTAGCATGGGCGCGCGCATCACTCCGATGAAGCGCGACAAGACCGCTGCTCGCACGGAAGCCGTAAGCTGATCTTCGCAGGCGCCCCTTTTATGAACTTACCTGGTTGCTGCTACGGCACGAATTGATCCGCACTACACAAGGCTTGCTCAACCAACATGCCCGACATCCATAATTATTATCGCGTCGAGAAGGCGATTGGTTATCTGAGCAAAAGCTTCAAGGCGCACCCGACGCTGGCCGAGATCGCTCGGAATGTTCATGTCAGCCCGTTCCATCTACACCGGATCTTTACTGATTGGGTAGGTCTCAGCCCCAAGCAGTTTCTCCAGTACCTGACAGCCGATTATCTAAAGCAGAAGCTCAGAACGACCGCTAACATGATGGAGGCAGCCGATGTTGCCGGTCTGTCCAGTCAGTCAAGGGTGCACGACTTGTTCGCGACGGTCGAGGGTGTCAGTCCCGCGCAGTACAAGACGAGAGGCAAAGACCTTACGATATACTACGGCTACCATGCTTCACCCTTCGGCTTATGTTTCATAGCCGTAGCGAGCAAAGGTATTTGCGCGCTCCAATTCATCGATGAAGACCACAGCAGGGATGAATTTGAAGTGTTTTCCAGCCGATGGCCCCTGGCCAAGCTTTTCCACAAACCTTCTTTTACTCAACCGTATGTGAAGAAGGTCTTTCAGAAGCATGATCGTGACGAAAGCCTGAAATTACTAGTCAGGGGGAGTGACTTCCAGATAATGGTATGGCAAGCCTTGCTCCGCATTCCGTACGGAAATGTTGCCTCCTTCCAGGACATCGCGCGGTCAATTGGCCGACCGACGGCCGCCAAAGCCGTCGGCAGGGCTGTTGCGGCAAATACCATCCTTTACCTGATTCCCTGCCACCGAATCATTACCCAGAATGGCGACGTGGGTGATTACCATTATGGCAGGGCGAGAAAGCAGGCGATGATTGGCTGGGAAATGGCGGGCGCCGACGCGCAGTGAAACTTGTAGAAAGCGTGATGAAACTGTTATCCGTGAATGTCGGCCTGCCGCGTGCAATTGAGTGGGGAGACAAGCTTATAACGACGGGCATTTTCAAGGAACCTGTTAAGGGACCAGTCTGGCTAGAAACGCTCAACCTCGTGGGTGATAGGCAGGCGGATCTCACGGTCCACGGAGGAGTGAGCAAAGCGGTCTACGCTTACCCGAGTGAGCACTACGAGTTCTGGAAATACGAGTTGCCCGGTGTTCCGCTTCCTTTCGGCGTATTCGGTGAAAACTTTACGCTGAAAGGGTTGCTTGAAGAATCCGCGAATATTGGAGACCGCTTTCGTATCGGCGAAGCGGAAGTCATGGTGACGGAGCCGCGAATGCCCTGCTATAAGCTAGGTATCAGAGTCGGCCGACCTGATATGGTAAAGCGCTTTTCAGCCAGCCGGCGCTCAGGATTTTACCTTGCGGTTACGCGTGAAGGAATGGTGAAAGCCGGCGATGCAATGGCGCCGCTCGATCGCGATGACCATGGGATCACGGTAGCAGACGTCATTCGCCTGCGTCTGTTTGAACAAGACGATTTCAAGACGCTGCAGCGGGCTGTGGAAGTCGAGGCCTTACCGGAAGACTGGCGGCACAGGTTCCGTCAGCAACTCGAAAAGTATGCGAGCTAACTCGCAAGAAACCGAAAAATGACAGAAAGCAATTTAATGAATCCGAGAAACACCAAGACTGCGCAACCGGGATCAATTGATGCGATACACAGTCACTTTCCGGCTCTGGCTCGCGTTCATAAAGGTCGCAGGGTCGCTTATTTCGATGGACCGGGCGGGACGCAGGTTGCGAGTGCCGTTGTTAAGGCAATGAGTGATTACCTGTACAATCACAACGCCAACATGCATTGGGAATATCCATCAAGTAATGAGACCGATGTCATGATTGCCAACGCCAGAGCGGCTTTGGCTGATTTTCTCAATGCTTCTCCCGAGGAAATCATTTTCGGTCAAAATATGACTTCGGTGACTTTTCATTTGTCCCGGGCGCTGGGAAGAGCGTTAAAAGCGGACGACGAAGTTATAGTTACCGAACTGGATCATCACTCCAACGTGGATAGCTGGCGCGCCCTGGAGGAGGAACGAGGCGTCAGGATTCGAGTCCTGCCGATGAAGACCGAAAGCGGCCAGTTAGAGTTGGAAAAGCTTCCGCATTTGTTCAACAAAAGGACGAAGCTGATCGCTCTCGGGGCGGCATCCAATGCGCTGGGCACAATCAACGACATTGAGCATGTCGTGAAAGTGGCGCGGGAGGCTGGCGTGATGAGTTTTATTGATGCCGTCCATTTTGCACCGCACAACCTACTGGACGTGAAAAAGATTGGCTGCGATTTTCTGGCGTGTTCAGCTTACAAATTCTACGGGCCGCACATCGGCGTTCTTTACGCGCGCAAGGAGCTCCTCGAGACAATTGATTTCCCCAAAGTCAAGGCCGCAGCAAATTATGGTCCTGAACGAGCTGAAACCGGAACGAGGAGTCATGAAGCCATCGTCGGTGCGGGGGCGGCGGTCAATTTTATGGCTTCGTTAGCCGAAGGTGGTTCGCGTCGCGAACGACTCAGTGCATTCTTTACCGAACTGCACTTGCGCGACAGGAAACTGACTCGGGCGTTATGGCGGGGTTTATCAGAGGGGGACGGTATAGAGGTCTATGGCCCCGCGCCGGACAGAGAACGAACTGCGCTCGTTGCATTCACCGTAAGAGGTTGTCCGTCGCGAGAGATTGCAGAGGAACTTGCCAAGGAAGCCATTTTCATATCGCACGGAAATTTCTTGGCAGCGACCGTCGTTGAAAGATTGGGAGTTGCAGAACAAGGATTAGCTCGCGCCGGCTGCGCTTGTTATACGACGCTTGAAGAAGTCGAACGCCTTGTGGCGGGTGTTCGGGCCATCGCGAAAAGAAAGCGAGGTATCGTCCGAAAGGCATGACCTATGGACGGCTATTCCACTTAGGTGCGGTTCGCGGAGGGGATGCCCATTTTACACGTAAGAAGCTACAAACCAAATCAATCAATTATGAAACCCATCCTGACGCCTCTTAGGTATTTAATAATCGTTACTCTATTTGGCTTTGCCTTCGCATCCCTGTCGATGGCGAGAGGAGAAGCTCTCAGTTATGGCTGGCAGAACGTGGATGGCATCAATCTCTTCTATCGCGAAGGCGGCCCCAGTATGGCGCCCACGCTCGTTTTTCTGCACGGAAATCCATCCTCTTCCATTATGTACCAAGAGGTCATGGAAGGGTTGGCTGCTTCGCATTCCTGGCATGTTTTGGCAGTCGATTATCCTTCGTTTGGCTATTCCGACGCGCCCGATCATAAAACGTACCGTTACACTTTCGATCACTTGGCCGAAACTGTTCGCAAATTTCTTCGCGCCCGCGGAGTGACTCAATACGGGCTCTACATGCAAGATTATGGTGTGCCGATTGGCTTTCGTCTCATCGACGAAACTCCCGGGGACATCACCTGCATTATGGTCCAGAATGGCGTTATCCATCTGGATGGCTTTCCCAGCGCGCAGGACGAAAATGGCGAGCTGCGACGCCATTGGAAGAACCGGAACGCCGAGATAGACAAACGCCGGACCGAGTACACGAAGAATCTCCCGTTTCCAAAGCCTGCCGGCTGGGAGTGGGGGGACAAAATGAGCCCGGACGCGATCCTTCTCATGATCGCCTCCGCACAGCGCCCTGGCGTGATCGAAGCGCGCAATGATCTTTGGTTCGACTACGGCAATAACCTCGCGCGTTATCCGGCATGGCAAGCCACGCTGCGAAAGCTAAAAGTTCCCGTTCTTGTCATGTGGGGAAGCCGTGACGATTTCTTCACCACGCCCGGCGCCTTAGCCTATTTGCGTGATGCGCCAAAGGCTGAAATTCACATCTGGGACACCGAACACTTTGCCACCCTCGATTCGCCTGACGAAGTGATCCGGCTCACATCCGACTTCCTTGATCGGCATCAGGAAACCATTGGATCTATCTCTGCCCGCTAACCTGACGCTCGAGTCGGGAATCACGCAGAGTGCGAATGGATCGACGTGACCATAAGCTCGCTCGATCAAGTCGAAGCCTACCCACCTGAAGTGGCAATTTGGACCGAAGACCGCTGGCCGTGGGTTCCGCTCGATCCTTTTCGTTCTCGTCGTCGACAGCGCAGAAAATATCTTGTCTAACGAGGCGCCATTAGACTGCAAAAGATGGATCGGGATCATTCAGCCCCTCCTCCTTGCAAAGAAGGTGAAAATCCACCCGCCCCTATTAGATCCAGAGGCGATCGCAGAAGTCCGCCGCATTCTCAAAACACATCCGTCTCGGAACCAGGCAAAATCATTCCTTCTGGTGCTCCCTCGCCCCGTGCGTTTAGAAGCATGACGAGAGCCGATTCAGAAATAAGCCAATGAATTCAACCGCAAAAGAAATGCCGCTTCGTAATCGGCAGTGGATTTACCGCACACGGCCCGAGGGCGCAATCGGGCGCGAGCATTACGAATTAGTCGAAACTGCTTTTGATCCAACGCCGGCGGCGCAGGAACTGATCGTGCGCGGGCACTTCATCAGTGTAGATCCCTACATGCGCATCCAGCAGGCGGCGCGCAACACCTGGGAGGAACCGCATCCGTTAGGCATCGTCCAGCGCGCCGGTGCCGTGGCGCAAGTCGTCGCCGCTGGCGCTGAGGTAACCGGTTTCGCGCCAGGCGACTTCGTCCTAACCTATACCGGCTGGCAGGAACTGGCCCGCTGCCATCCGCTGGAGGCGACGAAGCTAGATCCCGATCTCGCACCGGTCTCGACCGCGCTCGGTGTGCTCGGGATGCCGGGGCGCATCGCCTGGTTTGGTTTGATGGAAGCGGGGCGGCCGAAGCCCGGAGAAACGGTCCTCGTCTCGGGCGCGGCCGGGGCGGTCGGCTCGCTCGTGGTGCAATTTGCGAAACGCGCCGGCTGCCGGGTCGTGGGTATCGCAGGCGGTGAGAAGAAATGCAAGTTCCTGCGCGAGCGGCTGGGTGCCGATGAAGCCGTCGATTACCGGCGTTTTGGGCCTGACGAATGGCGCAAGTTCTCTGCCGAACTGGCGCGGATCTGCGGCGGCGAAAGCCGGGTCGATGTTTATTTCGATAACGTCGGTGGCCTAACGAGTGATGCCGTTTTGCCGCAGCTTGCCCTGCGCGCGCGGGTCGTGATTTGCGGGCAGATCAGCCAATACGGCGGCGGACTGGACGAGCCCGCACCCGGGCCGCGCTTTCTCCAGCATCTGCTTTTTCAACGCGCCACCATCCAGGGTGTGCTCGCGCGCGACTTCACTCCGCGTATGACCGAGTATGTGCGGCTGGCCGCGCCCTGGGTGCGGTCGGGCGAGCTGGTCTTTGAGGAAACGATGGTGGACGGGTTCGAGCAACTGCCGCGCGCGCTGGAACGTTTATTTTTCGGCGAGAGTCGTGGCAAGATGCTGGTACGCGTCGCGCGGGATTCCGATCCATGTTAGGCCATATTGACGGCTATGAATTCTCCGCAAGAACCTACTGATCCTGAGTTGAAACCCAACCTGGACATCAGCAGGATGCAAGCTGCGTTGACCGGAGAGGGTGTTCCGGAAATCGTCGCGCTCGAAGCAGACCTGCGAATCGCTCAACTGGGTGCCGACGTGGACGCTTTGGCGACGCTGATCTCTGATGATTTGCTCTTTACTGGCCCTGATGGGCAGCTTGCCAGCAAAATCCAGGATTTGCAGGCGCACGGTTCCGGCCATCTCCGCTTCCGCATCCATGAGCCGGAAGAGCTTCGCATTCGTAGGGTGGGACCAGATGTGGCCGTCACCTCCCTGCGCGCCCGTCTCGCTGTCGAGGTGGCTGGCTCTCCGGTCGAGGGTATCTACCGCTACACGCGGGTCTGGACGCGAGAGAAGGACAATCGCTGGCGCATAGTCGCTGGGCATGTGAGCGAAGTGCGGCAATCCGATGAAAGCTGAGCCTAATCGCTTGGGTTGCGCACGGCCAGGTTTCCCATGAATCGAACGTCTTCTCTCCCCGCCACGTACGCTCTCGCCAGCCGAAGACTCGCTGTGGAGAGCGGTGGCTAATCTTGTTCTCGATGGATATCGACGCCTACTTCCGCCGCATTGGTTACTCGGGCAGCCGTGAGCCATCGCTGGCGACACTCCATGCGCTGAGCGCCGCGCACGTGCTCTCGATTCCGTTCGAGAATCTCGATGTGCTCCTCGGACTAGGAATAAACCTCGACCCCGAGGCTGTGGACCAGAAGATTTTGCACTGCGGGCGGGGAGGCTACTGCTTCGAGCAAAATACTCTCTTCCTCCGGGCGCTGCTGACCCTTGGTTTCGACGCGCACCCGCTCGGCGCGCGCGTGCGGATTGGGCATCCCCGCGACTTCACGCCTCCGCGCACTCATATGTTCCTGCGGGTCGAACTCGAAGGCGCGAGCTGGCTCGTCGATGCCGGAATTGGAGCACTGTCGCTGACGGAGCGTTGCGTCTCGACACGGAAGACGAGCAGACGACGCCGCACGAGCCGCGTCGCATCGTGCATGAAGACGGTCGCTACTTCCATCAGGCCCGCTTTGCGGATGGCTGGCACGACGTTTGTGAATTCACAGTCGAGGAGATGCCACCGATCGATCGGGAGATCGCGAATTGGTTCACCAGCGCGCATCCCCAGTCGCATTTCAAAAGCCGTCTCGTGGTCGCGCGCGCGACAAGTGACGCGCGCGTCTCGATTCTCAATCGCGAGCTAACCGTGCGCCGCGCCGGGATCGCGCAGACGCGAGCGTTCGCGTCGCCGCCCGAATTGCTCGCGGCGCTTGCCGAACACTTCGGCTTACACTTTCCGCCAGGCACCGAGTTCTCGTGCCCCGCGCTCGACTGGCCGATAAGATAGCAGGCTCAGACAACTCAGTCCTTTAGAGTCGAGTCCCGCGACCCGACCGCGATGCGTGTGATTCTTCTAATCAGCAGCACGGAGAGGACAGCGATCAGGCCAGCGTAGGCGAATTGCGTCCGCGAAACACCGGTGCCCCAAGGGAACCAGATGCCCGGCACGTGAAGGCTAAGAAGCTCGTCCGCAAACTGTCCGGTTCCGACCAGCACCATGGCCACCACAGCCAACCATCGGTCGGGCTCGCGGCGTCGGACGCCGGCGACAAAGCTCGTCAAGAAAATCACAGCCATCATTGCTCGGGGAATCCAGCGAGTCGTGGCGACTGGGTCTCCGGCGAGCGATTGAACCATCGTCAGTGCGGTCAAGGCGACGATCGCGCCCATAAACCAGGGCGGATTGTTCAGTCGAAACCAACTCCGCCAAGTCATCACCCAAACCGCCAATCCCAGCGGTTCCAGGATCGTGGACCTGACGACTAGGTAGGTTGATAGGCTTTCGTGCGAAGTCCAAAAATAGAGCGCTTGGTTCGCCCGTAAGGCTGCGGTAAGGAGGAGCGCAGCGCTTAGCCACGTGTGAAATGTTCTGGCGCGCTCGGCCTGTGCTAGGCGCCATGCGAGTAGCGCGAGCAAGGCAAATGCCGCCGGCTCCATTACGTCCACGATGTAGCCGCGCACCGTCTCCAGCCACTGCACCTGATAGGACGTATCGATCGCCTCGGCCTCACCAAGCTTTGGCGCGATGTGCATGCCACCCCCGTCCGGCTCGCGCTCCATTCCGGGGCTCATCCAGACACGTATCGCGATCACCGTGTCACCTTGCCCCGGGTCGCTCGGTGGCACGCGCATGAGCTGCGGCTTCGTACTGTAAATGGCCGGTGATGCCTTCGCGAAGTCGCCGGATCCACCGATCAACTTATCGTTCCAGAAAAATTGATAGGCATCCTCCACGTAGGCAGGCGCCAAGATAGCAACTTCGACGCCGGGACTGGCGTGAATACTGATCCGAGCGCGATACCACGCGAATCCCACATATCCCTGGTGTCCGCGCACCCACCAGCCGCGCACATAATTGGTGAGACCTACGTCGCTATCGTGCGCTCCTGGCTCGGGAGTCAAATCGACTGTTTCCCACTGCGAATCGTCGAAATCCGGTGAGGACCAGCGCGAGTCGTCACCGATGTGGAACCGCCAGGGACCATTGAGAGGAGTGACCGCACGCTCCACGATGATACGCATAGCCGGGTCCCGTTCGTCGGCATGGCTGACGCCCATCGAGACGACCAGAAGCACCGCCGCGAGGTTTTCGAACCGCACGATCTTTAAACGGCGCGCCGTCCTCATTCCTTGTTCCTAGTTGGAGTAGAGCGATTGCTTCGGGGGGCGAGATAGCCGAGGCGCAAATCCACTATCCGTGTCCTGTTGATTGGTAGTGCTGCACGCGTTCTGGACGCGTCAACAGATACTGATCGTCATCGGGGAAGTAGCGGGCTCGAGTTACGTCTCTACCGGCGAACGCTTGGATCGCGTCCAAGTTCGTCCACCAACTCAGCACGACTATTTCCGAGCGCTGCTCGTCCAAGTCGCGGATCGCAACTTCCGCCCCGAGATTGCCCGGCACCGCGCGATAATTTACGACTCCCGTGGCCTGGACATAATCCACGTACTGCGCCGCCAGCTCGCGGCGGATGACTGCGCGCCATTCGCGCAAGATGCTCGTCCTGCTCAAGTCCTTCGATTTATTTTGCATTTGATAAATGTTACCATTAAAATATATTTTAACAGTAACGTTTCAAGGAGGCAACCGAAAATACGATGCGACAAAACGAGCCCGTTTCTTCCAGACCGCTTCACTCAATTCTTCTGGTGGGGCAGCGCCCCTGCCTTGACTTCGTGAACACGATTCACGATCGCGACGCGCCCGTTGCGGAGGATTACCTGTCCGATGCGGCACGCTATTTCAGTTGGTCCGCCCGTTCTGGACTGATCACAAACGCTGAGCTCCGCAAGTTGGACCAAACCGCGTCGCCTCGGCGGCTCCTGGCGGAGGTTCGTAAGCTCCGCGAGCAGGTTTACAATCTGTTTGCGGATGTCATCGATGGCGGCAGGGTCTCACGCGCGTCCCTCGCCCCCATTGACAAGTGGATTCATCGAGCCTGGAGCGATCTCGAATTCGCGCCGAAGGCCGAGGATTGTCTATCGTGGAAATCTTCCGCTCTGGACTCGTACCTTCCGCTCAAACGCGTCGCGCTCTCGAGCCTCGCTTTCATGCAGAACCTGGAACCGGAGCGTTTAAAGCGCTGCGCGGCTAAGGGAGAATGCGGTTGGCTCTTCTACGATGATTCGAAGAGTAATAGGCGACGCTGGTGCGCGATGGACACCTGCGGCGCAATTGCAAAGATGCGTCGTTACCGCCAACGGCTGGATACCTAAGGCAAGGCGAAGCCATAATTTCTCCTGCGATCACCAAAGATATCCACCGCCTCTGTTAGCGGCCGTTCGCCTTCCCTCACCAAGACATTACTTAACTGTGGACGATATCTCGACTTATAAGACCAAAGCGGCGCCTGCACCGGGCCGACTGTTCATCATCGCCGCTTTCGCCGCGCTCTACCTCATCTGGGGCTCGACCTATCTCGCGATCCGCTTTGCTATCGAATCGATCCCGCCGCTGCTCATGGCCGGCGTTCGCTTCTTTCTCGCCGGCATCCTTATGTATGCGATTGCGCGCTGGCAGGGCGCGCCGAAATCTTCGCTCGCGGAATGGCGAACCGCGTTACTGGTCGGTGCGAGTTTGCTCTTTGTCGGCAACGGCGGCGTCACCGTTGCGGAACAATGGGTCCCTTCCGGTCTCGCGGCCCTCCTTATCGCGACCGTTCCGATCTTCATTGCGCTGCTCGCGTGGCTCAGCGGCTCCGCGCCGCGTCCTCGACCACTGGTTCTGTTAAGCCTTGCCGGGGGTTTTGTCGGCGTCGGCCTACTGGTCGCTCCGGTCCTCACCCGTCCCTCAGGCGCCGATTCCAGCCGCTTCGGCGCTGGGATATTGCTTCTGCTCTTTGCCTCGCTTGTTTGGTCGATCGGCTCGCTTTATTCGCGCCGCGCGCGCAACGCATCCTCACCCTTTCTTGCGGCCGGGCAGCAAATGCTTTGCGGCGGTGCGCTCTTGATGATTGCGGGTTTCGCGGCCGGTGAAAGCCGCGGGTTCAAGTTCGGCCATATCACCGCCTTCTCGTTAGGCGCGTTCGTTTATCTCGTGCTCATCGGGGCGATCGTTGGCTTCACCGCTTACATCTGGTTGCTGCGCCATTGCGATTCGGCGAAAGTTGCAACCTACGCCTTCGTCAATCCGGTCGTAGCCGTCTTGCTTGGCGCATTTTTCGCCAACGAAGCTCTCACGGGTCGGACGGCGCTGGCCGCAGCGATCATCATCGGCTCAGTCGCTATCGCCATCACCGCGCAGCAGGCTAAACAAGAGTGAAGCGCTCAAGAGAGCGCACTGCGCATTGATGAAATCACCATCCCTTTACCTGCCTTTGATCCAAACTGGAGTAGCCGCCGTTATTTCAGGTTCGCCCGCAAGAAGAAGTCTCGATTCTTTCAGATACGCGACATAGCCCGGGTCTTTTAAAAACGCTTGCGACGATTCGTGGTCAGCATACTGCTGATAGACACAGATAGAATCGGGGTCATTATCGTCGAAGCAATAGAAGTAGGCCTCATGAGACTTGTTTCGAACGATCAGCGGCTGCATGTGTCGTTCCCAAACTTCTCTGACCTCATCCCGTTTTCCGGGCATCGTTTTGTGTCTGATGAAAAGTGCGATTCTGCTCATAACTCCTACTGCTTCGTTAGATGGCGCGGAATGGTGTTGTACGCTCGACTTGTCCGTCAATCGATCAAGCTAAGTCAAACGCAGGCCGCCGTCGCATTCGATCACTGCGCCAGTCATAAAGGTATCCTCGATCAAAAAGAGCACGGCTTTCGCCACGTCCTCTGATTGGCCGATACGACCGGCCGGGGTTCGAGCGGCGGATTGTTCGAAGAGAGCGGTGCGCTGAGTTTCTGGAACGCGATTCCACCAGGCTGTGTCGATGACACCGGGCGAGACCGCGTTGACTCGCAGCGGCTTGAGTTCCATCGCCAATGGTCGAACCAACGCTTCGATCGCGCCGTTGATCGCCGCGAGACCGGCGGTGCCTGGATTAGCCATGCGCGCAGAGATCGCGCTGATGAAAGTAATCGATCCGTCTTTGCGTAGAGAAGGCAGCGCGGCTTGCGCCGAAATGACATGCGGCCAAAACTTAGCTTCAAAGCCCTGCCGCAACTCATCCAGGTTCAGGTCGCGAAAGGGTCCTGCTCCTTTGGCCCCGCTCAAAGTGAGAACCAGGTGATCGAGAGGCCCCACGAGCGAAAATATGTTCCGCATCGCTTCGGCGTTCGCCGCGTCCGCGACTTCCGCGCGGACGCTCTTCCCGATTTTGGCCGCCGCGTCATGCAGCTTCTTCTGATCGCGTCCCGCGATCGTGACATTGGCTCCCGCAGCCGCGGCTAACTCCGCAACGGCCAAGCCGACTCCAGATGAACCGCCAATTACAGCTATGCGCTGATCTTTAAGTGAGATCGTCATTTAGATACGTTACTAATTGTAACGCTTCTTCTTTTCGCACGAGAGAGAGCACCGCGCAAAGAAAATAGTGTTCAACCTTCAAGCGAGACGTGAATGGATGCGTCCTCGCTCTGCACCGGATCATGCCTGTAGGGTGATCGCTTGACTAAACGCGCCAGGAAGAAAGCGCCCTCCCGGAATCCGACCGGCCGGCCGCGATCCCTCGATGTGGGGAACGCCATCCTGGAGGCGGCGCTCCGGCTTGCCCGGAGCGAAGGGTACGCAGGTCTGACCATTGATGCGATCGCCGCCAGGTCAGGGGTTGGAAAACCATCAATCTACCGGCGGTGGTCGTCGAAGGCCGAGATCGTTACGGAAGCCCTGACGCGACAGGCCGAGCGCGATATTCCGGTTCCTGATACCGGATCGCTCCGCGACGACCTGACGACAGCGCTGCTCAAAGTGGCGCGGCAACTTCGGACAACGGATGGCGATATTGTCCGCAGTCTCTTTGCGGAAGCACAGCTGAACGAAAAGTATCGTCCTGTTTTCCAGGCTTTCATCGAACGGCGCCGCCGGAAGGTCCGCGCCCTCGTTGAGGCGGCGATCCTCAAGGGGAAGTCAAAGTCGGAGCTCGATCTTGAGCTGATCGTTGACGAGATTTACGGCACGCTGATTTATCGAACGCTCGTCGGGCATGCGGCGATCAGTGATTCGTTTGTCAGGCTTCATCTGGCGCATGTTTTTCGCGCGCTGGGCGACGCAATTCCAGCGATGAAATAAGCGGGACAGACGCGTCGGCTGAAAGTTTTCGCCCGCATGTCACCCGTGTCTCGCGCGGCCGATGCTGCCTTCACGCTTCCCCGACCCGGCGAACTTCCTCCCCCGCAAAGGCGGTGTCGATTCCGACCTCGCGCCATTTCTCAAGCTCTGGTCGAGAGCGGCACGTTTCTTTTCCCATAAACCGTACGCATCGGCGCCGAGCAACAGACGCAGTGGCGGTTCCTTGCTCTCAATCGCTTCGATAATCGCGAGTGCAGTCTTGCTCGGATCGCCGGGCTGCTTCCCGTCGTTACCATACAAGTAACCGCGAATCGGATCGACCACGCCTTTGTAGTCATCGATCGAACGGAGAGCGTCAGCCTTTGGCTCTCGCGTGGGAGCGGCTTATAACATTCCCAAGGCGCCTGCCACGACTGATCTCCTGATGTCGGTAGCTGCGGAAGAAGCGCACCGCGCACCTGCGAGCGCCGACGAAAGCGTCCAGCCGTTTTTCCGCTGATGTAGGCCAGCACGAGCAACGCGATCGCTCCTAAAATTAGAAAGAGCGCTCCATCGGAATTGGGCTCAGAAAGCGCGTTGAACCGGTCTTGACTTGCCAGGCACGTAACCGACGACCATGCTCGATGAAGATGAGCACCATGTCTACGCTGTGGCCCTATGACCGACTCGACAGCGGTTCCCGATCCTCCGTCCTTGCCCTCGAAATCGAACGAAGACCCACTCTAATGATTGCGGGCGCGGGGTTATTCCGAGAGCTTGTGTCGTCCCCTGATCGCGTTCCGCGCACGGTGGTGGAG
>JACDGM010000142.1 GCA_013815325.1 Chthoniobacterales bacterium
TGTGCTGGTCGCCGCTCCTCCTGACAAGCCAAAAAAATTGCTCGATCAGGTGCGCGATGTCATGCGCCTGAAGCATTATAGTCTGCGCACCGAGCGTTGTTATTGCGATTGGATCGCGCGCTTCATTGGCTTTCATGCAGAGAGAGCGCAGACGCAAGCTGGAAGCATGCGCTACCATTGGCGGCATCCGCGAGAGATGAGTGCGCCCGAGATCGCGGATTTCTCGACGGACCTGGCGCGTCGCGGCGGGTGGCCGCTTCCACTCAGAATCAGCACGTGAAAGCTTCGCTCACGTGCCAGGAGCGGATATAACAGGAGGCTGTGCGACACGCGGTGCGCGTTTCTTCGCTGGAGCTACGCGTTATGCGAGGAACTGCGCGCGTGCGGTCGTTGGAGCTACACGCGATGCGACGAATTGCGCACGTTTCGTCGTTGGAGCTACGCGTGATGCGATGAATTGTGCACGTTACGTCGTTGGAGCTACACGTTATGCGATGCATTGCGCACGTTGCGTCGTTGGAGCTACACGTTATGCGACGGATTGTGCACGTTTTATAACAAAACGTGCACGTTAAGTCGCTGAAGATGTTGCGCCGGCGCTCAAGTCATTCGCGTTTGGCAATCGTTAATTCCTTCTCATAGAGAGACTTAAAGGCTACAGTGCAAGGGGCGCACACCTCGGCGCCTATTCGTTAGGCGAGCTTCCGGCCTGCCTCCAGCAGGCGGTAACTGTTCCGCGCCAGACGCGACGGAAATTTTTCGAGAGAGTTTTTTGCGCTGGCATTGATGATGCGCCAGAGTTAGCGCCGCGAATCGGAATCATCGCGACAACCGTGGCTCTTGTCGCCGCGGTGAAGTTTACCGGTTGGTATCCGAGTCGGGATCAGGCCAAGGTCGTTAAGTGACTGTTGACAGTTTTTGTTCTGCCTACCGGCGATGAGCAACCAAGACAATGACCCCTCGAGGGATGAGCGAGCGCTGGCGCGGCACATCTTCCCCAGCTCGGGAACGATGTTCGGTATCTGTGTGACCTTGGCTGGATTGGTCAAAGTCGCGGAGGGCCACATCGGCCCGAGCCACGTCGATCAGTATCTCGCCTTGACTGCGACTTTGTTTCTGGTCAGTGCTCTCGGGTCCTATCTCTCGATTCGGCACTCGAAACGCCCGAAGTTCGCCGCCCGCTGTGAAGTGGTGGCGGACAAGTTCTTCCTCGTTGGGTTGTTCAGTATCGTCACCATCGCGCTTTGCTTCGCCTACGAGGTGATCTGAGTCTTGGTAACCTTGCTGCGGTCAGCCGCTCGCAGCCACCGGCTCGGCGGAGGCCGAAACTACTTCTGCGCCTGCTCGTCGAAGAGATGGAGATACTGGCCGTAGCCTTCTTCTTTCATCTTCTCGACCGGCACAAAACGCAATGCCGCAGAATTGAGGCAATAGCGCATTCCGGTCGGCGCCGGGCCGTCGTCGAAAAGGTGGCCGAGGTGCGCGTCATCCTTTTTGGAACGCACCTCCGTGCGTGACATAAACAAACTGCGGTCGGTTTTTTCCACGACGTTTGCTTTATCGATCGGCTTTGTGAAGCTCGGCCAGCCGGTGCCGCTTTCGAATTTATCAGTAGAAGCGAAGAGCGCTTCGCCGCTGATCAGATCGACGTAAATGCCGGCCTCGTGATTATCCCAGTAGGCATTGTGAAACGGCGGCTCGGTGCCATCCTCGCGGGTTACTTTGTATTGCTCGGGCGTTAGTTTATTGCGCAGGTCGGTCTCGGACATATTTTTGATTTCGGTTGTTTTATCGGAAGCATCTTTGGCGCTGGTCGCCGCCTCGTTAGAGGCAACCATGGCGGAAGTTTGGACTTCGGGTCGCGGTTTGTCCCCGGCACGGCTGATGTAGAGCGAGGTCGCGACGATCAGCGCGACCACCGCCGCCCCGGTCCAAATGGAGGAGCGGTCGCTGCCCGGGGAGAGCGTCTGTCGATAAAGTGAATCAGGTGTTTCGTTCATCGGCGTAGGAGAATTTACGCTCGAATTTATTCCCCGCAATGCTGCCAATGCCGCCCGCAGGCTTGTTAGGCAAATTCCTCCCGTCCGGCTTCGGGGACCCGAATGTAACGGCGGAAAAGGAGCAACCCAATCGGCGCGACGGATGCGGCCAGAGCGAAGATGAGCCACATCGTGCCGGAGTGGCGCGGACCCACGGCCGGGCAGAAGATAGCGAGCAACCAGCCCGCGCCACCGATCAGGAGCTTGCCTAACAAGAAAGGCACGTATGAGAGGGCGCCGTAGGATGCTTCCTGACCTTTGGGCGCGATCGCGGCCGCGTATTCATAGACCCGCGGGGAATAGAACGCTTCGCCCACGGAAAAGAGCGCGATGTAGAGCGCGATCATGACATAGTAAGGATGAATCGTGCCTTGTACGCCGAGATAGCTGTGGCCAATCCATTGCCCGATCATCCCATCGGCCGACCCTTGAAACCACGAGGTCGGCAGCGCCATGATGAACACCGAACCAGCGCAGATCACCCCTCCTATGATCACCATGCGGTAAGCGGCAAACCTTTGCGTGAGCGCCCCGATCGTCGGCACGAACAGGATCGTGAGCAAGTAATTGATCGATAGGAGCTGACCGATCGGCGCGCCGTCCCCCAACTCGCGAATCCCGAACTTCGGGAAGACGTAATCCATCTGCATCACGATCACTTTCAAGAATCCGATCAGAAGTAGAAAAGCGAGGAGCTGATAAAAACCTGACTGACCGAGAAGCCGCTTGAACAGGCGCCCGGTCTCCAGCGCGCTATCTCGCACCGTGAGCAGGACGCGCTTTCCGAATTGCGTCCCTGGATACTGCAGCCGCTCGGGTTCAAAGTGCACGCCTTCATCCGTCGCTTCCGCTCCCGTGCGCAGAAAATAAATCGGAATAAGAATGCTCAGCTCAAACAGCAAGCTAACGAGAAAGAGCGTCCGATAAGTGCTGATCTGCTCGCCGAACAAGCTGATGTGACCGTGTTCGCCAAGATGTTGCCGGACGTAGTCATAGATACGAGCGGCGACCAGGAAACCGACATTCATGATCGTGTAAATGAGCGAGAACGCGATCGACCGTTGCCGCGTTGTTGAATAGCGGCGCGTCGCGGCGATCAACACCGGCGTACCCAGCGCCTCGCCGATTACGAGCGGGGCCAACCCTCCGGCCAGCGCCAGCCACTTTATCGTGCTGAAGACCATGACCGCCCGGGCCACCAGACAAACGCAGACTCCGACGAAAAAAGTCCGGCGCAGCCCAAGCGCATCCGTGATCGAGCCCGCCAGAAGCGTGCACACCGTCATCGCCGGCGCCCAGACCCAGCCGATCAAGACCCCCGCCGACTGATCGTTATAACCCAGATCCGACGAGAGCCAGAGCACCAGCGTCTTATTCGTCACCGAGTAAGCCGCGATCACGAGCAGCTTGATCCCAAACGTGAGCCACAACTCGCGTTGTGCGCCCTTGAGCACGCCGAACTTGGCGAAAAAACCGGCCAGCCCGGTCCGCATCGGCGGCGGACTGCCCACAGCCGCCGCAACAGCGCCTACTCCCGTGGTCCTCCTCATCGCCGAAAGAATCAGCGGAATTCAGCGGAATGGAAGAGCTATCTTATAGGTATCTGAATTACAGGTACCTGAACGAGCAAAGAGAGACAACGAAACCCCGGGATCAGTCTGCGAATCTCGGCGTAGCTCCGGCGACGCACGTGGATCGACGAAACAAAGCGATAGGTGTGACCGTGACCGTTTCTGCTGCCACTACACGTTTACTCCGAAAAAGACTGCGTTGGCGCCGAGAAAGACCCGCATCCGTTCCAACTCCGCTTCAAGTTCGCGTTTGAAAGTACGATCGCGCGGCGACTGCCCTGCCGTGTAGCCCAGCTCGGAAATTAAGGCGCCATTCTTCACAGCGAGATTGCCCCAGCCGATCACGCGATCGCGCCAGAGCAGCGGAAGCGCGTAGTAACCCAGCTTCCGTTTGGGCGCCGGCGTATACGCCTCGAAACGGTAGACCCAGCCCCACAGAAGCTCGAAGCGCGTCCGGTCATGCACCACGGGATCGAAGGGCGCCAGCAAATGCACCGTCTCCGGCGCCAGCGCCCGCCGCGGGTTATCCTCGTTAGGCCAGTACCAATCCACCCCCTCCACCCGCGCCTGCGCCAGTCGCTCCCGGGCCCGGCGCAACGCCCCGCTGATTTCCTCCTGCCATTGCGGCACCGCGAAGCGCAACCGGCGCACGTAATATGAAAGACTCGCCCCCGGCAGCGGCGCATAGAGGTTCACCGCCACATCCACCAGCGCATCAATCCGCTCCAGGCGCACCGCCTCATCCAGCGGACCCGATCCATGTCGATGCGTCCGGTAAACCCGGACGCCCTTCTCGCGCCGCGCCACCCGGAGCAGCCCCCGGTAATGCATGACGCCGAGCATTTGCGTGGTCGCAAGTGACGAGCCGCCCCAGTAATTTCGCACCGTACCATGCGCGAAATGCTCCTCCACCTCGCGCGGATGCACCGCGCCGCGCTCCTCCACGAACTCCAGCAGCATTTTCTCCTTTTTCCGCTGCGCCGCCGGCGACGACTGGTGCCCCTCCGCCGGCAACCGCAGATCGGGCCGCGGATGCATCAACGCCTGCACGGCGCTGGTTACGAACCCATAGGTAACGAAGAAATCCTCCTCGATTTCGAGCGACCCATAGAGCCGTTCCAAATCGCCTGCTTTGTAGCCATTCACCCGATGGCGTAGAATTAGATCCTGCGCCCGCGCCGGCGCCCGAATCGGGTCGGCCTGCACAAAGGCCATCCACGAAAGCGCCCGCCGCAGAGTCGTCGGCGCGAAGAGCGAGCGAGCCACCGCAAAGCGCCGCAACTCATCCAGCGTCAGAGTTAGCCTAGCCATGGCCCTACCTTTGTCACGGCGCGCGGTTTTTCAAAAGCCTCAAGAGCTGCTTCTCCGGAAATCGAAGTGGGCGCTGCTGCTCCGAGATGGGTCCCTGCCTGTGCGAGGTAGCGCGGCAGCCGTGATGTGACTGACGTCGCGCCGACCCAAAATGCGTAGCGTAATAACGCCCGAGCTTGAGAACGGCATCGTTCCTCGGTAGAATTTCGGCGCTGTCTGCTGCGGAGACATTCAGCATGACAGCGGACCGATCATAGTTGGAGAAAGGAAGGCGAGAAAATAGAGAACAACGATATTTGCCACGTCACATGCTGTCGGTCCGCCATATACAAAAACTCCGCGGCTGGCACAGAAAACAAGAAAAAGAATCACACTTGCCAGTCCGCTAAAACCAACAGCTCGAATGCCCGGCCTGCGGTAAAGTGCGCAGGAGATTACTGCGCCAAGCGCTGCGGAAAGATAATGCAAGCCAAGAACACAAAGGAGGCATGGAACCACTCGCCACTGCCACCCGTGACAACCGATACTGGGTTCCTGGCGCTGCGCGAGGATTAAACCGACTAGAGCGACACGCAGTTTGACCCTGACAAAGCGCCTGTTAACGGTTAACACCTAGCCGACGGCGGCGTGCAGTTGCTCGACTCCGATGCCGCGCAACTGGAAGAGGCGGATAAGTGTCTCTTCGATCAAGTTGTTAGGACAGGAGGCGCCGGCGGTGATGCCGACGACGACCGGGCTCGGCGGCAACCAGTCGTGCGCCACGACTTCCCCGCGCTCGTGCAGATTGTAATGGCGGATTTCTATTTCCGAAACCAACCGGCTGGCGTTGAGGACGAAGTATGTGGGCAGTTTCTCTTCGCCCATCTCGGCGAGGTGCGACGTGTTCGAGCTGTTGTATCCGCCGACGACCAAGAGCAAATCCATCCTCACGTCGAGCAACTCGCGGAGAGCGTCCTGGCGTTCTTGCGTGGCGCCGCAAATGGTATCGAAGAAGCGGAAGTTTTTCGTGGCTAATTCCACTCCGTCGCGATCGGCGACGGCTTTTTGAATGCGCCGTTGCACTTCCTCGGTCTCGCCCCGCAACATGGTGGTCTGATTGGCCACACCTA
>JACDGM010000001.1 GCA_013815325.1 Chthoniobacterales bacterium
TCTCGCCGAAGACCGGCACGACGCGGACGATGAGGAAAGTCGTGATGAGAAAGGCAATGGAAATGACGATGACCGGATAAGTCATGGCCGATTTTACCTTCTTGCGCAGGCGCGCGCTTGCTTCGAGGAAGCCGGCCAGCCGATCGAGAATCTCCGAGAGCAAACCACCGTGCTCGCCCGCTCTCACCATGCTGACGTAGAGGCGGGCGAAAACGCGCGGATGCTTGCCGATCGACTCGTTAAAAGTTTCGCCACCCTGGACGCGCGAGGTGACGTCGCTGATCACGGCGCGCAGATTTTTCTGCCGTTTCCCATCGCATTGTTCGTAGAGCGCGGTGAGCGCCTGGACGAGCGAGATACCAGCTTCGATCATGGTCGCGAGTTGGCGGGTGAAAAGGACAAGATCGGTTTCCTTGACAGTTAGAACTTTGTTCTTTTTGCGTTTTGTGGCCGCTTTTTGAGTGAGTGAAAGCACCATGAGCCCGCGGCTCATGAGACTGGTGACAGCGTTGTCCTCGTTGATCGCGTCCTGGATACCGTTTACGATATTGCCGGCGCCATCACGAGCTTGATAGGAGAAGGTCAGCATATGAGGTTTATTGTAACTGTATTCTGTATAGCAGCTACGATGCCAGCTCCCGGCGCCTTCCGCTCCCGCGCGCATGCTTCAAGCCGCTGATCTCCAACCGCTCACTCCAGCGCTCACGGTTTGGCAGGCCTACGATCCGGCGGTGAAGGCTGATCTCTGTTCTACTTGTATCCGGCTGGAGAATCGTCTTTTTCTGGTCGATCCGATCCCGCTTACGCCCGACGCGCTGCGCGAGTTGAGCGCCCGCGACAGCGTCTGCGCCGTCTTCGTGACAAACACGAATCACGCCCGTGCCGCGGGTTTCTTTGCCGGGCAGAGCGGCGCGACCGTGCTCGCTTCAGCGACGACGGCGAACGCGCTGATCGATTTGGAAATCCTCTCGATCGCAGCTGGAGACCTCGTCGCCGATCACATCGAAGTCATCGCGCTCGAAGGTGCGGCGGAGGGTGAGATCGCATTGCACTTGCGGAACGACGGCGGCTCGATCGTGCTCGGCGACGCACTCATCAATTTCGAGCCTAACGGATTCACGCTTCTCCCAGCGAAGTATTGTTCGGACCAAAAATTGATGCGGCGCTCGCTGCGGCAGTTGCTCGATTTTTCCTTCGAACGGCTCCTCTTTGCGCACGGCACCCCGATTGTTTCCTCCGCGCGGACGAAGCTGGAAGTGCTTTTAGCTGATCGTTAGGCGAGGTCTGATGGAGTCGCTTTCCTCGCCGAACGGCCACAAAGGTCTCGATGCTCTGCCGCGTCGCGAAAACGGACTCGCCCGCTTCCTGCGCCTGATCCGCTTCTCGCACACGATTTTTGCGCTCCCTTTTGCCTTGGGCGCGTTGTTGGTGGCGACCCGAGGGCGGCCCCCGGCGCGACTCCTCGTCCTGGTTCTGCTCTGCATGGTTTGCGCGCGGACGGCGGCGATGCTTTTCAACCGCATTGTTGATTGGTCGCTCGATCGACGAAACCCGCGCACCGCGATGCGGCACGAGCTAATCTCGCGTCCCGCCGCAGTGCTGCTCCTGGTCTTGAGCGCACTTGCGTTTGTCGCCGCGGCGGGCGCGATTAATCGCTTGACCCTAATGCTGGCGCCTCTCGCGCTCGGCATCATCTTTTTCTATTCACTCACGAAACGTTTCACGGCCGCGAGTCATTTCTTTCTCGGTCTGGCGCTCGCCATCGCGCCGGCCGGGGCCTGGATTGCGGCGACCGGACGCCTCGCATTGCCTCCGCTGCTTCTCGGCGTCGGAGTGGTCGGTTGGGTGGCCGGGTTCGATTTGATTTACGCCACCCAGGATTTCGAATTCGATCGCAGTGAAGCGCTCTACTCACTGGTGGTGCGGCTCGGAATCGCGCGGGCGCTGCGGCTCGCGCAGTGGCTGCACTTGGGCATGTTTGCCGCGCTCATCGCTTTCGGCTTCGTGGCCTCGTTAGGCGTGATTTATTTTTGCGGTATGCCGCTGGTCGCCGCGGCCCTCTTTTACGAGCATCGCAGCGCCGCTCGGCTCAACCTCGCGGGTATCAATCGCGCGTTCTTCCAAAGCAACGCATTCGTCAGCGCGGTCTTTCTTGTGAGCGTGATTGCGGCTTTAGCCTAACGAGAGTAAATCGGTTTAGAGTTCGAGCTGCGCGATACGGTTGGCGTGGCGCCCGCCCTCGAAATCGGTCGTCAGCCAGACGCGCACGATGTTCAACGCCATCTCTTCGCTGATCACCCGTTCGCCTAACGATAAGACGTTGGCGTCGTTATGCTGGCGCGAAAGTCTGGCGGTTTCTTCGTTCCAGCAGAGCGCGCAACGGATTCCGCGCACTTTGTTCGCGGCCATGGCTTCGCCGTTGCCGGAACCGCCGAGGACGATGCCGCGGTCGCACTCGCCCTTGGCGACGGCTTCGGCGGCTGGCCGGATAAACTTCGGATAATCGACCGGATCCTCGCTGTCGGTGCCGAAATCCACGACTTCGTGGCCTAACGAGGGGAGCAGCTCCTTGATTTTTTCTTTGTAGCGATAACCGGCGTGATCGGAGCCGAGAGAAATTTTCATTCTTCTTTGTAACACAGGCTTCCAGCCTGCCCAGGATGGTGTGTTACGAGGCGGCCAACTTCGCGAGCTGCTGCCAAAGCTCCCGTTCCGCCTCGCCCAACGTTTTCGGGATCGCGATTTGCGCGGCAACATAAAGATTACCGCGACTCCCGTTGGCGGAGGGGAGACCGCGCTCGCGCAGCCGAAAGCGCTGGCCAGCCTGCGTGGCGGCCGGAACTTTGAGCCGGCGATTTCCTTCGAGCGTCGGGACTTCCAATTCTGTCCCGAGCACGGCCTGCCACGGCTCGAGCGCGACTTCATAAACCAGATCGTTGCCTTCCACGGAAAAGTCGGGATGGCGCGCCAGCCGCACGCGCAGAAAAAGATCCCCGCTTTTCCCGCCGCCCGCGCCCGCTTCGCCCTGACCAGCCAGCCGGATGCGCTGGCCTTCATGCACACCGCGCGGAATTTTGACCTGATAGGTTTCCGTCTTGTCGGAACCGCCGCGGCGCAGCGAGACCTGCCGGCGCGATCCATGGAGCGCTTCTTCGAGCGTCACCATGATGTCTGCTTCGACATCCTGGCCGCGCTCCGCCCCCGCGGGACGCCGTCCGAAGCCTCCGCCGCCAAATGCCGATTCGCCGCGGCCGCCGCCGAAAAAGGCCTCGAAAAAATCGCTGAAGCCGGTCCCGCCGAATTCGAACTCGACACCTTCGCCATTACCGCCTCCGGCAGAACGGCGAAAGCCCCCGCCCCCGCTCGCGCCGCCCGGTCCCCAACCCGGCGGTGGTTGGAAGCCTCCCGGCTGATTCCAATCCGCCCCAAGTTGGTCGTATTTCGCCCGCTTTTCCGGATCGCTCAGGACTTCGTAGGCCTCGTTGATCTGCTTGAATTTCTCCTCGGCCGCGGCTTTTTCCTTTGGCTTGGCGACATCGGGATGATGCGTGCGCGCGAGTTTGCGGAAGGCGCTTTTGATCTCAGCGGCATCGGCCGTTTTCGCGACGCCTAACGTCTCATAATAATCCCGGAATTGAACGGCCATAGCGTGGAGAGGAATTTCCCCGCATCATTGGAATTGCGCAACTGGAGGGAAAAAAAGCGCGAGCGCACATTGCGCCGGTTCCTCCGACTATTCCCGAAAGACCAGCGCCATTCCATCCCGGCCGTCAACCTAACGAGGCCGTCGATCGCCGCCTTCACCTCCTGCGCCATCGCCAGCACGATCTCGTTGAGCTGGCGCGAGCGCTCCTTCTGCTCTTGGATCAGCAGCTTGGATAACCGGTAAGGTCAAGGAAGAGCACATGCCCAATTTCGAGCCTCGGATTGTTCTCAGATTCGGGCGCCATATCCCTCAAACCTTCCAACCGATGACAAGTCGAGTCATTCCCTCGTACGGGATCGAGAGCAGTTCTTGCAAAGCGGCGATGGCGCGGTCGGGCTCTCCGAGTTGCGCCGCCACTCGGGCGAGGATCTCGATGGGAGCGGGCCCATCAAAGGCATCGCGCTCGATTGGCATCGCGGCCATCGCCCGCTGCGAGAAAGTGAATGCGGCCGCTTTATTACCGAGACCCATCTCCGTCAGGGCGAAATCGTAAAGGAGATTGTAATTATCCGGTTGTTTTTTGAGGAAAGGTTCCGGATCGCGGCGCGCCTGGCGCCAACTTTCCTGGGCGGCGGCCTGGTCGCCGACGACGGCCTGGGCCCAGCCTAACCAAAAACGGAGTTCGCCATGGAAATAACCCCACGCTGGATCAGGATGGGCGAGTAACTCCTTTAGCCGAGGGATGACTGTGCAGGCTGGCGCTCCAGGATCGCCTGATAAACCTGGGTGTATAAGACATTGGAATCGTCCACCGGAGGGTGGAGTGGAGCGAGGAGCGCGGCCGCCCGTGGGAGATCACCCTGGGCTTGGGCGACCGACGCCTGGACCGCGAGAGTGTCCATGTCATCAGGGATAATCTCGATAATCTGGTCAAACTTCCGCAGCGCTTCCGCAAACTGACGGCGCGCAATGCAGGATTACCCATGCTGTCCAAGCACGTAAGCATTCCGTGGGTCGAGACGTTCAGCTTCGACAAAGTAGGACTCACTCCGGTCCTACTGCCTTGTCTGCGCGTGACATAAGCGAGCGATTCAGGAATCCGGCTGCTATTCGGGAGGAGCGGACGCGCCCGTTCAAAGTAACTCACCGCAGTGCCGTAATCCTTCAGGCAGGCATAGTGGTAATAACTCTTGGCATGCAGAGCCTCACCGAGGTTGGGTTCGAGGGTGAGCGCGGTAGCGGCTGCCTCCCGTGCCTCTTCCCGGAGAGCAGCGGTTGGCTGCAAAGGCTGGGTGAGATAGCCGGGCGCATCAACGAATGAGAGCAGCGTCCAGGCCAGGGCAAACGTGGGATCGAGCCGGACCGCTTCTCTTAGATACTTCTGCGCCGCGCGCGAGTTGGCGGCGGAGTTAGCCGTTTCAAATTGTAGGCCAGCCCGCGCAGGTAGGCATCGTAGGCCTCGGGATTGTCCGTGGGCCGGGCGGCGCTGACCTTTTCTTCCCGCCCGATAAGTTTGGCCTGCAATTGGTCGGCGATAGTTTTGGCGATCTCAGTCTCGACCGAAAAAATGTCAGTCAGTTTGCGATCAAAGGTATCGCCCCAAACGTGGGAGTCATCGGCTGCCTTGCTTAGCTGCACGTTCACGTGCACGGCGTCGCCCTGCTTCTGCACGCTACCTTCCAGGATGTGAGCGACACCCAGTTGGCGGGCGATCTCGGGCAGGTTTTCCGGCGCACTCTTGTAATGCTGGGTCGACGTGCGCGAGATGACTTTGAGTTCAGCGATCTTGGATAAGCGGGTCAAAATCTCGTCCTGGATCCCATCGGCAAAGTAAGCATTCGCTTTTTCTGCGCTCAAGTTTTCAAAGGGCAGGACCGCAATCGATTTGCTCTCGATTTCAGCGGTAAGTGCGGTCTGTTTCTCTCCGTCGCTGCCTGAGTGCGAACGTACAAATCGAAAGACCATCACCCCGGCTGCCATGGCCGCCACCACCACAATCAGGGCGGTCAGTTTACTCCCGGTCCGGCGGGTGCTCGATCGGGTGCGATCGACGTCTTCTTCGCGCTTGATTCCTTCCGGCGTGATTTCGAAAGGCCCACGACAGAAGGAGCGCAATAGGAAAGCCGAGCGCCAGGATCAACACGACAAGGCGCACAGCCCGGTTCGGCACTTCAAAAAACGGGAAGACCTGTGTCGCGACTTGAATGAGCAGCCACGCGGCCACTACGTAAGCGCCCGCGACCTTGTAAACATTGCGCCGCTTCAGCTCGGCAAAGAAATTGCGCAGGTTCATCTGGCGGCCGAGGCGGTTCCTTTGGCTTGAGGGATTCGACGATCTTCTGAAAGCGCGGATCGCCCCGAATAGGATCCCAATGCGGGCTGAGGCGCAGGTCAGCCGTGGTCAGACTTTGGGCGGAAGGCTGAGTGAGGGCGTCCTGGATTAACGGTATCGCGTGATCGAAATCACCGAGCTGGACGTAACCAATCCCCGCCGCCGTTTCGGAGTTTGGGAACTCCCACTTATCCATTCTAGTCTTGGCAAACAGTTCCTGGATTTCCTGTTCCACTTCAGCGCGATTCCCGAGGAGCGATTCCATCTCGATGTAAAAGCCATGGAGCTGCAAACTAATCGCGCCGTTTTGGCGCAGCTCTTTCCGGTCGCGCTCGGCGCGCTCAAGGTAAGGAAGGGCAGAAGCACGGTCGCCTTTCGCCAGATAGAGATTTGCCGCACCCGCGAGGACCAACGCCCGCAACGGCGGGGGGAGGTGTTGCTCCTCTCTGGCAACGGCTAACCCTTGCGCCATCATCTCGTCGAGTTGTCCTCGTTTCGACAGCAGATCCATCAAAAGCCCGCCACCGTTATCGGCCGGTGAAATGTGCAGCTTGCTGACCATTCCCCACGCCGTGTCGATGTCGCCCTGAGCCAGATAGGTTTCCGCCTTCACGCAGATGATTGCAGGATCGTTAGGCGCAATGGTAAGGGCGCGATCGAACATGGCGCGCGCTTCCTCAAATCGGCGTAACCCGCGCTAGGTATTCCCTAGATTCACCAGGATGTCTTGATTCAACGGATCGAGGACTGCAGCTTGCTGCATCCCGCTAAGGCTATCGTCGAACTTTCCCTGGCGGCGTTGCACCAAGGCAATCAAGTATGCGATCCCGCCGTTGTTAGGCGCGCCTTCCTGCGCGGCTCTTAACTCGGCGATGGCCGCGTCGTAATCGCGCAGACAGTAATAATTAAAAACGCCCTTGGCCATTTGCTATCCGCCAGCTCGGGCGCGAGCCGCAGCGCCGTCTCGACGGCCTTGCGCGCGCGCTCCTTCTCCGCCCCGATTGCGTCGTTGAAATAATCCAAGGCCTCGGCCTGACTCAGGAGCGCCCAGGCTTGCGCATAGTTCGAATCGAGCTGGACCGCGCGTTGCAGAAACGCTTTCTGTTTCTCGGATCCTTCTTTACTCTGCGCGCCGCGTAAGGCCAGCGCGTGCAGAAAAGCATCGTAAGCTTCCGGGGTTTTCGTCCCAACGAAACCTATTTCCTTCCTTTCACGCCCTGTTAGCTTGGCTTCGAGCGATTCGGCGATTTTCTGCGCGACGTCGCTTTCCACACCGAAGATGTTGCTCATGGTGCGGTCGTAGGTATCGGCCCAGAGATGGTCGTCCTTCAGCGCATTAATTAGCTGCACGGTGATGCGCACCTCATCACCGGCTTTCTGCACACTGCCGTCCAGAATATTAGTGACACCAAGTTGCTGCGCTATCTCGCGCAAGTTTGCCGGCGCGCTCTTATATTTCTGGGTGGACGTGCGCGAGATGACCTTCAAGTCCGCGATCTTGGAAAGACGCGCCAGGATTTGATCCTAAATGCCGTCGGCGAAGTAGGCGTTGTTCTTATCTTCGCTCAGACTCTCGAACGGCAATACTGCAATCGATTTGTTATCGGAGGTCGTCGTTCCGAATTCATTCGCAGGACTCTGCCTGCTCGACGCGGTATAGCGTCCGAGAAAGAACAAGCCAGCCAACAAGGCCCCCGCGATTAACACCACATAAATCCACGCCCGGCCTTGTAAACGTTGCGCCGTCTCAGCTCGGCGAAGAAGTTCGTTTTCAAGGTTTGCTCTCTAATAACTTCTGGAAACGCGGATCGTCGCGCACGCTATCCCAGGCCGGGTTTAATCGAAGGTCAGCGATCGTGATGCCGTTTGGTTTAGCAAGCGAGTCTTGGAGAAGAGGCAAGGCTTTATCGAAATCTCCCAGCAACGCATAACCGGCGGCGGCCCAGGATTCGGCGGCGGGCAAGCGCCACTTATTGTCGCCCACTTTCGCGAAGACGTAGTCGATTTCGCGTTGCACCTCGGCGCGATTCCCAGCCCTCGCCGCCATCTCGATGTAAGCGGCGGAAACCTCATACAAAACGAGTTTCTGTGCCCGTAACTCCTGCATCTCGCGCTCGGCTTTTTGCGCATGCGGAAGGGCGAGGTCGCGCTCCTGGTTAAGCAAATACAGATTGGCCGGCAAGACGTCATTGGCCGCGTTGACGATGGGCGGGTAACTCTTACTCCCGAGGTTCAGCGGCTTGATCGCCTCGATCAGAAAACCATAATCGCGCCAGAGGTAGTATTGCTCGTGGTAGATGACGAACGCCCACTGCGTAGGAGGAGAAAAAGGATGCGAGCTTAGTATTTTCCAGGCGGCATCGAGATTACCCTCCGCTTGATAGCTCGCCGCCATTGCGCCAATGACATCGAGTTCTTCCGGTTCCAGGGTAAGGGCGTGTTCGAGCACGGAGCGAGCCTCCGCGAATTGCCGGAGCCCGTTGTAAGTGAAGAATAGCGTCTTCCAAACATCGACATTGAGTGGGTCAAGGTCAGCCGCTTTTTTCATCGTCGCGATAGCCTCGTCCACCTTGCCTTGGGCGCGTTGGAAAATGCCGAGATCGCTCAGGATTCCGCCATCATTCGGGGCAAGCTCCCGCGCTAGCTCGAGTTCGGCCAGGGCGGCGGCGTTATCATTTCGACAGTCGCCATAATACAAACTCATCGCCTCGTGCGCCCGCGCGGAATCCGGCGCCAGACGGAGCGCGGTCTCGGCCGCGACGCGGATGTTCTTCTCCAGTTCTTCACTCTTTTGCGGACCGTCGAAGTAGTTTGCCTGCTCGATGGCGAGCATGGCCCAGGCATCGGCGTAATTTGGATCCAACTCGACCGCGCGCCGGTAAGCATTGATCCGTCGCAAAATATCAGGATCGCTCGAACGGTTTCGCTCGGCCAGCGCGCGAAGATAGAACTCATAAGCCTGAGGGTTCTTAGTCCCGACCGACCTGATAGCCGCCTTTTCACGTCCCGTTAGTTTGGCTTCGAGCGAGCTCGCGATCTTTTGCGCAATGTCGCTTTCGACTCCAAAGACATCGCTCAATTTGCGATCGTAAGTCTCGGCCCAAAGATGGGAATCGTTCGCCGCATTGATCAACTGCACCGTCACCCGCACGGCATCGCCGCTCTTTTGAACGCTGCCTTCGAGAACATTGGCCACGCCGAGTTTGGCTGCGATCTCAGGCAGATCGGAAGGCACGCTTTTGAAACGTTGGGTCGATGTGCGCGAGATAACCTTCAAATCACCGATTTTGGAAAGGCGTGCCAGAATTTCATCCTGAATTCCATCAGCGAAGTAAGCGTTGCTCTTATCTTCGCTCAAGCTTTCGAACGGTAATACTGCGAGCGATTTGTTATCTGAGATTACCGTCACACTTCGCCTGTTCGACGCGGTATATCGGCCGAGAAAGAATAACCCTAGTGACAGTGCTCCGGCAATTAGCGCCACATAGATCCACACTCGACTGCGAGATCGGTGAACTTCACCTTCAGCCGATTCCGCGCGCCTGATTCCCTCCGGCGTTAGCTCGAAAGCCCATGCCAGGATCAATGCAATAGGACAGAACGAGCCCATTGAGCTTCGCATCCGGCCATTCATTTATCGCTTGCTGAGCTTCGCCAAGTTTGTCCTGGTAGATCAGATTATAGATGCCGTTGACGCGTCTTGCCCAATCGTCCGGCGCCAGCGCCCTGGCTTTTTCATAAAGTATCTGCGCTTCGGAATATCGCCCCAAAGCGTCATAGGTACCCGCGAGGTAGCCGAGATAGTTGCTGTTACGGGGATCGAGTTCAGTCGCGCGCAAATATCCAGCGAGTCTTCCCATTTTATCGCCAATGCGCCCTTTCCCATAACCCAGGCCCGCGGCGAATTGTGCGTCGTTTGGCGCAATCTTTTGCAGGAGCTCTAATTGAGTCACCGCCTTCGCATTCTCTCCTTTACTCCCAAGAATCGCTGCTTGCGCATAACGTCCTTCCGGCAAATCGGGCTGGAGCTGGAGCGATTTTGCCGCATCAGCTTCTGCCTTGGCTAAACGCTCCGGAGAATAGTCCTCATTGGTCATGTACATCCGTACCTGCGACCGGGCCAACCAGGCATAGGCCAGGGCGAAGTTCGGATCGAGTGCGATCGCTTGCCGATAAAGCTCAAGGGCAGGTTTCACGGTATCTACTTCACCGTTCCAATATTGCTGGTCGATGTATTTGGCCCGCAGATATAAATCATACGCTCTAGGGTTAGTCGTCGGCACGCGAGCTAGCTCAGTCTTTTCTTGCGGAAGCAGGTTGGCTTTGAGTTCGCCCGCAACCGTCTCCGCGATCTCGCGTTCTACGCCGAAGATATTCTTTAACTCCCGATCGTAGCTCTCCGCCCAAACGTGCTCGTCGGTGGCGGCACGAATGAGCTGCACGTTGATGTGCATCTGTTCACCGGCCTTCTGGACGCTGCCTTCCAGGATGTTGGCGACGCCGAGTTGTTGTCCAATCTCGCGCAGGTTATCAGGCGCGCTCTGATATTTCTGAGTGGACGTGCGGGAGATAACTTTAAGTGCACCCGATTTTCGTCAGGCGTGTCAGTATCTCATCCTGCATGCCGCTGGCGAAGTAGGCGTTGTTCTTATCTTCGCTCAGACTTTCAAAGGGCAGCACCGCGATCGATTTCTGGGCCACGCTGGCAGCCGTTGTTGAGGTGTGTATGCGCCGGAGTTGAAAGATGAGCAGTCGGGCGGCCAACAGCGCCAGACTTACAATCAGTGTCGCGAATTTGCGTTTGCTCCACTGAGGAGTAAACTCGTTAGGCGGAACGTTCGCGGTCCGCTTCATCCCTTCCGGGTCATCTCGAAGGCCCAGGCAATGATCAGCGCTATAGGGAAACCGGCGGCGACAACCGTGACAAAGACCTTCATCACCCAAGCCGGCGCTTCGAAGGTGGGGAAGAGGATTGAGCCTGCCTGGATAAGGAGCCAGGCTATGACCGCATAAGCAATCCCAACCTTGTAGACATTGCGCCGCTTTAGTTCGGCGAGGAATTGTGTTGGATTCACGGCATCACCCCGTTACGCGATGTTTATCCCAGCGCCGGCGATGTTGGCGCGTTCGTTCACGTCGGCCACTTCGCTCACTGGCCCGCTGTGGATTCCGATCCGCAGCTGGAGTTGCGGGCGATTTTTTGCCGCCTCCGAAATTTCCAGCGCGCACAGCGCAGGTGCTTCCAGGTTTTCTCGAAAGACCAGGGCCATGCCGTCGACGTTGGGCAGCCGAATCAATCCTCCCGCTTTCAGATCAAGTTTGTGGTCGTTAGGCATGCTGCATTTTGGTCGCGCCATCTCTTTGACCATTTCGCTCCGGCGCAGGCGATTTCGTTCAGGATTGATAAGCGACTTTCGCGCGCGCCGCGAGCCGCTTCGGAGGGGCCTGCCCCACGTGCTTCCGGGCAAGGCACCCGGACCGAGCCCGAACCGTCTCTCCCCGGCCGTTTAGGCGGGGCGGCGCACTTCCCGGAGTAACTGTTGCAGAGTGATTTCGCGCAGATGCTGGCGCACCGCCTCTTCCGTGCCGGCGGCGACGCCGCTCATGATCTCCCGCATCTTGCAGCTCACCCGGCAATGCCTAAGAACCTTGCGCTTGTTTATAGCGATGACGGGCCGCGGCTGAACCGCGTCGTAGACCTGGAGCAAGGAAATCTGGGCTGGTTTCTTGCTCAGTCGCGTACCGCCGTGCTTGCCCGCGCAGGTCTCGATGAGGTGCGCGCGGCGCAAACCGATGAGCAGGCGGCGGATGACGACGGGATTGGTATTGACGCTCGCGGCCAGACGCTGCGAATCCATCTTCTCCCCGGCAAAAGCGAGGGCCGTCAGGATGTGGACGGCAAAGGTGAATTGTTGATTGACCATCTCTAAACTCTAACGGTGTTCATTACAAAAGGGCGAAATGCCGGGTCACTTCCTTCGGAGCTGGACCAGCTTGCCACAGGACGAAGCGGATCGCATCTCCATCCTTACAATTGGCCGCCGCCTAACGAAGAATCGGTCTGGCAAAGAGATGGCAGTACGTCCGCTTGGAAAGTAACAGGCCCGTAACTTTTCCCGATTCGCCTTTGCAACCTCTCCCGGCGAAATGACTGCCACCAAATATGACAAAACTATCTAAACAACTCCGTCCAGCCGGTGCGGCTTTCATCGCTTCCCGGCATCACTTACGTTCAAAATTCGCCTTCGGTCTTACGCTGATTGCGCTTTCGTTAGGGGGAATCGCGCAGGCCGATGCCCGGACTCGCGCCATCCCGATTCCGACGCCCAGCAGCCAGCCGATCTCGATCACCTCGGGCCGGATGGCAATCTCTGGTTCACGGAACAAAATAGCAGTCGAGTCGCTCGAATCACGCCCCAGGGAGTGATCACTGAGTTCGTGACACCTACCTTTAGCTTCCCTTCTGATATTACTCCAGGCCCCGATGGCAACGTCTGGTTCTCCGAGGGTTCGACCGGTCAGATTGGCTTGATCACGCCCGAGGGCCGGATTACCGAGATTGTGTTTTCGAGTTTCGATGCGTCTTCCGGCATTACAACAGGGCCAGATGGCAACATCTGGTTTTGTGACCTGACGGGTAATAACATCTGGCGCTACAATCTCACCACGCAAGCTCTTACCAAGTTCCCGGTCCCGACGCCTAATTCTTTCCCGGAAGACATCACCGTTGACGCCGATGGTAACCTTTGAGCTTCACCGCGGAACTCGGTAGGATCACTCCGGCTGGCGACATTACTTTCTTCTCGACGCCGACTCATCCGGAGCAGATAGCGCGCGGCCATGGTAACACTCTTTTGTTCACCGAGTTTGGCCTCACCAAGATTGCGCAAATGACGACTGATGGAGTCGTCACAGAGTCCAAAGAGTTTCGCTTCAGTGAGCCGACGGGTATCACGGCAGGAGCGGGTAAGAGCATCTGGTTCCTGGGATACGGTAACAATAATCTCTATAGCACCGCCTTTCCGCGTTAGTCATAAAAAACCGGCGGGCGGAATCTTGTCAAGGATATCCCGCCCGCTGCGCGGTTTCGGATGGGCGGCGTCGGAGGAAGTGCGGGCCTTCTGGACCGCCTTCGGAGTTCGTTCTATCTCGATCGAAGCGTGCAATTCGCTCGGATTGTCGTAGCAGTCTGGCATGTGTTTCAAATTTGTCCTTCTGGTTCTGTTTTCGTTGCTGTTGCAAAGCGCCGGGGTCTCCGCTCAGGCGCCCTACAAATTTAGAAAGGAAATCCCAATCGGAGGCGAAGGAGGCTGGGATATTTTGACGATCGATCCCGCGGCGCATCGGCTCTATCTGTCTCACGCCACCAAAGTGATCGTCGTCGACCTGGAGAAAAACGCGGTCGTTGGCGAGATCGCTGACACCCCGGGCGTGCACGGTTTTATTGCGGTGCCGGAAGTGGGGCGCGGGTTTTCCTCGAATGGCAAGGAAGCGAAAGCGAGCGTCATCGACCTCAAGACGCTGCAGACTCTGACGAAACTCGACACCGGCGAAAGTCCCGATGCGCTAGTCTATGAGTCGAAGCACGGGGAGGTTTATATTTTCAATCATCGAGGAAACTCCGCCACGGTGATCGATGCGAAAACGGCGAAAGTGGTGAGCATGATTTCGTTAGGGGGCAGCCCGGAGTTTGCCGTGACCGACAGCGAAGCGGGACGCGTTTACTGCAACATCGAGGACAAAAACGAAGTGGCGGCGATCGACACCGCCACGCACGAAGTGGTCGCGCGCTGGCCGCTCGCGCCGGGCGCAGGGCCGAGTGGCATCGCCCTCGACGCAGCGCATCATCGCTTGTTTAGCGCTTGCGATAACAAGATGATGACGATGCTCGACACCGGGAGCGGCAAGGTGCTCGCAAACGTGCCGATCGGCGAAGGCCCCGATGGCTGCGCCTTCGATGACAAAGCGCAACTCGCCTTCGCCTCCTGCGGTGATGGCACGACAACCATCGCGAAAGAGGAAACGCCAGGGAAATTTGCCGTCGTCCAGACCCTTAAAACAGCGCCTCGTGCGCGCACCATGGCGCTCGATCAGGTGACGCATCGGATCTATTTGCCAACCGCACAATTCCAGCAGCCACCGCTTGGCACGACTCCACAGCGGCCGGCGATTGTGCCGAACACGCTCAAGCTTTTGATCTACGGCCCGGGCGAATCAGAAAAGCCATAGTGGAAGGGTCCTCGAGCGGAATTAGGATAAAAGCAGGAGGGTAGGAGTAGAGTCCTTTACTCGTTAGCCGAGCCGAAAACGCAGGTCGCGAATGACCCGGCCCCCGAAGCGTTGCTTCAGCTTGCGCAGGATTTGCGGTTTTGTGATCCGCTCCAGCTCGTAATGCAAGGCCGGCTGGAGAACGTGCACGTAAAGAATCCCATCGCGCAAAGCGACGGGACAGGAATGCGCCGCGATGAAATCGCCGACGAGCAATTTCCACGCACCCAGCACTTCGCTCTCCTGCAGCCTCTCTTTCAGCCCAAGTTTCTGCATCACTTTGGGAAGCAGATCGGCCATCGATTGCGCCCGATTGGGGCGAGGCGGGTCGGAAGGCAATCCGCGCCATTCCGTGATGAGGGCGCGGCGAAGAGAGGGAGTCACGGGGATGAAATTTAGAGGGTTGATCCGGCTGCGACCGCTTCCGCTTATCAGTTCAACGCTTTATCGCTGCGTCGATCAATACTTCCGCCGCATGTTACTCGGCAAGATATTAAGTTCGGTGCGGTATTTCGCGACCGTCCGCCGCGCGATCGGTATCCCGCGCTGGCCCAGAATCTCGACAATTTCCTTGTCGCTCAAGGGCGCGCTGCCTGACTCGCCTTTAACCAGATCGAGAATCGTTCCCTTTACGCTGGTGTTGCTAATCGACTCGCCGCCCGCCGTCTGGTAGCCGGGGGTGAAAAAGTATTTCATCTCGAAAACACCCTGCGGCGTGGAAATGTATTTGCCCGAGATGGCGCGGCTCACCGTTGTCTCGTGCACGCCGACGGCTTCGGCGATTTGCACCATCGTCATCGGTTTCAACTGCGCCGGGCCGTGCTCCAAAAATTCCTTCTGCCGGTCAACGATCTGGTGCGCGATGTTCGAAATCGTCTGCTGACGTTGGTGGATCGATTTGATGAGAAATTTTCCACTGCGAATTTTGTCGCGGATGTAATCCTTCACTTCGCCACCGCTGCCGTCCTGCGACATGATGTCTTTGTAAGTGTTGCTGATGCGCAGGTGCGGAATTTGTTCACCGTTCAGGATGATCTGGTAAACGCCTTCGATTTTTTCGACGGTCACGTCGGGCAGAACGTAATTTTGCGGGGCCTCAGCGAAGATCGCTCCCGGGCGCGGATCGAGTTGGGCGATGCTGTTGGCACACTTCTGCACTTGTTCGGCGCTGATCCCGATGCGTCGCGCAATCTCCGGGAAACGGCGTTTACCAAGATCCTCCATGTGATCGGAAATGATCCGGTACTCGAGGCTGGTTTGCCGCGCCTCGCGCTTCAACTGGATAAGGAGACACTCGCGCAGATCGCGCGCGCCCACGCCCGGCGGATGGAAGCTCTGGATGAGCGTGAGCATGACCTCGAAATCCTCCTGCGGAATGCCGGTGTTCATCGACATATCCTGGGGCGTAGTCTGAAGGAAACCGTTGTCGTCGATGTTGCCGATGATAAGCTCGGCGGTCTTGCGATCGTCGCTGCTCAAGGCGGTCTGGTTGAGTTGGCCGACGAGGTGCTGTTGCAGGGTTTCCTGGGTCGCAATCGAGTCGAAGAAAAATTGCCGCTTGTCCTCCTCCTCCTTCGAGCGGCCGCTAAAGCTGCTCGATTGCGCCATGTAATCGCGCCACTCGTCATCGAGCTTGGCGAGTTGATCGAACTCCTGCTTGAAGTTGTCCTCCTCCGGTTCGCTCTCGGATACCTGGCGCTCCTCGTCCGTCGGGTCGGCCAATTCTTCGAGCACTGGATTGGTCTCCATCTCCTGCTGCACGAGATTGCGCAGCTCGAGGAGCGGGGCTTGTAGAATGAGGAGGCTCTGCTGGAGTTGCGGAGCGAGGACCTGCTGCAGCGAGAGATTCTGCGATTGAAACATTCCAGGCCCGGCCATGGGCAGAGGCTACCAATGGCTCCCCCAGTCGCAAGCAAATTCCACGCCGCGCGCGCCTTCTCCGGCCGAAGGAACGTGACTTGCTTCGTATCGCGGCGAACACTTTCCCCATCATGAGAAAAATAACTCTGCTCGGCCTGCTCGCTCTCTTCGCGACTTCGCTCGGCGCGCAATCCATGCTGCCCGCCGATCAGAAACAACTCGAGGCCCTGATGAAAGAAGTGCAGAACCAACAAACTCAGATGGCCGCGAACCAGGCGAAGATCGACGGCAAGCTCGTTACCCTCGCCGAAGCGATACGGGTCGCGAAAATCTATGCGAGCCGGGGGGGGCGCTAAATGAGAGTGCTCTTTCTCTTTGCCGCGCTCTCTCTCGGGACGCTGGCTATCAGCTCGATCAGCGGACAATCACCGGCCCCCGTTATCATCCAGGCCGCGACACCCGCTCCTGCCGCGCCCGCAGCCGCCGCGCCCGCAGCCGCCGCGCCCGCGACGACTGCCGCCGACCCGAAACAAATGACTCAGCTCCTGCAAGAGATGCAGGCGACCAATGCCGCCACGATCAAGAAACAGGAAGCGGCGCTGCAGACCCTCGACGGCCTGCAAAAGGCGGCCGAGGAAATCAAGATCTACAGCAAGCGCGGTTGAGTCTTTTTCGTACTTAGACTCGTTAGGCGTAAATTCAAGGTCTTGGCGCCTGCCTTGGAGTGAATGCTGCGACCGCTCGTCACGGCGCGGAACCGCTCATCACTTTCTCCCAGCGCACGGCGGGCCGTTGCGCTTTGCTGGAGGCATGAAAAAACTCATTACCTGCCTCAGCGCCGCGCTCCTCTTCGCGGCATCGCAAGCGGGCGCCGCCGAAGCGCCCAAAGTCATCGACGTCAAAGTCACCGGCCATGGCCAGCCGGTCATCTTCATTCCCGGCCTAACGAGTCCCGGCGCGGTCTGGGACGACACGGTGAAACATTTGCAGGATAAATACCAATGCCACGTCGTGACCATCGCCGGCTTCGGCCCGATGCCGCCGGTCAAGACCGATCATCTCCTGGATGACGCCCGCGGCCAGATCATCGCCTATGCGCGCGCGCAGAAACTCGAAAAGCCGGCGATCGTCGGCCACAGTCTGGGCGGCACCCTGGCCCTCGCCATCGGCGAACAAGCGCCCGAGCTGCCGGGCGACATCGTTTGCGTCGATAGCCTGCCGTTTCTCGCTGGGACGATGCTCAATGCGACCACCGCCGAAGAGGCGAAGAAAGGCGCCGAGGCGATGCGCCAGCGAATGACAGGCGGAACGCCGGAGCAGTTCGCAGATTATCTTCGCAAAGTTTCCATTCCCTCGATGGTCACCAAACCGGAAGACATGCAGCGCCTTGTCACGCTCCTCGAGAAATCCGATCCCACGACCACCGGCCAGGCGATGTATGAATTGCTCACGACCGACCTGCGGCCCGACCTCGGCAAAATCAAATGCCCAATCCTCGTCATGTGTGCCTTGGCCGATAAGTTGCCCTACGTGCGGCGGGCCACGCTCGACCATAATTACAAAACCCAATACGCCAACGCGCCGCAAACCCGCTTCGCCTTCTTCGAAAAAGCAAAGCACTTCATCATGATCGACGATCCGGCCGGCTTCTACGGCGCGCTCGATAAAGAGCTCGCGGCGCATTAAGTTACTCGTTAGGCCAATCACCAGATGAAAAACCGCTCCACGCCGCCGCGACCGCCCGCCGCTTACTGGTGGTGCCAGGTCGGCGGCTGGGGCGGGTTTTTCTTCTTCACGGTTTTCACCAGCCCGGGATTTGCCGCCTTTAGCTGGCATATCGTCGGCGGTTATTTCCTTCTTTGCAGCGGCGGCCTTCTCCTCACCCACGCTTTGCGCGCGCTCATCTGGCGCCGTGGCTGGATCGATTTCCCGATCGCGAAACTGCTGCCGCGCATCCTCGCGGCGAATCTCGGTCTCGCCTTCGTCCTCGTCGCGCTCGTCTGGGTTTACTTTATTTTTCTGCCGCCGCCGAACCGCGTCTCCTGGCGGCACGATCGTGCAGCCACTGTGGCCATCGCGGCGACTTTTGTTTCCAACGACTTTATCCTACTCACTCTCTGGTCGGGCATCTATTTCGGTGTCGCCTTTTTCAAACGGCAACGGCGGATTGAGATCGAGCGTTACCAGGCGCAGACCGCGCTCGCCCAAGCGGAGCTGCGCGGCTTGAAGAGCCAGCTCAATCCGCATTTCTTTTTTAACTCGCTCAACAGCCTGCGCGCGCTTGTCCTGGAAGATCCCGCGCGGGCGCAGGAGGCGATCACGCAAATGGCCGCGATCCTGCGCTACCATTTGCAGTCGGGCGAACGCTCGCTCGTTCCGTTGGCGGAAGAAATCGAAACGGTCGAGCAATATCTCGCCCTCGAGCTCATCCGCTTCGAGGATCGCCTAACGACTGAGCGCGCGATCGATCCCGACGCTCTCCCTTGTTTGGTTCCGCCGCTCGCCCTGCAAACGTTGGTCGAGAACGCCGTAAAATACGGCGTCTCGCGCGACAGCGGGCCGGGCCTGCTCCGGCTCACCGCAGGAGTGAATGACACCGTCCTCGAAATTTCCGTCGGCAACACCGGCTCTCTGCGCGACGTTTCCAGCGTTCAATCGACCGGTCTTGGCCTAACGAATCTGCGAACCCGTCTGCGCCTGCTCTTCGCCGAGCAAGCTTCCCTCGATCTGCACGAGTTGCCGTCAGGTTGGGTGAAAGCGCGCATGACTCTTCCGGTGACGAAGCCATGAAAGCCCTCCTCATCGACGACGAACGCCTCGCCCGCTCCGAGTTGCGGCGCCTCCTCCGCGCGCATCCGGAGATCGAAATTGTTAGCGAGGCCGCCAACGCCGCCCAGGCCGAGGAAAAGATTTCCGCGCTCAAACCCGATCTCATCTTCCTTGATGTGCAAATGCCCGGACGCACCGGTTTCGAGTTGCTCGCCGATCTGCCTGATGCTCCGCGGGTTATTTTCACCACGGCTTACGATCAATACGCGCTCAAGGCTTTCGACTTCGGTGCGCTCGATTACCTCCTCAAACCAATCGAGCCGGTGCGCCTCGCCCAAGCGATCGCCCGTTTGCAGTCGCAAGACGAAAACCCCGCGCACACCGCCGGAGCCCGAGGCGTGCTCGGCTCTGACGATCAAGTCTTCCTCAAAGACGGCGAACGTTGCTGGCTCGTTAGGGTGAGCGACATCCGCGTCCTGGAATCTGAAGGCAATTATACGCGCGTCTATTTCGCCGAGAATCGCCCGCTCATTCTGCGCTCTCTGCAAACCCTCGAAACCCGGCTCGATCCCCAGCTCTTCCACCGGGTCAGCCGGCAGCACATCATCAATCTGCGCTTCGTCCGCAAAGTAGAACCGTGGTTCGACGGCGGGCTGCTTCTCCGCCTCGGCGAAAAGGATCCCGAGGTCAAAGTCGCGCGCCGCCGCGCCCACGAATTGCGCGAGCGCTTGAGTTTGTAGCGCGCCGCTGCTTCGTTTGCCTCTGCCGTTCCGCGCTGTCATCCTGAGCGCAGCGAAGGACCTCGCGAATCATGCCCGACGAACGCAAAACTCCCGACGAACGCGCCGGAATGACCGACCTCGAGCGCTTGCGCCATTCCGCCGCGCACGTCCTTGCCACGGCCATTCTTCGCCTCTGGCCGGAGGCGCAATTGGCCGCCGGTCCGCCGGTCGAGAATGGCTTCTACTACGACGTCGAGCTACCGCACCACATCTCGCCCGACGATTTCGGAAAGATCGAGGCCGAGATGAAAAGAGAAACCAAAGCCAACCATCCTTTCGAGCGCGTCGAGGTTTCCCGGGATGAAGCCCTGGATATGGCGAACCGTGGTCTCCTTGGCGCCCTTGGTGCGAGATCCGCGCCGAGTAAGTTCAAGCTCGATATCATTGAAAACATTCCCGAAGGCGAAAAAATCACTCTCTATCGCAACGGCGAGTTCACCGATCTCTGCGCCGGCCCGCACGTTATGCGCACCGGCAACATCGGCGCCTTCCGCCTAACGAACATAGCCAGTGCCTACTACAAGGGAGACGAAAAGAACCCGCAACTCCAACGCATCTACGGCACCGCCTTCAAAAACAAAACCCAGCTCGACGAATACTTCGCCATGCTCGAGGAAGCGAAGAAGCGCGACCACCGCAAGCTCGGGAAAGAGTTACAACTCTTCGCCTTTGACGACGACGTCGGTCCCGGCCTGCCTCTCTGGCTCCCGCGCGGCGCCGCGATCATCGAAGAACTGGAGAAGCTCGCGAAGGAAACGGAGTTCGCCGCCGGGTATCAACGCGTCCGCACCCCGCACATCGCGCGGGAACAGCTGTATAAAACAAGCGGCCACATTCCGTTGTATAAGGAGTCGATGTTCCCACCGATGACGGTCGACGAGCACGAAATAGAGCGAGCCGAGTGGGAAAAATCCAAAGCCGGGGCTGAATTCGGCATCACGCGATTCATCGAAGACAGATTGGTTGCGGAAGGAAAGAGCAGCGACGCTGACCAGGCCGCATTCAAAAAACGCTGGGGTGAGGAAGCTTGGGAGCAATTCATCATCAACACAGGCGGTGATGCTTTAGACGCTGGAATTGGCGGTGAAGAGCTCAAACGCAGCCTCGCCAATTACAAGGAGCGAGTTAATCACTTAAGACGGTTAGGATTGCCGGACGTTTACTACCTCAAAGCGATGAACTGCCCGCATCACCACAAGCTCTTCGGAGCGGTGCCGCGCAGTTATCGCGACCTGCCTCTGCGCCTCGCCGAATACGGCTGCAACTACCGCTACGAACAAAGCGGCGAACTCTTCGGCCTCATGCGCGTGCGTTCGCTGCAGATGAACGACGCCCACATCTACTGCACCGAAGAGCAGTTCGAAGAAGAGTTCCGCGCCGTGAACGAAATGTATCTGAAGTATTTCAAGATCTTCGGGATCGATAAATACATCATGCGTTTCTCCACCCACGATCCGGCCAAGCTCGGCCAGAAGTTCGTCGATAACTCAGAGCTCTGGCTCAAAACCGAAGAGATGGTCCGCGGCGTTCTGCAACGCAGCGGCATCAACTACATTGAAGTGCCTAACGAGGCCGCCTTTTATGGACCGAAGATCGACGTCCAGGTCTGGAGCGCGATCGGCCGCGAATTCACCATCGCGACTAACCAAGTCGACTTCGCTGTCCCGGCGCGGTTCGGTCTCGTCTATAAGACCCGCGAGAACACTGAAGCGACGCCGCTCTGCATCCATCGCGCGCCGTTAGGCACACACGAACGTTTCATCGGGTTCCTAATCGAACATTACGCCGGCAATTTCCCCCTCTGGCTCGCCCCCGAGCAGGTCCGCATTTTGCCCATCGGCGACGAGGCCCCGCTCCTTGAATACGCCCGCTCCATCGAGAACGAACTCCGCGCCCACGAAGTCCGCGCCGAGCTGGACGCGGGCAGCGACCACATAAAATCAAAAATCGCGAGCGCCGAGCAGATGAAAGTCCACACCATGCTCGTGCTCGGAAAGCGCGACCTGGAAGCCAACGCCGTGAGCCTGCGCGTCCACGGCCAGGGCAACCTCGGCGCCAAGCCGCGCGCGCAAGTCGTCGCGGGCATTCTCGCCGCGATTAAGGAACGCCGACCCCTAGCGACCCATGGAAGTTGGGGCAGGGAACTCGCCCGTTGAACCGCGCAGTTCCTTCCTGGCCGATGCGTCAATTTTAATGCTCGCCAGAAAGCGAAGCGCCCTGTATTCACGCCACCGTGAACAGAAACATCTTCTACATCATCGGAGTCATTGTCGTCATCGTTATCGTTCTGAAATTGCTTGGGCTGTTTTAGACCCGACGACTCCGAATGGTTGGCCGTAAGGTGGGGGGCGATCACTCTCTCGCGGGCCGCCGGTTGTTGAAACAGGAGCTTGAGAAACTGCGGCGCGCGGTTCACCGGACAAAGGCATGGATCTCCGCGGCCCGCTCAAGAAACACTTCGGCTACTCGGCTTTCCGGCCGTTGCAGGAGGAGATCGTGCGCGATGCGCTCGCGGGGCGCGATGTCTTTGCACTCATGCCGACGGGTGGCGGCAAGTCGCTTTGTTTTCAATTGCCGGCGCTCCTGCGCCCTGGCCTAACGATCGTCATTTCACCGCTCATCTCCCTGATGAAGGACCAGGTCGATGCGCTCCAGGCGAGCGGAGTGGCGGCGACGTTTCTCAATTCCACACTCGATGGGCCGCAAGCGCGCGCGCGTTTGCGCGGGTTGTACAACAGCGAGTATCGCCTGCTTTACGTCGCCCCAGAGCGACTCATGCTCGATTCGTTCATCGCCAAAGTGCAGGAGTGGAATGTCGCGCAGGTCGCGATCGACGAAGCGCATTGTATCAGCGAATGGGGCCACGATTTCCGCCCGGAATATCGCGAGCTGGCCAAGCTCCGCTCGCTCTTGCCTAACGTTCCCCTCATGGCGCTGACCGCGACCGCGACCGAGCGGGTGCGGGCGGATATTGTCGAGCAACTGAAATTAACCGGCGCGCGCTGTTACGTCGCCAGTTTCGACCGGCCAAACCTGACTTATCGCGTCGTGCCGAAAGCGGCGCCCTACGAGCAACTGCTCGCCTTCCTGCACGCCCGGCCTAACGAAAGCGGGATCGTTTATTGCGCGAGCCGCAAAGCCGCCGACTCGATTGCGATGAAGCTGAACGACGACGGCATTCCCGCAAAGCCCTACCACGCGGGCCTCGAAAGCGACGAGCGCGCGCGCAATCAAGAGGCGTTTCTGCGCGACGACGTGCGGGTGGTGAGCGCGACGATCGCCTTCGGGATGGGGATCAACAAACCGGACGTCCGCTTCGTCGTGCATTACGATCTGCCGAAAAATATCGAGAGCTATTATCAGGAGACGGGACGCGCCGGGCGCGACGGTTTGCCGAGCGAATGCGTGCTTCTCTTCAGCGCGAGCGATGTCATGAAGCAGACGCGCTTCATCGACGAAAAGAGCGAAAGCGAACAGCGGATCGCACGCGAGCAACTGCGCCAGATGGTGCATTACGCCGAGACGCGGGAATGCCGGCGCAGGACCCTGTTGCGCTATTTTGCGGAGGAAAGGCCTAACGAATCTTGCGACGGCTGCGACAATTGTCTCAATCCGCCGGAGACCTTCGACGGCACGATCGCCGCGCAAAAATTTCTCTCCTGTGTCTTGCGCGTGCAGCAGAAAAGCGGCTTTGCCTTTGGACTCAATCATATCGTCGAAGTGCTGACGGGCGCGGACACGGAAGCGATCCGGCAACGCGGGCATAACGAACTCTCTACTTACGGCATCGGTCGAGAGCTGAAGCGCGATGCCTGGCAGGCGCTCGGGCGGGAGCTTTTGCGACTCGGGATGGTGGAAGTGGCGCCGGGAAAATTTGCCACTCTCGAGGTGACCGCGGCCGGCCGCGCCGCGCTGCGCGAGCGAACGCCGATTACCCTAACGAAACAGCCGGAAACGCCGGCCGCGCGGGCGAAGGATCGCGCCGGTGCGATCGAGTGCGATGAAGCGCTCTTCGACGAACTGCGCGGGGTGCGCCGGACGCTCGCGGACGAACGCAATGTCCCGGCCTACGTCGTTTTTTCGGATGTGGCTTTGCGCGAAATGGCGCGGAGTTATCCCGTCACGCCGGTCGAGTTCCGCCGGATACCGGGAGTGGGCGAGCAGAAGCTGAAGGATTTCGCCGAGCCGTTTCTCGCCGCCATCGTCGAATTTCTCCGCGAACATCCGCGGCACGATTTTACGGCGACAGCCGCGGCGCCGGCGGGCCGGCGGTTAAACGAAAGCGAAGAGGAAACTCTGCGCCGGTTTCAGAGGGGTGAGTCGATCGATCAGATTGCGCTGGCTCGCAGCTTTGTCCGCGGCACAATTTTGAGTCACCTCGTGCTGGCGATCGAAGCGGGCGTTCCCCTAACGAGCAGGCAATTCTTCGGGCCGGCGCAGGAGGAAGAAATCGCCGCGGCGTTCAAGCGCAGCGGGCCGCGCAATCTCACCGGTCTGCGCGACGATCTCGGCGGCAAATACGATGTGAGTGAGCTGAGGCTTTTCCGCGCGCTGGCGGCGCGCCGCGGAATGTAGAGGCGGCCGTGTCAGCCGCAGAGACTCGGGCTGACCGCGGAAGACTGAGGCCATTTCATAATAGGATTGTCATTCTGAGCGCAGCGAAGAACCTCCCGGATAACCCCGAGATGGCCCGCGAGGTCCCTCGCTGCGCTCGGGATGACACGCTTCGCGGCACATCTTACGAGATGACTTCCAGTGCTTTCGGACAGGCGGCCTGACGAGGCTTCGCGCCAGCGGACGACACGCCCGGCTTTACAACTCCGTCCGACCCAAACCCTACGACTGATCTTGCGGCACCTTCGGCAGGTCCTTTTCGTGCAGCGTCCCTTCAAAGGCCTTGATGATGGCGTTGCGGAAAACATTCACGACCGTGGTGAGGATCGCGGGTTCGGGGTTATCGAAACTCCCATGCACCGGTACGCGCGTGCCGAACCGATCGGTCGGATGATTGCGGATTAATTGTGTGAGGCCGCCGACGATCGCCTGCCAGACAAAGCTGATCGGGTTATCCGAGTCATGCTTCGGACTGAAAATCGACATGTGCTCGAAGACCGGTTCGACATAACCGTCGAAGTCTCCTTTCCTGGCGTTGAACTCAGTCGCCAGCCGCAGCGTTCCCTTTTCAAAAGTGATCGCCGCATAGGCCTTCGCAAAATCATTCAACTTCACTAGTGGCAACTCCTTTATCTCGGTCTCGAGGTTGAAGGTCGGTTTGGTCGCGTAGGGATTGAGGTCGAGCTTCATCCGCAGGTCGCCGGCGCGGAGCGGGCGGCCTTCCATCGTGACGCTGGCGTGGAGCGTTTTCGAAAGTTTTTTGCTATTCGTTAGGTTGGTGGCCAGCATCCGCACCTCGTCGATGACCACGTCCACCTTGGGCGACGCATGGAAATCGCGGTAATGAATCTCCCCGTCGTGCACCACCGCGCGATTGATCTTGAGCGGGAAGAGTTGCTTGATCTTCAGCGTCCACGGCTCGTCCAGCGGCGCTTGGGAGCCGGCTTTGCTCGGCGCCTTGACGAAGTTGATCACCGGATGCTGGAAGCAAATCTCGCCCACGAATGCCCGATTAAAGAGTGCTTCCCATTCGACCGAGAGATCGATCAATGGCGCTGAGAAAAACGGCACCGGCACATCGCCCGAAGTCTTCACCACCTTGACGTTTCGAATTTTGTAAGCGCCACGCCAGAGGCTCAGATCCACCTCTTCGACGTGGCCGCGGTAGTCCTTCAACTCGGATAATCTCTTGTTCACATAATCGCGCACCCAGAACGGCAGGAGCATCCGAATGACGACCAGCGCAACCGCGAGGCCGACGAGGAACCAGAAAAGTTTCGAGCGATGAATCAGCTGCATCCTCTCTTACTAACGAAGCCGAAAGGCGCGACGGACGTGTGCGCTCGAATTCCCATTGCCCTCGGCGAATGCTACTCTGCCAGTGCTAATGACAGAAACATCGCCGCCTGAGGAACAATCCCGCCTAACGAGTCTGGAAGCGGACATCGGACGACTCCTGATGCAGGCGGAAGCCGTCGAGCGGTTGCTGCAAGGTTGTGTCGAAGCGCTCGTCGCGCACACCGGCGCCGCTTTCGCGCGCATTTGGACCTTCAACGAAGCCGAGCAGATGCTCGAGTTGCAAGTCAGCGCCGGCCTTTATACCCATATCGACGGGCTCCACGGGCGAGTGCCGTTAGGCCAGTTCAAGATCGGCCTGATCGCATCGGAACGAAAACCGCATCTCACCAACCAGGTCGTTGGCGATCCGCGAGTCAACAATCAGGAGTGGGCGCGGCGGGAAAAGATGGTGGCGTTCGCCGGCTACCCGCTGCTCGCCGGCGGCAAGCTCTATGGGGTCCTCGCGATCTTTGCGCGGCACGAACTATCCGAGGCGACGTTGAATGCGCTCGCCCTCGTCTCCCAGGGAGTCGCACTCAGCTTGCAGCGGCGGGAGGCCGAAGCCGAGCGCGAAGGATTATTGCGCGAAGCGCAGAGCGCGCGCGCAACCGCCGAGCTCGCCAATAGAGCGAAAGATGAATTTATCGCGACCGTCTCGCATGAGCTGCGCACGCCGTTGAACGCCATCCTCGGCTGGGCGCGGCTCCTTGAGGGCGGCGACCTAACGAAGGACGAAATCGCCCAAGCCGCGGACGTGATCGAGCGCAACGCCCGTGCCCAGACGCAGTTGATCGAGGACCTGCTCGACGTCTCGCGCATCGTCGCGGGAAAGCTGCGGCTCGATCTGCGCACGATCGATTTGCCCGAGGTGGTGCGCGAGGCCGTCCGCATCATCGAGCCGACGGCGAGCGCGAAATCGATCAAGCTCGATTGCGTGCTCGACCCGTGCGCCGGTCCGATCTCCGGGGATGCCGATCGCTTGCAGCAGATCGTTTGGAATCTTGTTTCCAACGCGGTCAAATTCACCTGCAAAGGCGGGAGAGTGCAGGTGGGGTTAAAGCGCGAGAACTCCCATGTGGAGCTGACCGTGAGCGACAATGGAATGGGAATTCCCGCGGATTTTCTGCCGCACGTCTTCGAGCGTTTCACTCAGTCAGACACGACCAGCACGCGCTCCCATACCGGGCTCGGGTTGGGCCTGGGAATCACGCGCCATCTCGTCGAACTGCACGGCGGCGCGATCTATGCCTTCAGCGACGGGCCGGGCAGCGGCGCGACTTTTTCGGTGCACCTGCCCATTATTATTCTCCATCACCGGCCGGATGTGCCGGGCCTGCATCCAGAGGCGCCGGCGAGCACGACTTTCGATCGGTGCGCGGAGCTTGCCGGCGTGCGGATCGTCGCAGTGGATGATGACGCCGACGCGCGCAAGTTGCTCGAGACGGTCTTGACGCGCTGCCAGGCGGTCGTGACCGTCGTCGCGACCGCGGCGGAAGCTCTCGCGGCGGTGCGGGCATTGCGGCCGGATGTGCTCTTGAGCGATATCGAAATGCCTAACGAGGACGGTTATGACCTCCTCCGCCAGGTGCGTGCGCTTCCCGCGGACGAAGGCGGGCGCACACCCGCCGCAGCCCTCACCGCCTACGCCCGGGTGGCCGATCGCACGCGTGCTTTGCGTGCGGGGTTTCAGCTCCATGTGCCGAAGCCGGTGGAGCCGAGCGAGCTCCTCGCGGTGGTGGCCAATCTTGCGCGCCGTGGCGATGGCGCTGGCGCCTAACGAACGCTATGCACTTATAAGAACGAACGACTGCACCTTGCAGGAACGGGCGCTGTCCCGTCCGTGTTTGCTGAACGCGCTGGAGGACAGAGCTCCGCGACGCCAGGGGTGGCGCTACGCCGGAGTCGCGGAGCTCATCCTCCACTCGTGCCTGCGGAAAGTGCATGACACGCCTTAGCTCGACCTCCGCACCGCGGCGAGGACTCGGTCGTAGGCGAGTTCGATGTCGTGTTTGTCGCGATCGTTCTTCGCTCCGGCGAGCCCATCTTCGCGCACGGCGTCGGCGTGCCCCTGGATGACGGCGCGATCTTCCGGTCGGGTTAGTTCCGCGGCGACGCGTGCGATCACGTCCAGCATGCGCGTGACCACGGCGATGCTGTCACAGCCGTATTGCCGAATCTGATTGAGCGCCGAGGCCGCGATCCCGGCGTAATCGGTCACGTCGCTGATCAGGCGGAGGTGGCTCTCCTCGTCGTAATGGCAGACGGAAGGGATTTGGCGTTTCCCCACCTGGATGAGGGCGACGCCGAGCCACTCGAGACAACTCATGGCGGTGAAAGGATCGTTGATCCCGGGCGACAAGGCGCGCACCGCCACTTCGACCAGTTGATCGATCGCGTACTCGATGTCCTGCGTCGGCGTGCGATGCCAGCCGAAGAAATAGCAATCGTTGATTTGGGCGAGGCGGTGCTCATTCAGCTTGTCGGCCGGCCAAGCCACCGCGAGGGCGGCGTCTTTCGCGGCAAAATCGCCTGGCCGCCGGCAGAGGCGAATGATCATGCCTTCGCGTGTCGCGAGGTCGAGCAGTCGCTCATGATTGATCGCCTGGATAAAGCCGCTCACTTCGGAAGGCACCGCCAGCGCGTCGCTCTCGAAGGCGCGCGGCAACTGCGTCGCGACGTCCGTTTTTTTCTCACGCGGACCGGCGCCTAACGAGTCGGGATAAAGACTCTCGATGCGCGATTGCAGCTCCTGCGCGACCCGGCCGATGAGGTTCTCGGCGAGGATCGAGGTGGGCACATGGTGGATGAAAAAAATGAGAAATCCGACGCTGGCGACGGCGAAGAGCAGGCCGCAGGTGACCGAAAGAAAGGGGACGAAACTGTTCGCGTCCGTGCCGCGAATCGTGCGCAACACGAGCAGGCTGTAGAGAAAGGTGGCGACGAAAACGCCGAGCACGATCTGGGTCGAGCGATCGTTCATGAAATTGCGCAGGAGGCGCGGGCCGAACTGCGAGGAAGCGAGCGTGAGAGCGACGATCGTGATCGAGAAAACGACGCCCGCGACCGTGATGGTGGAGCCGGCGATGGTGGCGAGAACGTTGCGCGCGCCCTCCGGACCGCCCGCCCAGATCCAGCCGGCGGTGCGCGCCCACTTGGCATTGATCTGGGTGTCGATGTGGACGGTGAGAAAGGAGAGGCCGGCGGCCAGCACGGTTATGATGCTGGGGAGAAACCAGTAACTGCTGCGGAGCCGCTCCCAGAGAGTGCTGAGGAAGGTTTTCATGCGCCAGCCAACTGTAGACGCTTCGCTCTGCGAAGCGCGGGGGAAAGGCCGGAGTGCGCCAGAAGCAGGCGCGCGCAGACCCGCGCTTCCCAGAGGGAGGCGCCCACAGAATGCGCCCTAACGAATCGTGACATGGATACCGGGGAGCACTTTCTTCCCAAGATCGAGCGCGTCCCAATTGGAGAGTCGGATGCAGCCGTGGCTCGTCGTCCGCCCGATCGTTTCCGGCACTTCCGTGCCATGGATGCCGCTGCCTTTGTGATTGAGCTCCATCCAGAGAATCCCGACGGGATTGTTCGGCCCGGGCGGGAGATTGAAGAAATCCTTGCTCCGCTCGTCGTGGTGGAGCATCGCTTCGTCCCAGCGGAACGCAGGCATCCAGGAGAATCCCCTAACGAACCATTCGCCAATCGGCGCAGGTAACGACGTCGACCCCGGTGTGATCGGATAGCTCCCGGCCAGCTTGCCGTTTTGTTTCAGCTCCAGGATTTTTTCCGAGACCTTGACGAAGAGGGAAAACTGTTCGTTCTCCGGCTTCTTGCCTTCTGTCGTTAGGCTGTTCGCCTTCTCCGCCTGCTCGGTTTTTGTTTTCAGGTCGATCGCCTCTTGCAGGTCGAAGGGAGCGCCCACATTCGGCACCTGCACCGAGTCGCCCGGCTTCGCTTTGCTCCAGTCGTAAGCCGGATTGATCTGCCGCAGGAAATCCTCGCGGGCGTGAAATTTCTCAGCCACGAGCTCGAGGAAATTCTCGTAGGGCAAGCTCGCCTGCTTGGCCTGTCGCGCATGACTCCTGGCAACGGGACCTTTGAATTTTTCATCGTTAGGCGAAAGCTCATAACTAATCAACGGCGGCTTCGCGGTGTCGAGCGGGAGATCGAATTGCGCCGGCGCTTTCCCGCTGTAGCTCGCACCGCTCTTCCCCTGCGCCTGCTCGTAACGGGCCAGCGCTTTCCCCATAAATTCACCCCACTTCGCATCGATCACACCGGGCTTGAAAGCGGAGCCATCGAGGAAAAGCTGAGCGCGCAAAACCTGTTCGTTAGGCGTGGGCGCCGGGGATTGCGCGACCGCGAGAGTGGCTGCCAGGCCGAGTATGTAAACGCTTCGCTCCGCAAGGCGCGGGAGAAGGCGTCGTCTGCGTCGAAGCGAAGTGCGAAAAAGCATACCTATACCCGCGCCTCGCAGAGGGAGGCGTCTACAACGGGCCGTCGCGCGAACGCGCGCTTTGCTTCTCTTTTCAATCACTCCGTCAATACGCACTCCGCCTCGCCGACGGCCTTATCTTCAGTCTGCCGCTCGTGACTTCGGATCGGGCTTTTGCGATCGGACACGTGTTGAGGCACGTTGAGTAACAATGAGATTCTTTTCCGCTGGCAGCGTGGCGGCAGTAGCTTGTCTACTTATAGGTTGCGCCAGTAGCTCTTCGCGGCTCCTCGCTCCGGCGCGTCCGCCGATCGGTGCGGATCAGGTCCGAATTTATCAGGCGCCGCCGGCGAAGTATGAGCAAATCGCGACGCTCGACGCGAGCAGCGGAGCGCGGTTTTTTCATGGTAGCGAACAGACCGACGCCGAAGCGATCCAACGGCTGAAGGAAGAAGCGGCCAGGCTGGGCGCGAACGGAGTGCTCCTAACGGTCGTCGGTGATGAGCCGAGTGGCTCAATCGGTATCGGAGTGGGCGGCGCCGGCTATGCTTCGCCCCGGAGTGCGGTGAACGGAGAGGCGAGCGGCGCGGCGCCGTTGGTCAAGACCGGCGCGCACGGGATTGCCATTTACGTTTCGACTCAGCGTTGAGCGCTGCGCCGGGTCCAACCGTACGGTAAACGACAGGCCCGGATTGGCGCGCGGGAGTTCCGCCGCTACGTTCACAGTCTGATGTTTGGATTCTCGCGGGAACGGCGGCGGCGGCAATTGCGCCAAGTAGCGGTGCCCGCTGCCTGGCGCTTAATCATCTCGCGCAATGTGCGCTTCTTCGACCGGCTTCCGCTTGATGACCAGCAAGAGCTGCTCCGACACGTGCAAGTGTTTCTCGCGGAGAAGCGTTTCGAAGGCTGCGCCGGGTTGGAGCTGAGCGATGAAATCCGGGTCACGATCGCGACGCAGGCGTGCCTCCTCCTTTTACACCGCAAGACCAATTACTATCCGCGGCTCCTGACCATTCTCGTTTATCCATCGGGCTACGTGGTGGAGGATAAGCGGCACGTCGAAGGGGTGATCTGGGCCGATGGCGCAGTGGGCCGGCTCGGCGAGACGGCGGGACAAATGGGTTCGCTCGTGCTCGCGTGGGACGCGGCGAAAGAGGGCGCAACTGATCCCGCAGACGGCAGGAACCTGGTCATTCACGAATTTGCGCATCAACTGGACTTCGAGGATTTCGCGGCGGACGGCGTCCCCGCCCTCGCTTCGCGGAACGACGAACGCTCCTGGGCGGCGGTGATGAGAACGGAGTTCTCGCTCCTGCGTGCCTCCGACGACACCGGAATGCCGACGCTGCTCGATACCTATGGGGCGACGAATGCGGCGGAGTTTTTCGCTGTCGCGACCGAGACGTTCTTCGAGCGCCCGCGAGCGTTGCGCCGTCTCCACCCGAAATTATATGGCGAAATGCAGCGTTTTTTCCGGCAGGACCCTGCGCTCTACTCGAGCGAGCATCTGACTGGCGCCGGCGTGGAATCTGCCTAACGAGCGCCGGTTTTTCGGGGGCGCCTTCCATCTGTTCAACCTGTTGTTTGCGGTTACATTCGGCCGTTGTTTGCGGCTGACACAGCCGCCGCTACACCATGGACGAGGAAAACGAACTCATCGCGAATCGGCGCCAAAAGCTCGAGACGTTGCGCGCGCGCGGCGAAGCGCCGTTTGGCCGCAGCTTCGAAATCAGCGGCACGATCGGCGAGATGCGAGACAATTTCGCTGAAGGCGAAACCCGTCGCGCTGCAGGCCGCATCACCGCCCATCGCGACATGGGCAAAAGCCATTTCCTCGACCTGCGCGACGCGACCGGGCGCATGCAGATTTATGTGCAGGCAAAAGAACTCGGGCCCGAACGAATGGAAATCTTCGGGCTGCTCGACCTCGGCGATTTTATTGGAGTGGAAGGAACCTGTTTCCTGACCAAAACCGGCGAGCCGACGCTGAAAGTGCAGCGCTTCGAAGTGCTCGCGAAAACGCTCCGCCCGCTCCCGGAAAAATGGCATGGCCTAACGGATGTGGAAGCGCGCTATCGGCAGCGCTATCTCGATCTCGTGACGAACGAGCGCTCGCGCGAAATCTTCGTCCAGCGCATCGCCATCCTGCGCGAGACACGGCAGTTCATGCAGGCGCGCGGGTTCCTCGAAGTGGAAACGCCGATGCTGCAAGCCGTCCCGGGTGGCGCGGCGGCGGAGCCTTTCCGCACTCACCATAACGCGCTCGGGCTCGACCTCTACCTGCGCATCGCGCCGGAGCTTTACCTCAAGCGGCTGCTCGTCGGCGGGTTCAACAAAGTCTTCGAAGTGAATCGCAACTTCCGCAACGAAGGTATCTCACGCCGGCACAACCCGGAGTTCACGATGCTGGAGGCCTATTGGGCTTACGCCGATTTCGAGAAAATGGCGGAGCTGGTCGAGGAATTAATCTGCCATCTGGCGGCGACCGTGATCGGCTCGCTCGAGGTGCAGCACCGCGACGCTGAAGGCAACGTGACGCGGACCATCAACCTCGCAAGACCTTGGAGGCGCGCGCCTTACCGCCAGCTCGTGCGCGAGGCTGCGGGGGCCGATTGGTTTGACCTAACGAGTGAAGGACGCCGGGAGAAATGCGTGGAACTCGGGGTCGAGATCAACCCGCGAATGGCGGATTACGAAGTGACGCAGCAGGTGTTTGAAAAGCTGGTCGAAGAAAAGACCTTCGATCCGTGCTTCGTCACGCAGTGCCCGAAGGAGCTTGTCCCGCTGGCGAAACAAAACCTGGTGGACGATTCGCTCGTCGATGTCTTTGAGCTGATCATCAACGGCCAGGAAATCGGCCCCGGTTATTCCGAGTTGAACGACCCGCTTTTGCAGCGGCAGCGTCTCCTCGAGCAAGCCGGCGAGGAAACGCAAAACCTGGACGAGGATTTCCTTCTCGCGCTCGAACACGGGATGCCGCCAGCCGGCGGCGTCGGCATCGGGATCGATCGCCTAACGATGTTCTTGACCGGCGCGCAATCGATCCGCGACGTCATCCTTTTCCCCCTCCTCAAACCGAAGCGCGATTGAGAGGCTGAAACGAGGCAGATTCGGTTCTCGCCAAGCGTCGAGAAAACCGCGGATGAGGTCGGCGAAACAATCTCCCCGTGCGCTGCCGCGCTGCCATCCCCGGAGGTACGGGATGAAACTGCCGGACGGAACCGCGCCGATCTCGAAGAAAGATCGAAGACTGTTCGCTGAACAACCGACACCGTGAGGGACAGCACAAGGCGCGCGTCTTCCTTTCGGCACTCGGGGTCGGGTTTGGGTTGCGTCCGTCACTTCCGCCGATGAATTGCAGCCGATCACCAACCTTGCAGGTCACCGGAAACCGAATGCTCAAACTCGCGATACCGCTTTGGAGACTGGTGTTGCTGGAGAAATCCAAATCCTTTGCCGCAACATTTACGTTCTCCTTGACGAGCCATAGATTGAAACGTCCCGCATCAATCGAGCGGGTGAAGTAGTCGTTCACCGCATTGGTTTCAAACGCGATGCGGGTGCGCGCGTTTAAATGACCTTCGCGTTGCAGGTCGCTGTGAACAGCGCGTCCCTTGAATTTGAAATACGTCGGATACTGCTTTCCTTCGTAAGGCCTCTCTTCCGCGCCCGTGTTGATGGTCTTGAAAGGATTCGAGGCGCGATTGCCAAACTGGAAAAGATTCGCCAGCGTAGGCGAATGCTTGAGGAGCGATTCGAGGATTTGTTCGAGGGGCTTTTGACTCTTCGATGCGCGATTCAATCTCCTCTCGCCGACGCCGTTCGCAAAGCGCACGAAGGCCAGGGTGGTTCCGCAGCAAGTCTTCCAATTCCCGCTCAACTTCTTTGTGCAGCACTCCACCACGTAGCCGGGCGCGGCTATTCTTTCGGCGAACGAAAGTAGGAATGCCGTACCTCGCTGATTCGATTCTCGTCATCGTCGATTGCACCGGCATAAGTGGGCGGGGCCGCGAGCTGCTGTTCATGAGAAATCCGCCGTGAGATACCCGTGCGTCTGGCCGTTCACGGTGAAGATGATTCCTTCCGTGCACCGGTAGGTTTCCGCTTCGGCGCGCCCGCCTTCGTCCAGACGCACGCTCAGGCCCGTAAGAGTTGTTTCGTAGCTGCAAGCGTGACCGCCATAGCCGGGACGGTATTCGTGGAGCCGAATCGGCAGCGCGAGTTCCGCCAGGAGCAATTCGAGACGAGCGAGCAAACCGCTCTTACGGCGGATGTGGGTGCGATGGCCAGGAAGTGAGTATTCGTAGAGCTTGATCAACGTGCCCCATTCGGCATCGCGAACATACGGTTGCCGCGCCATCGAAAATAGAGGCGTCGTCGCCGGGGCAAAAGTCATCACATGGCCATTCTGCGATACTTCGTCTGCACCGACAGGTGCGAGAAGATTGCAGGACGAACTGCGTCGGGCGCCGTCCCGGTCTTCGCGCCGAACAAGGGTGAATCCCCACTCCTCATCCGTGGAATGCTCGAAATTGCCGTTCAGGATCGCGGGCTGCGCCGGCTGATGAGAAGCTGAAAATTCTGTTTGCCGCAGAACTCCAACACGCCTGTTCCACCCATATTGAATTTTCCCTGCACAAACCGGATGCGAAGTTTGTGCGGTTTTTCGAGCGAGAGAAACGTGTCTGGAAATTTCGAGGCGTTTGTCCTTCGCCCAAGTCTGCGATGCTCAGGCACGGATCGCCGCCTTGACCTTTTACGCCGGTTGCTGCGAGCGTGATGCCTCGCGCGACTTCGCGCCGCTTCTCGTCCGGCCATGCTTGGACTTGTCCGCTGAAAACGCTGCCTGCCGGATGCCCTTCCTCAAAAAACCGTGCAACTGCGTTGCGGATATTCTTTGGCGCAGCCGGCGATTCCGTTTGGACTCCGCACGCCATGCACTCCTCCATCAGTCGCATCGACCGAATTGACCAGCTTCTCTACTAAAGCGGCGTCGGGTCGGTTTTGCTGATTGCCAATGGTCCTGAAATTGTTTTCTCGGTCGCCATAAAGCCGCCAGACCCGTTTGTTGTCCCATAGTCCGAGGGCACTCAGAATGCCGACAACTTCTACCTCGCTGTCCGCTCGAATGAGCGACAGACACAATTCGCGTTTTTCTTCGTTGGGATGCGCACAGCGGGCTACTGTCTCTTCACCTCCCGCGTCCCCCTAACGAGATTGTTCCATGCTGGCTTCGAGTTGTGACGCGATTTCTGCGTTGTAGTTGCCTGACTGATTGCTTTCTCTGGTTTGGTGTTTCATTCACGTGTCTGCCAGCCAGGTGATTTTGATTTCCTTCTCCAGTGCATGGAATTCCCGGTCCCCAGTGACCAGCTGCGCTTTCTTCTCTCTGGCAAGCGCGGCGGCGAAAGCATCAGCGAGGCTGAGTTTGTAACGCGATTTTAAATCTGCCGCGACTTCCGCGAGCGCACGTGAGGCGGGGTGGAATTCGATCGGCAGAGCCGGCAGCTCGCCGGCAATTTCCTCCCAGCGCTCTTTGCCGCCTTTTCGCACGACGATATATTTGACCTCCGCGTAATTGACTTCGGTCATGTGCACTGGCTCGTCGCGAACACCCGCGCGTTCCAAAAGCGTGGCAACCTTCTCCTCCCCCGGCTCGCCCCGCAGGAATGCCAGCAAGGCATAGCTATCGAGAACGACCCGGCCCGCGCTCATACTTCGCATTTTCCAACGCCTTTTCCGACGCGCTGTGTTCGGCCCATTCTTCCGGGAGCGGCTTGCTTCCGGCGCGCCGCTTGAGAATCCCGCGTAGGCGGGAAATCGCGTGCTTGGTCACAGGCCGAAGCAGTATTCCCTCGGCTGTAGCCTGAACGATGGCGCGGGTTCCATTTTCAATGTGAAACTCTCGCCGGAGCCGCGCCGGGATTACGACTTGCCCTTTCGTGGTGAACCAGACGGACTCGGACTTCGATGTCATACTTTGGTTGAATATCCTACTTTTCGCGTCAAGTGTGTCAACACAAGAAACCGCTCAGCCGCACGACGTGAGATGTCGCGTTGCACTCGACAAAGCGCGATTAAGACGCGATCGGCGTTTGCGACCGCATGACTACCTTCCATCTCCGCGACGCCGAGACCTATCGCGCTGAATACGCCCGTCTGGCCGACGCGCTCGGGGTTCCGCCGGTCGCGCCGGCGCCGGGCGAGGTGGAGTTCCTCAGTGAGGTCGCGACGCCCGGCCGTTTTCCTTTCGGGATGATGCCGGCGCCGGATCTTTTCTTTGCCGGCGCGGTCGCCAGCCTGCTGCGCCCGCGGCTCACAATCGAGATTGGAACCGCTTCGGGGTTTTCTGCCTCGGTTTTGGCCAAAGTCATTGTGCTGCGCTGGCAGGAATCGGGGGAGTTACCGACCGGTCCCATCGTGCACACGATCGATCTGAAGACAGAGGATCAGCGCGACGAAGTCCGACCGGTAGGCTATGCCATCGAGCGGGTGACGCCTGAGCTGGGCGCGCAGATTGGCGTCCATCCTTTGCGGGACTCATCTTATGTCTCGCAGCTCGTTCGCGGCGAGGAGCTGACTCTCGCGTTTGTCGACGGCAACCATCAACACCCGTGGCCGCTGCACGATGTGATGCAGCTCCAAACTCTGATGAAGAGCGGTTGGATTCTCCTCCACGACATCAATCTGCCGGCAATCTCCGGGCAGGCTTACGCGCCGCGGTTTGGGGCGAAGTATGTTTTCGATTTTTGGCCGGAAGAGAGGGTGGGCGCCGGCAACATCGGCGCGATCAAACTCCCGGATAATCGCAACTCGTTAGGCGATTTGGTGGCCCGACTGCGCGAGTTGCCGTCTGAGGTGAGTCCAAATGGCTGGAAAAAGCGCTGGCGTGAGATCGACGCGCTAGTCAAAAAACTCCCTTAGGGACGCTCAATGAGCCTGCTGCTGAGATTCGCTTCGGTCGTGAAGAGACACCGGACCGAGAGTCAAGCGATCTTCCCGGCGATTGGAAACTGGACTTGCGGAAGCAAGTCCCTCCGGAGGGAGGAGCTTTCGCCTCCGCCGTGGACGGGCACGCCGTGGCGCTTCCGCGGGTCCATGTTCTGCGCACCTGCTCGCGCTCTTGCGCAGGCGCGGTTTACCAGATGGAGCAACTCTGAAACGGTCGTTGAAAACGGTGGCTGAAGCGCCACCCGGTGCTACTTTCCCGCATGGAAAAGCCACAAATCACCGCCTATTTGAAAACCCATTGCGGCTGGAGCGGCGGCGTCCGCGCCGTGCTCGCCAAATACAACCTTCCTTTCACCGAGAAAGACATCATCCAAAATCCGGCCTTCCGCTGGGAGATGGAGAGCAAGAGCGGCCAGCCGCTTTCGCCCTGCATCGAGATCAACGGCGAAATGCTGGCCGACGTAAGCGGGGAGGATGTGGAGCGTTACCTGATCGAGCGGAAGCTGACTCAGCCTAACGATGCTGACGCCGGAGTGCCGATCAACGCCCCCTGCGCCAATGAACAGCACGGCGAACCGGTGAAGATGAAGTTTTAAGCAGACGCTTTTCGTTAGGCTATGCGAAGACCTTCTCCGACGCCGGAGGAGGTCTTTTTGCTGGGGAGCGCGTGCGCATCACGCGCCGTCTCCGGCGCGCCGCCGGAGACTTCCAGCTTGGAGCGACGGTGAAATCTCCTTGCCCTGAGGAATGCCGGGTATCGGCAGAGCTTTTCGGCGGGGCGCCAAAAAGAGCGTGCGCGGCGCACGCTCGCCGGATAAAGGCGCGGCTTTGCTCGTTCCCCGGCCGCGATTAAGTTCCCGCCGCGAAGCTTTCTTAACCTTCCTTTCTTGATCATCCATGAAACTTTTTGTGCGCACCGCCGCCCGAAACAAATCGGGTAAGCCGGGGAAAAAGCGCAAGCACGGCTGGCGCTGGCTGCTGGCGTTTCTGCTCATCGGGCTGCCTGCAATCGCGCTCATCGCGATTCTGGCGCTCTACGCCGTTTGGGCCCAGACCTTCGACCTGAAGCGCCTCGGCACGATGCCGGAACGCAACACCGTCTTCGACGTGGATGGTAAAATCTACAGCCGCCTCGCGGGCGCCAATCGGCTGAAAGTTTCTCTCAAACAAGTCTCGCCGCTCTTTCTCCAGGCGCTGCTCGCGCGCGAAGATACTCGCTTCTACGAGCATGGCGGGATCGATTGGCGCGGCGTGGCGCGCGCGCTCTTCCGCGATATAACGAGCGGCTCGGCCAAGGAAGGAGCGAGCAGCATTACGCAACAGCTCGCGCGCAACAGCCTCCCGTTAGGCGGCCACACCCTGAGCCGCAAAATGCTCGAAGCGATGGTGGCGCTGCGCATCGAACGCGAGCTGACCAAGAATCAAATTCTCGAGCTTTATGTGAATCGAATCTATTTCGGCTCCGGTTGCTACGGGGTCGAGACCGCGTCGCAAGCTTACTTCGGGAAGAATGCGGCGAAGCTCGATCTGTCGGAGTCCGCCGTGCTGGCGGGATTGATCCGCAGCCCCAATCGGTTCTCGCCTTTGAAGAATCCCAAGGGCGCGGCGCTGCAACGCGAAGCCGTTCTTGACCGCCTCAGCGATCTGAAAAAAATTTCCGCAGCGCAGGCCGCGCAGGCAAAGCACGAGAAGATCGCCTCGCACCCGCGCCGCCTCACCTTGATCCAGGAAAACTACGCGATGGATGCGGTGCAGCGCGATCTCAACGTCCTCCTCACGCCCGACCAGATCGATAACGGCGGCCTTTTCATCTACACGACCCTCGATCCGATGGTGCAAAGAGCGGCGACCGACGCGGTGGAAAAACAGCTCGCCAAGGTGGAACGCCAGCCGGGTTTCCATCATCCGTTGAAATCGCAATATCACGCGCCGGCTGAGGGCGAAGACAATGCAATGCCCTATCTCGAAGGCGCGCTCGTCGCGATCGATAACGAGAGCGGCGGCATTCGTGCCCTCGTCGGTGGGCGCGATTATACGCAGAGCAAATTCAATCGCGCGTTGCCGCCCGCGAATCGCCAGATCGGTTCATCGTTCAAACCGTTCGTGTATACGCTCGCCTTTATGCACGGGTTGCTGCCAGGCGCCGCGGTCAGCGACGGACCGATCCAGCCGGGCGAAATTGCGGGCGCCGGAACCTGGTCGCCGGGAAATTCCGATGGGCGCTACGGCGGCATCCAACCGGTCTCTTACGGGCTCATCCAATCCCGCAATACGATGAGCGTTCGCGTCGGCGAATTTGCCGGGCTTGACGACACCCAGAAAACGGCGAACACGCTCGGCCTCGGTCCGGACATCCCACACGGCGCGGCGATTTACATCGGCTCGTTTGAGAGTGACCTGAAAGATCTCACCGCAGCCTACACCGTTTTTCCGAACGCCGGCATTCGCAAACAGGCCTACATCATCGAGCGGATCGACGACCCCGATCATCATCCGATTTATCGCGCAGCCCACCTCACGATCCCGGCGCTCGATCCCGGCGCAGCCTGGATGACGACCGAGCTGATGGAGGACGTGATGACGCGCGGGACCGCGTCGAGCGCACGCTCGTTAGGCTTCAAACTTCCGGCCGCGGGCAAGACCGGAACAACGAACGATTTCAAGGACGCGTGGTTTGTCGGCTTCACCAGCTCGATTACTTGCGGCGTTTGGGTTGGTTTCGATCAGCCGACCACGATCATTCCGCACGGCTATGGGTCGGCCCTAGCATTGCCGGTCTGGACACAAGTGATGAGCCGCGCGGCAGAGCGCTATCCGGCCGAGCGACTGCAGCCGACTGTGACGCTGCAGCACGCGACCGTCTGCTCGATCTCGAACGCGATCGCGACGAGCGGCTGCGTCGCGGCGGGTGCCGCCTACGACATCAATCTCCCCGTCGCGCGCATCCCGCGCGGCACCTGCCAGGTGCACGGCGGCAGCCCGACATTGCTCGGGCAACGGATCGAGCAGATTGGGCGCAAAGTGCAGCAGGCGCCACGGAGCATTCTTCAGTCGTTCAAAAGCTTTTTCGGCGGCGGCAAATAAGCCGCCTTGGCGGCGCTCGGAGGGACGTGCTTCCGCACGTCCAGTTTGTTAAAGCGTTAGGTTGGGAAACTGGACATGCGGAAGCATGTCCCTCCGAACCGCGGCCTGCGCCACGTCGTTAGGCGAGGACGACGCGCTGGCTCCGCGGACGCTCCAACCGCGCGTCGTGTGTTGCGCAAGTACGTTATCTGTCCTGTGATGTTTCTAGCCCGCGCTGTCAGAGCACTGCTTGGCGGGCGACGATTGACAATTTAGGCCCCAGTATGAGCAATTAAACGGCTTGGTGAAAAGCGAGTTTCGCAAGGTCGCCGGCGGTATCAATATCGATTTCGCCGTCCGGAAACTCGACGCGCGTGATGTCGTCGGGATGGGCCGCGATGACCGCCTTCGCGCCCTGCGTGTCGGGCAACGAGAGGAGCGCGTCGAAATGCGGCCGCGCGAAAAGAGCCGGCACTCCCAGCGTCCCGGCGTAGGCGGAGGCAATGATGGACTTTTCGGTTTGAGCGCGCGCGCTGATCAAGCGGCGAATCGCCTCCGCGCTTATCGACGGCTGATCGCAGGCCAGGATAATAACGGCATCACATTCTGTCGCCGCATGGACGCCGGTCCGAATGGAAGTACCAATGCCGCGCTCCCACCATTCGTTAGGCAAAAGGCGGGCGGACACATCACGCAGTTCCATTTCGACTGCGGCGCGATCACGTCCCACCACTACGAGCACCGGAGAACAGCCCGCTGCGAAGGCGGCTTCGGCTGTTCGCCTAACGAGACTTTGCCCCTGGTAGGGCAATAATTGCTTGGGCTGCCCGAGCCGACTCGACCCCCCCGCCGCAAGCACGAGCGCGGCGATCATAAATATTCGGGTGGACGCTTCGCCTGCTCAGTTCGATGAAGCGACTTGGGTAATCGGAGCGGTCGCCCTACAACACAAAGCGCGCTCTTCATGCCTAACGAACGAGCGCCAGACCCAGCTCGTCTGCAATATGAATCGGCGCCTTTCGCGTGCGCAGCGATTCGACCTTCGCGTCGGCAAATATCGATTGAATTTCCGTCACGATCGCGAGCGCGATCTGCTCGGGCGACTCCGCGCCGATGTCGAGGCCGGCGGGGGCGAAAAGCTCCGAGCGCAGCTCCACGCCCTCCGCCATGAGCGCGTGCAGCAGTTGATCCCGGCGGCGGCGCGGCCCGAGCAACGCGACGTAGCGCAGGCCGAGCGGGAGCAGCCTTTGCAAGGCAGCGTAGTCGCGGCCGTAGTTATGGGTTTTCACGATCGCCGCGGTCCATTCGTCGTGTTCGTTAGGCAAATTGCCGCCTTCTTCGGTCTCGACGACTTTCCAGCCGAGCGTGAAGGCAAAGGCGCGCAGAGCCGCGCTGTCGGGTCCTTCGCCGATGAGGAGCAGCTGCAACGGTGGAGGGATCGCCTGGGTGAAGGCGTCCGCGGGAGCGGCTTCTTTCACGACGATGCGACTGCCTAACGAGTCTCTGCCAAGAAAAACGGTGGCTGCGAAGCAAATGCGCCGCTCTCGGGCGGCGGCTGCAATCTCATCGAGAAATTCCGGGCGCACATGCTCGATGAAAATGTCGATCGCGCCGTTGCAGCCATAGCGCAGACGGGTATCGAAGCTGAGCAGGCGCGGTTCGCCGCTCGCCATCACTTCCTGGGCGCGGCAGGCGACTTCTTCCTCGAGACAACCGCCGCTCAACGTGCCGACGCAGCTCCTGTCCGGTGCGATCAACATGCGCGCGCCCGGCCGGCGATAGCTGGAACCACGCGCCCTAACGAGGGTGGCAAGAGCGAGCGGCTCGCCACGGCGACGCTCGAATACCGCAATGATGTCGCGAATTTCTTTCACGGTTGCCCAAAAACGTTGTCATCCCGAGCGAAGCGAGGGACCTCACGATTGTTCAAATAGGTTGATGCAATTCGCGAGGCCGTCGCACGCCCGTGAGGTCCCTCGCTTCGCTCGGGATGACAGGTCGGGAGCTTCACGAGAGCAACTTGTCGGGCGTGATCGGAAGATCGCGCACCCGTTTGCCCGTGGCGTGATAGACCGCATTCGCCACTGCCGCCGCGATCCCGGTAATGCCGATCTCACCGATGCCTCGCGCGCCGATTGGATTGAATGCGAAGTCCGGCTCGCCCACAAAATGCACGTCGATCTGCGGGATATCCGCGTTCGTCGGCACGTGGTAATCCGCGAGATTCGCGGTCGCGGGCAGACCGGTGTGCGGATCGTAGGCGGTCTCTTCGTGCAAAGCCATCCCGATGCCCATGACGACGCCGCCGAGAATCTGGCTGCGCGCCGGCTTGTAGGTGACGACGCGGCCGCAGTCGATCACGGTGACGACGCGCGTCACCTGCACGCGCGGCAGAAGCGGATCGATTTTGACCTCGCAAAAATGCGCGCCCCAGGATTGGAAAGCCATCTTTTCGTTCTCCTCCGGCTCCTCCAGTTTGCTTTCCACTGCGATCGATTCCTTCCCGGCGCGCTGGAGGATGTCGGCGTAACTGTCGGACTTCAAAGGATCGTTTTTCAATCCGATGCGACCAGGCGCGACCATCGCGATCTCGTTAGGCTGGAGATTGTGGAGGGGCGATTTCGGATCCTTGGTCGCGAGCACTGCAAGCGCCTGGTGCAGCAGCCCTGCGACCTCGTGAATCGCGGTGCCGACAGTCCCGGTGGAATTCGAGCCGCCGGCGACGGGACCAAACGGGTAATCGGATTTACCCAGCTCGAAGGTGACTTTCTCAAAGGGCACGCCGAGCTGCTCGGAAGAAATTTGCGTGAACGCGGTGTAAGCGCCCGTGCCAAGATCGTGCGTCGCGCATTGCACGGTGGCGCTGCCGTCGGCGCGCAAGATTGCCTTCGCCGCGGCCGCCATTTTGTGCGCGGGATAAGTGCAGGTCGCCATCCCCCATCCGACAAGCAGTTCGCTATCGCGCATCGAGCCCGGCTGCGCAGAGCGCTTCGACCAGCCGAACTTTTCGGCGCCGAGTTGGTAAGCTTCCTTGAGATGCTTGGCGCTGAAGGGCACATCCTTGATCGGGTGGTTGTCCGCGTAATTCGTTAGGCGGAGCTCCACCGGGTCGATCTGGAGCAGATAGGACAATTCATCGAGCGCGCATTCCAGCGCATAGACCCCGGGACATTCGCCCGGGGCGCGCATAAAAGTGGGCGTGGCGACGTTAACCGGGTAAACGATTTCCTCCACGCGGATGGCAGGGCTCGCATACATGACAGCAGTGGAGCGCGCGCCGCACGATTCCGTCCACTCGCCCACCGGCGAGGTGAGCGTTTGGCTGACGTGTTGCATCGCCTGCAGCTTCCCGTCGTGCGTGGCAGCGAGCGCAAGGGTCTGGCTCGTGGGCGTGCGATGCCCGGTCGCGGTAAACATTTCCTTGCGCGGGACGTGAAACTTGACCGGCACGCCGACGACTTTGGCCGCCATCGTGGCCAGAAGCTCGTGCGGCCAGACCGCGCCTTTGCAGCCGAAGGCGCCGCCAACAAACGGGCAAATGACGCGCACATTTTCCAAATCCAAATCGTAGGTGCGCGCGAGAAGGCTTTGCACTCCCTTGACGAACTGGGTCGCATTCCAAACCGTCAGTTTATCGTCGCCCTCCCAGGCCGCGATCGTGCCCGACATCTCGATCGGGTTATGCGTTTCCGTCGGCGTGGAGTAAGTCTCGCGCAGCCTAACGAGGCTTTGGTTGGCCAGGGCCGGGTTCACGTCGCCTTTCTTCGGTTGCACGTTTTCCTCCTGATTTTTTTTCGGCTCTTGCGCCTGCTCCGCCGCCTCGGCCATTGTCAGGGTCGGTTTTTCCGGCGCGTAGCTGACCCGGACTAACGACGCCGCGTAGCGCGCCTGCTCGAGCGTCTGCGCCACGACGAGCGCGACGTATTGGCCGGCGTAATGAACCTGATCGTCGCTCAAGGGATTGCGATCTTCGATCCGAATGCCGCTCGCGCGCGTCACTTCTTTTTTCTTGGACTTCGCTTCATCCGGCTTGGGTGCGTTCTGATGGGTCAGAACTTTGAGCACGCCGGGCGCGGACTCCGCCGCTTTGCTGTCGATCGCGGTGATCGTTCCCTTCGCCAGATTGCTGACCACCGGCCAGGCGTGCACACATCGCGGCACTTCAAACTCGACGGCGTATTTTGCCCGTCCGGTCACTTTTAACGGGCCATCCACGCGATTTCTCGCTGGCCCCAGGATTTCTGTATTCGGCGTCATGGCTTAAATCAATTTGTCGGGAGTAATGGGAAGATCGCGCACGCGCTTCCCGGTTGCGTGAAAAATTGCGTTCGCAATCGCGGCGGGCGCGCCGACGATGCCGATCTCGCCGATGCCACGCGCGCCCAGATCGGGCATGTGCGGATCAGGTTCGTCGAGGAAATCGATGTCGAACTCGGGAATGTCGGCGCAGACCGGGACGTGATACTCGGCCAGATTGGCATTGACGATCCGGCCGGTTTGCAAATCCGGGATGGTCGCTTCCATCAGCGCCATCCCGAGGCCGAAGATGATCCCGCCATAAATCTGGCTGCGCGCGAGGCGCGGATTGAGAATGCGGCCGACGTCGTAAACCCCGGTGGCGCGCGTGACGCGAACTTGGCCTAACGAATCGACGCGCACTTCGACAAAAAGCGCGCCGAATGAGTGGAAGGAAAACTTTTCTCGCTCCTCCTTATCTGGCTCCGCTTTGGCCCCGGCCTCAATCTGCGGCTGGTCGCTGCGAGCGAGCGCGTCCTTCAACCCCGCGATGTCGTTAGGCCAACTCCCGGCCAGCTCGACGACTTTTTTCTTTAGCTCCGCGCAGACGGCAAGAACAGCGCTGCCCACGCTCGCGGTCAGCCAGGAGCCGCCGTTGACCGGCGCTTGCGGAAACTGCGAGTCGCCCAGCTCGAAGTGCACATTCTCCAGAGAGAGGCCGAGGGCGTGGGCGGCCAACTGCGACATCGTCGTGTAGGTGCCGGTGCCGATCTCGTGCGTCGCGCTCCGAATCGTTAGGAGAGCGTCGGCTGAAAGAATCGCATGCGCCGCGGCAGGTTGCTGTTTCGCCGGATAAATCGCCGTCGCCATGCCCCAGCCGAGCAGGCTGCCATCTGGCGCGGGCATCGAGCGCGGTGCCGGTTGGCGTTTCGCCCAGCCGAATTTCTCCGCCCCGCGCGCGTAACATTCCCGCAGCCGCTTGCCTGACCAGGGTTTCTTTTCGAACTCGTCCTCCTCCGCATAATTCGTTAGGCGGAATTGCAGCGGATCGATCCGCAGTTGGTGCGCCAGCTCATCAACGACGCATTCGAGCGCGAAGACACCGGGCGCTTCGCCCGGGGCGCGCATCGGACAGGGAGTCGTGTAGTTGAGGTGGACGAGCCGATGACTGACTTCGACCGCCGGGCAGGCATAAAGCATCCGGGACATGTTCCCGCACGGCTCGGGATATTCGGCGACCGGCGAGCAATGCGTTGTCGTCTGATGATGCAGGGCAGTAAGCTTTCCGTCGTTGCCAGCGGCGACCGCGAACTGTTGCACCGTTTCGGCGCGCTGCCCGGCGGAGTCGAACATTTGAGCGCGGGTGAACGTGAGCTTGACCGCTCGCCTAACGAGCCGGGCGGCGGCCGCGGCGAGGAGGGTGTGGCTCCATTGGAAACCTTTCGAACCGAAGGCGCCGCCCACGAATGGACTCACGATGCGCACATTCTCGAGCGGAAGCTGAAAGGCGTTCGCCACCACTTTTTGCAGTTGTTTGATCCCGCGCGTCGCGTCGTGGAGCAGGAGCTGGTCGGGCGCGGTCCAGTGCGCGGTCGTCGAGTAAGCTTCGATCGGGTTATGGTTCTCGATTGGCGTCGTGTAGATGACTTCGAGCCGGTACTCGTTAGGCGCGAAAGCGAGCGCCGCCGCCACCTCGCCGCGCGCGACCTGCAGCTCTTCCGTGCCGACCCATTTCTCCGGCATCGTGGCGTTTTTTTGCGCGGCTGGATCGTCGAGGGTGAGCAACGGCGCCGCCGCTGCGCAATCCGGCCTAACGAGTGAGACGGCGTAGCGTGCGTCATCGAGCGATTCCGCGATTACCACGCCGACGTGCTGGCCGACCCAATGCAGCTCGTCATCCTGCAACGGCACGCGATTCTCCCCGGGTGAACCTGGTTTCGTGAGATCGGCCGGATAGGGCGGGAAATGGGGCCCGTTCGCGCGCGTCAGGATATCGATCACGCCTGGCGCGGCCTTCGCCGCGGCCAGGTCCAGAGTCGTTAGGCGGCCCTTCGCGATCGGGCTTTGGATGAGCGCGGCATGAACCAGTTTGGGCAGCGCAAACTCTGCCGCATAGCGCGCGCTACCCGTAACTTTGAGCCAGCCATCGACCCGCTTGAGCGGTTGTCCGATCGTCGGGTTCATCTCATGCGGGATCCCAGGTGGCCAGCCCGTTGAACGTAGCGGGTCGCCACGACGGGTCTGCTCTACGCGGGCGGAGCGGGCGCATCACGCCATCGTCGCGACCGTCGTGAGCGCCTGCCGGATGGCGCGCTTCGCCAGCTCGATCTTAAATGAATTGTATTTGTAGCCTTTGGCGGCGGCCAGCTCGGCCTCGGCCGCGGCGCGGAAGGTGGTTTCGTTAGGCTGCTGCCCGGCCAGTTTCTTCTCCGCCTGCGTCGCTCGCCACGGTTTGTGGGCGACGCCGCCGAGCGCGACGCGCGCGCTTCGAATCGTGCCGCGATCCATTTCAAGAATTGCCGCGACACTTACGAGCGCGAAGGCGTAGCTCGCCCGGTCGCGCACTTTGAGATAATGCGAGCGAGTCGCCAAGGGCATCGCGGGCAAATCGACTGCCGTAATTAATTCGTTAGGCCGAAGATTCGTCTCGATGTTCGGAGTAGCGCCGGGCAGGCGGTGGAAATCGGCGAAGGGAATCGTGCGCTCGCCTTGCGGGCCTTGCACGCGCACGACCGCATCTAACGCGGCCATCGCCACGCACATGTCGCTCGGATGAGTGGCGATGCATTGCTCGCTCTGGCCGAGAATGGCGTGGATGCGGTTGTAACCTTCGAGCGCGCCGCAGCCGCTCCCGGGGTTGCGCTTGTTGCACATCGGGAAGGCCGGGTCGTAGAAATAATAGCAGCGGGTCCGCTGCAGCAGGTTGCCACCGGTAGTGGCGAGATTGCGCAGTTGCGGGCTCGCGCCGGAAAGGAGCGCTTCACTCAAAACCGGATAACGCGCGGTGATGAGTTGATGCTCGGCCAGATCGGAGTTGCGCACGAGCGCGCCGATGCGAACGCCGCCATTGTTAGGCAACTCCTCAACCTGGGTGAGAGCGAGCCGATTGATGTCGACCAGTTGCGCGGGCGTCTCGACCCCCATTTTCATGAGGTCGACGAGGTTGGTGCCGCCGCCCAGAAACTTTGCCTGCGCGTTGGCGGCGACGCCCTCGATTGCGCTCTGCGGATCGCTTGCGCGCGAATAAGTAAACGGGGTCATGATTTTTGCGCTGGCCCCATTTTGCCGCACGCTTCCTTGATTGCGTCGACGATGTTCGGATATGCGCCGCAGCGGCAAAGATTGCCGCTCATCCATTCGCGAATCTGCGCGTCATCTTTTGCGTGGCCTTCCTGCACGCAAGCGACCGCCGAACAAATCTGCCCGGGCGTGCAGTAACCGCATTGGAAACCGTCGTGCTCGACGAACGCCGCCTGCATCGGATGCAACTGGTCGCCCTGCGCGAGGCCTTCGATCGTCGTGATCTCTTCGCCGTCGTGCACGATCGCGAGCGCAAGGCAGGAATTCACCCGCCGGCCATTGATCAAGACGGTGCAGGCGCCGCATTGCCCGTGGTCGCAGCCTTTCTTCGACCCGGTGAGCTGTAGATTTTCCCGCAGCAAATCGAGCAGCGAGGTGCGCGGATCAAGCCGCAGCTTGTGCACCGCGCCATTTATTTTGAGCTGAACATCAACCATCTTTATTGGATCGTTTGTCGCCCCAGCGCCCGCCGCCTGCGCGCCGGAGAAACCGATGAGATGCGGACCGAGCGTGAGCGCCGCGCTCGTCCCCGCGACCTTTTTTAGAAATTTCCGACGCGTCTCCAGATTGCCGAAGATGAGCAATTCATCAAGCGGATCGCCTGCCCCGCCCTGGGCTGGAAGATCGGATTCAGCGGGCATGTAGAATTTATTCGCGTTACAGCGGCCTGGAGGATTTGCCGGAAAACATTTTCAACTGGATGAATTGGTCGATTAGTCGAAAAGCGCCGCGACAAATTGACAATCAAGGCGTCGAATCCGGTGGCGTTTTTCTCACTCCTTGCCCGTTCGATACATTTGGAATGTCGCGAGATCCGGTGGCATTCGAGCCAAGCCACCACCGCAGGAAGCGCGGCGGCGAGCGCCGGAATCAAATGCTGCGCGAATCATAGGCCCAATGGAGAAGAGCTTGCCTTTGCCCCCGGCGGCACGTGCAGTCACCAGCCCGGCATGCCTTTCTCAGCTGCGCGACATGTCTCCGAATAGCGCGCCACCGTTTGACTTGTCGTTGATCATCCAGGCCACGCCGGCCGAGATAGTAGCGGCAATACCATTGGAACCATCCCCGAGGATCTTCCGGATAAATCCAGCCTTTGGCTCGCCAAGCCGCGAGCGGCTGCGAGGCATTAACCCCAAAATAGTTTAGCTTCGGGTTCCGGTTGTGAGGGGATAGCTTCGCGTGGGCAAACCAATCCGCCGGGAACTCACTCCTGCAGTCGGTGAGATATCGGCCACCGAAAATACCCAGCTCAAGCATTTCCTTCGGCGTGAGATCCGGACGGAAATCAGCCGCGAAATCTTTGCCACAACGCTTCGTCAGAAAATAGACGTAGCCTGTCTGCATGAGATCGTTGACTTCGACCGCGATCGGTTTCATTCGGGTGAACTCAAGCAGCGTTGACGTTTGCGACGGCATATCGCCGCCCTCTCCATTCCGCCGGCTTTCCGAGGAGACTTCGGAAGAAAGCGTGCCATTGAATCCCGATCAGCGCGACGACGCCTAACGGATGAAGAAGCGCGCTGAACACCGATTGCTTGAATCGAGGGATCGAAACGAAGCGCGGCAGCAAAACCAGCACTGCGGCGGAGCCCGAGACGACTAGCGCCAGTCGTGGAATTGAACCCGCAAAAGCAAGAAGGAGAAACGGCAACACCTGGCCGCCGAACAGCACAAAAGACATCGGCAGGATAGCCTTCGGAGCGCCAAGTCCTTCAGTGGCGTTCTTGCTCAGCCCACGCCAGACCTCCGCATTGGTTCGATACATTCGGCACGTTGCCAGATCTGTCGCGTCGAACAGGTCGGTGCGGAAACCAGCGCTGCGAAAGGCACGCGGCAACTTTAGGCCGTCGTGCATTTCGGCGCGGAACCCGGCGTGACCGCCTGACGCAAAGTAGGCATCCCGCCGTGTCAAAATCAGTTGACCGCAACCGGCGGAACATGCCGGTGATGAATCGCGCCGTCGCATGATGGCCAGCGGAAGAAAGCCCAAAAGCGAAATGGATGAACGGAAGCAGGAGATGATCGGAGAAGGTTTCGAGCTTTTGGCGAGGGACGCCGCTGACAAGATGAGCGTCGCTCTCCTCCACATAATCAGCCAGGCGGACCAGAGCATTCGGCGCAAGACGAACGTCGGCATCGAGAAATACGAGCAGCGGATTGCGCGCGAGATTCGCGAGGACGTGACACGCGTGCTGCTTGCCGCACCAATCGTCAGGCAGTGGCGGTGCAGCCTCGAGGCGCACACGCGAATCGCGTTTTGCATATTCCGCGACGATCTTCGCAGTCGAATCAGCCGAGTCGTCATCGAGCACAATCACTTCAAAATCGATGGCCCCATTGGCGAGAACAGCGTCCAGCGTGGGGCGGAGATTGCTCTCTTCATCGCGCGCCGGAATCAGAACCGATACTGCGGGACAATCATGTTTTGGATGGTCGCGCAACGGCCGGTAGAGTCCCAGATTCACCAGCAGAAGTGCGCAAGGAATTGCTGCCAGCACGAGAGCAATAAACGCGAGCGTGGTCCAGATCATTTCGCTCCGTGCTCACGCACAAATGTTTCGCCGCGGAATTTCGCCTTGACGGCGCGATACCAATCGTAGATTCCTCCCTGGCCCGCGTGACCGCGCAGGATCGTCTGAAAATCATTCGGATCGCGACGTTGCGATTCCGCCGCGAGAGCGTCCTGCACCTCCTCGAGCTTTTGCTCGAACAAGGTTGTCCAGCTCTCCGCGTCCTTTCTTTCATCAGGCGCGGCGAGTTCGATCGGCTCTCCGAAGCGCACCAGAATCTCCGGTAGCCGTTCCTCCCAAAAAACGAACTCCGAGGCCATCGGGAGAAATACCGCCCCTTCAACATGCGTGGCTAGACGTCCCAATCCTATCTCGAAACGGACGGGCCGTTCTCGTGCGTCCGCAAACCGCCCCTGCGGCGTCAGCGCCAGAATATTACCAGGCCGACGCAGGGTCTTCTCGGCAGTTCGCAAAAAATGAATCGCTCCGCGACCTGTCTTTCGCTCCACGCCAAAGAATCCCAGCCGCCTGAGAATTTTGTATTGCGTTAAAGCCTCTGCATCGATCGGAGAAAACGCCAGTCGCGACGGGAAGAATTCACTTTTCAATGCGAGCCACAGCAGTGGATCCCACCACGAAGCGTGGTTCGCGAAAACGACAAGCGGCAACTCGCAATCGCGGGGCGGTAGGCCGGCCAGCGAAATGCGAAGCGAATGGAAGTGCCGGCGCAGATATCGCCGTGAGTAGGAAGTAAACCAGCGAGACAGCAACGGCGTCGCGGCGGGAAGCTCATTCCGCCGTTTCGAACGCGGTCGATCGATTCCGCGAGTAGAAATGCTCGCTGTTGTAACGGATCGCGTGGGCATCACTACTATGCAGGAACCAGCTCGGGCTCGGCCAAGCGATTCACCGAATTCTTCTCGACCACGCCGTCCCGATCGAGCGCGTCCGCAGCAATCCAGCCGCTCATCATCACCATGGGCATACCGGGTCCCGGATGCGCCGCACCGCCAGCGAGATAGAGACCGCGTAGATCCGGCGAACGGTTCCCCGGTTTAAACGCGCCGAGGAATCGCCCGTGACTTGCAAGCCCATAAATCGCGCCGTTCAAAACATGATAGCGATCGTGAATGTCTTGCGGCGTCAGCGCGCTTTCCATGACGATCCGCTCTTCGATGTCCGGCATTCCACCGGTCCGTTTGAGTTTATCGAGAATTACTTTGCGATAGGCTGGAAACATCTTTTTCCAGTCGTGATGCGGTCGCAAATAAGGCGTGTGGACCAGAACGTAGAGCGCCTCGCCGCCAGCAGGCGCGGCCGCCGTTTCGGTGCAACTGGCTGCGGCCAAATAGCAGGTCGGGTCGGGTGCAGGTTCGCCTTTCTTGTAGATCCACTCGAACTCCTCGTGGGGATTGCGACTGAAAACGAAATCGTGGTGCGCGAGATGGTCGTAGCGTCTGCGCAATCCTAGATACAAAACGACGCCGGAACACGCCGGCTCGTACCGACGGCGCTTCTCGAATGCCTTTGCGACGCGGCCGTTGATGAGTTCGCGATGCGTGTGGACGGAATCGCAGTTTGAAATGAGCGCGGCGAGCGGAATTTCTTCGCCTGTGTTAGTGCGAACGCCCGTCACTCCCTCGGCGTCCGTAAGGATTTTATCAATCGCAGTGTTTTTGCGAATTTCGACGCCTAGTTCCTGGGCGAGCATCGCCAGCGCACGCGGAACAGCCCCTGTTCCCCCAATTGGATACCAAATCCCTTCGTCGGTTTGCATATGGGCGATGCCGCATAAGACCGCCGGCGATCCGTAAGGCGACGACCCGACATATTGCGTGAAGTGATCCATCATTTGCGCGACACGCGGGTCCGAAGTGTGCGAGCGAACAACGCCCGCGACGCTGCGGCCCATCTTCATCGTCATGACGTCGCGGAGCATCTTGGGGTCGAACGATGCCTTCAAATCGAACATGTCACGCAGACCACCGATCGGTTTGTAAAAGAAGAACCGCTCGGAGATATCGCTCAACTTTTTCGACAGACTGGAAAAACGTTGATAGCTGTCGCCCGCATCATTGCCGGGCGAAAACGTGTCGAGCTTCGCCGCCATCGCACCGACGTTTTGCACGAGATCGAGCTGCGAGCCGTCCTCGAAAAAGAAGCGCCATTGCGGATCGAGCCTGACGAGATCGACGTAATCTTCCAGCTGCCGGCCGGCTTCAGAAAAGATGCGGCGTAGGACGGAAGGCAACGTGACGATGGTCGGGCCCATATCGAACCGAAATCCATCCTGCTCGAGGACGGCCGCCTTCCCCCCGAGCCATTCGTTTCGCTCGAAAAGCGTAACGCGATAGCCGCGTGCAGCCAGCACGCAGGCCGCGGCCAGACCGCCCAAGCCGGAGCCGACCACAGCGGATGATTTCCAGGGATGCGGCCAGCCGGTTCCGCCAGCCGCGTCCGTACGCCGTGCGAAGATATGCGTCGAACAGTTCCACGTCGCCGTTCTGCGGCTCGTCGAAATGCCGGTGCGACTTGCCGCGCCGGACGCTGGTTACCTTGGGGTCGTCATCTCAAGCAAACCCTCGGCGCCACGCGTTGTGCCGAAGCCGCTGCGGCCGCGTCCGCCAAACGGTAGGCGCGGATCGGCGGTGGGAACGATGAGGTCGTTGATGACGACAACGCCGGCGCGAACCTTTCCCGCGAAACTGTGTGCAGCGGCCGCGTCGCGACTGAAAATCGCTGCGCCTAACGCGTAGGGGCATTGCAACGAGAACGCGAGCGCCTCCGCGTCATTAGCAACCGGAATAAGTGAAAGGACCGGCGCAAAAATATCTTCGCAGGCGATCCGCATCGATGATGCTACCGCGCTTAAAATAATTGGAACGGAAAGAAGCTGGCCATCAGATTGGATGCTTCCCTTGACGAAATCCGCGCCCGCCACCAAAGCGTCGGTCACGCACCCAAGGCGACGCGGATCGAGGATCAACGAAGTTTCGAAGATGGCCGCGCGCAGGCGCGTCTCAAGTTCTGAGACGAGGTCACGGTTCACAAAAACGCGTCGGGGTGCAATGCAGGTCGCGCCGTTGTTCAGGCGGAGTCCAAACCGAAGCGCGCGCACGACCAAATCGAGGTCAGCATCGGCGCGCACAAAGACGGCGTCACAGCCCGATAGCTCGATCGTTGTCGGCGTCAGCGTTTTCGCGCACTGCGCCAGCACCGCTTGGCCCGTGCTCGCGCTGCCAGTCAGAATAACTTTGTCGATGCCGAGTTCGATCGCGGATTGGGCAGCGATCGCCTCTTCCGAAAGCACGTGAGCAAGATTTTGCGGCAAGCCTGCTCGATGCAAAATTTCGACAAACGCTTGCGCAGCGCGCGATCCGTTGTCGCCTGGTTTGATGAGAACTGCATTGCGGGCGACGAGCGCCTGGAGGGTCTGAACGGCCGGCAAAAAGAGCGGGTAGTTTCCTGGAGCGATGATGAGAATCAGACCGTGCGGCTCGCGCTGGATTTCGCTGTGAACGCCGCTAAGCCAGAGGGGGCGCCGCCGCCATCCGAGTCGCCGTCCTCGCAAGATGCGCCCGCTTTCGTCCTCAAGAAATCGGCACGCGGCCGCGAGCGGAACGACTTCCGACGTCAGGATTTCAGCCGTCGGACGCTGCCGAAAGTGATTGGCGGCTTCAGTGAGCGATGCTGCTTCTTCGACAATGAGCAACCGGGCGCGCCGGATGATTTTTAGTCGCTGCGACAGAGCGCATTCCGTCCAGCCGCATTGTGCGTTCGCGCTGATGCGATCGCCCGCTGAACGTTCACGAGCATGGAATTCGCATTTGCTTCTTCTTCCGAAATCAAGAATGGAACGACTACGTTCATGCGAAGGTTGGCTGGGAGTTCTTTTCGGTCCGTTGAGTCGACGGCGCATTTGCGCTTTCTTGCCAGTCCACATCGAAGCCGAAATCTTCAAGCAACAGACGCGAACTGATCCGCGCGCTCTCGAAGATTACCGGTAACCCGCTGCCTGGATGCGTTCCGCCGCCGACGACATAGACACCGTTCAAATCTTCGAATCGATTGTGCGGCCGGAGATGCAACATCTGGTCAAGGGTGTGGGCCAGATTAAAGGTGGCCCCACGATAGACTTCGTAACGCGTGTCCCAATCCGCCGGCGTAATCACACGCTCGTACCGTATGCGCGATTCGACACCTCTGAATCCTAACTTCGCAATCTGTTTCAACATCAGGTCGCGAAACGCACTCCGCTCTTTGGACCAGTCCACATTTGAATGTTGGTGCGTAACCGGAGCGAGAATGTAGAGCGCGCTATGTCCGCGCGGCGCGAGAGTCGAGTCGGTCGCGCTGGCATTCTGGACATAAAATGACGGGTCGCTGCTTAACACATGCCGGTTCTCGATTTCATCGAGGTTTCGCTCGTAATTTTCCGAGATGTGAATGTTATGATGCGGCAGGTCGTAGCGGCCTTCGATCCCGAGATACATCATGAAAGTCGAGCAGGAGTACTTTTTTCCAGCCAGCTTCCGATCGGTCCAACGTCGCCGCAGTTTGTCCGGAACCAGCTTCTGCATGGCGCGGGCAAAATCGGCGTTCACCACTACTGCGTCTGCCTTGTAAGTTTGGCTGCCGGTGCGAATTCCGGTGGCCCTGCGACCGGCAAAAAGAATCTCTTCCCACCGGTTCGTTTAGGTGAATCTCAACGCCCTGCCGGTGCGCGACACGTGCCATCGCGGCGGTGATGGCCCCGCAACCGCCGATCGGATGCCAAACGCCGTGCTCGTACTCGAGAAAGCTCAGGATACTGAACAAGCTCGGACAGCGGAAAGGCGACATGCCAAGATATTTCGACTGGAAACAAAACGCGAGCCGCACGCGCTCGTCGCTGAAGAAACGCTTTAGGTAAGTGTCGAGTGATTGGTGCGGCCGCAGCATCGGGAGCATTCGCAAGAGGCGTTTATTGAATACACTTCGCCAGCCCTCAAATGACGTCTCCAGACACGGCTCCATCAACGCGAGTTTGGCGCGGTTTTCGAAGAGAAAACGGTGAAACCCTGGAGCGTCATGCGGCGACAGCGCGGAAATTTGCGCTTCCATCCGCGCAACGTCCGGTGTGCAATCCATTTCTCCGCCACCACCGAATTGGACTCGATACTGTGGATCGAGCCGCACGAGCTCAATCTCTTCGCGAAGTTCCGCGCCGGCGACGCGGAAAATTTCCTCAAGCACCCGCGGGTAGAGGAAGAAGGTGGGACCAAGGTCGAACTTGTAACCGTCGGCCTCGATGCTCGAGGTGCGTCCGCCAACAATCGGCAGACGCTCGATGATCTTTACCTTCACTCCCTGGCTTGCTAGCAGAATTGCGGAGGCGAGGCCGCCCGGGCCGGCGCCGATGATGAGGATCTGTTTCGCCATGGCACCAGCTAAAATCTGGTCCGGATGCCGCACGCCCGGAGCGCGCACCAACCGCGCAGCGCCTCAAAAAGGACGAACGCTCCGCCCAGAAACAAAACAACGCTCAGGATGAAATGGGGGCGCAGGTAGAGCGCACCGCCGATGAACAGGGGCACCGACGCGACGCCGCGGAGCCAACGGCCCGTGGTGTTAAGTTTGCTGCGAAGGCGACGCTCGATTTAAGCGGTCGAGCCGAACCGCAGAATGGCTCGCGCATCGATCAGGCGTGATTGATTTGCGTCGCGATGACTGGGGGTGGCACGAACACGCTCTGAGCGGCCGGTGAAACAAAAACCTCGTAATCCCGGTTCACGAGGAACCAGAGGGTTACGCCGACGATTAAGCTGGCGAACGCCGCTATCAGAAAAGGACGATCAACTTTTGTGAACATAGACATTTGGGTTGGCGACGGTTTGAAATCGAACGACCGTCGGTGTTTCGAAATAGTTTGTCAACTATTTGTCTATGTTTTTTAGTGCCTACTTCCATTATTCTCCTTGCTATGCCTTTTATGATCCGGCGAAGATAATTGAAAACTATTTTGCATTCTGTCTATGTCATGTCTACATTTCTAACCCAAGGATGAAACAAGTCGATAACCCCATCCGCGTTGCGTCGGCGCGGAGCGGACTTTCTACACACGCGATTAGGGTTTGGGAGAGGCGTTACGGCGCAGTCAAACCGAAGCGCACCGGCACGAATCGCCGCCTTTACTCAGACGTTGAGATCGAGCGTCTGACTCTCCTTCGGCTGGCGACTGCTTCCGGACACAGCATCGGAAATATCGCCACGCTCCCGCTCGCGAAGCTGAAATCGCTTGTCAGCGAAGCCGAGCCTGAAGGACGCCGCGCACGGCCAGGCTCCCCGGCGCAGAGTTTTCATGATGCTTGCCTCCAGGCGGTGAAGGCGCTCGATGATCGCCAGTTAGGAGAACAACTGCAGCGCGCGCTCGTCGCTCTCGGTCAGCAGGGATTACTTCGGCAGCTGGTGGCGCCGCTCGCCCAGAGAACTGGGGAACTTTGGCGTGCCGGTGTCATCACCGCTGCGCATGAACATTTTCTAACCGCGGCTTTGAAAGTCTTTCTGGGGAACGTTGCGGGGCAGTTTGCGTCTTCACCGATTGCACCTGCCATCGTGATCGCTACGCCGGCGGGACAGCTTCACGAACTTGGCGCAGTCATTATCAATGCTGCCGCCGCGCAGCTCGGATGGCGTACTACCTATCTCGGCGCCAGTCTCCCAGCGGCAGAGATCGCCGGTGCCGCCATCCAAAGCAAGGCCGTCGCGGTAGCACTCAGCATAGTGTATCCCGAAGATGATCCCCATCTCCCTCACGAACTGATCAGCTTGAAGCATTTTCTTCCGGCAGAGGTCAAGATCCTGAGCGGTGGCCGAGCTGCAGCCGCGTACAGCGAAATACTGACCCGCATCGAAGCGATCCAGCCCACGGATCTCGATGCCTTCTCGCTGCAGCTCGACGCACTCCGCAAGGCGGCGAGTGGCCGCGAGGTCGGGGTCAATACGCCTTTTCTATCCCGAACTATCTGAACGGGTCCAGGCGTCTGCCGCCATTGTTTCGCGCCGCTCTGCACGGAAGCGGACGTTGCCGGATGAACCTGCAAATCAATGGACATGTTATGACTTTCGGCACACGGCTTATGACCGAAGGCATTTTCTCCCTCGTGACCAATAGGGAAAAGAGCGGGTGAGGGGAATCGAACCCCCGTATGCAGCTTGGGAAGCTGCCGTTCTGCCATTGAACTACACCCGCGGGGTGAGCTGAGAGCTTATAGTTGAGAGTTGAGAGACCGCAACTACTGCCAGGAAATCACGTCGTCGTCTGCAGTGCCTGTATTCTTGCCCGACGGAGTTGCCGATGAGCTGCCATCCTTGCCAAAGGACCACGCGATCACTCCTAATTGGAGAGGCGCGGCCCCGGCGTCTTGTGAATAGGGATTGGCAACTTGATTGTTATAGTCGGCATCTATCCGGACGACATAATTCTGGCCCCACGGATCAAAAAACTGCCCGGTTCCCGTAGTGGTTCCAATACCTGATCGCGGGCTGGCGCTGTCCTTCACGTCAGGCGGTGAAATGAAAACGATTTGACGAGGATTCAACGTTGGTATGGCTTCGACACCGCGCAAAGGGTCGAAAAGTGTTTGGTTCGTGGTCGGGCTACCTCCCGGTCCCAAAGTCGTTTCGACCGTCGCCGCGGTCGGATACTTGCCGTACTCGGTATAAAACGCATTCACCGCCGTCACGATCTGCGTCACGTCGTTCTTCGCCTGCGTCCGTTTCGCCTGATCCTGGACGCCTTTGAAGGCCGGGAAGAGAAGCGCGATTAAGATCGCTATGATCGTGATGACAACCAGCAGCTCGATCAATGTGAAAGCGCTCTGGGGTTTTGGATTTCCTCTCACGTCCATTTTTGCATCTGCTCGGGGAAAGGACATTGCGCGCAGTCGGAGTTGTCTTGCAAGCAAAAGTCCTCGTAGATCTGGAGGAGACCCTGCTGCTGCGCCACGGTCTTGAGAAAGCTCGCCCGGCGCGGGTCGTCCCCGAAGAGTCGCGCGGCGCCGGTTTCCAATCGGCGGTTCGTTAGGCGGGCGGGTAGTTTTTGATAGTCCGGCCAGACTTCGCGCCCTTGCGCCTGGCGCAACGGGAGGACGACGTTCGCCAGAATTTCGGTGGCGCGCGTCTCACCGATGAGCGCCATTTCGGCGGCGGCCGGAGCCGAGGTGAGGGTGTAATGAAAGTTCCAATAGGGATGCGCGCAGGAGAGTAAAAAATCGCGCGTCGCCTTGAGATCGTCTTTGCCTAACGACCGCAGGAATTGCGGCCAATCCGCGGCCAGGGCGGCGAGAGCAGCGAGCCGGCGCTGCGGATGATTGAGCGGCCGCGTTCCACTCAATCGCCAGGTGCGCGGCGGCAGGACGAGACGCTCCAGCTCGCTCCGGCGCGGCCACCATTTATCCCAGAGAGCGCGCAGATAACTCCGCGTGGCGGCCTCGAACTGCGCCAGGTCCGGCGCAGCAAGGAAACCGCCGACGCCAAAGAGGGTGGCTTCGATCTCGTTAGGCAAAGCTCGCAGCACCTTCAGAGGTAGCCGCTGCGCGAGCAGGGTGAAGGGCAATTTGTTCTGTTTGTAACCGAGCGCGGTGGCCAGTTCCTGGAAGAGCGCTTCGTCGCGACCGTGCAATTCGGCGAGGCGCCCGAGCCGTTGCGCTTTCCGGGCGAGCCGGAATTGCGCGGCCGCGTCGAGAATATTTCGCACCTTTTCCTCCGGCAGATCGCGCAGCGGCGCCTGACAGCGACCCGGTCGCGCAAGCGGAAGATTCGCCGCCAGTCCGGCGGGCAACGTCGCGGGATCGACCTGCACTTGCGGCACGTTGCGTTGCGCGCTCGTCCGGCTGAAGAACGCGCGCGGCCCCGCCTCCACGAAAACGTGAAGGACAGTGTCATCGAAGGCGGGATTGGTAGCGTGCCCGTGGGCTTCCCAATTTTGGTCCGCGAGATCGAACTCGATGCTTCCCCTTACGATCTCGCTGTGGCCGATGCGAATCGCGGCGTCGGAAAAATCCGGCCCGGCGGCGCGGTTCCAGGTGCCGAATTGCACGATCTCGACCTCCTCGCCTGCGGTGCTCGTGAAGCTGCGGCCGAAGTCGCCCGCAAACCAGCGCGCCTGTAATTCCAGCTCGCTGAAATGACGCGGAAGGAGCAGGAGCGGGCGCTCACGAATTCGAGCGGTTGCCAGCAACTGCGCATAACGCTCTGCGCTAGACATTCGCGCAGGCTAGGCCGCGAGGAACACCCGCCGCAAGAGGGAAAGGCGCGGGGCAGGATTTGCATTGCATCGCGTCCGGCGCCCCGAGTACACCGCACTTCAATGGCATGCCAGCCGTCAATTGCGCGGCCCACAGCCTACCTAACAAAAGAGAGAAAGCAAAAGATGAAATCAAAAATCCCACTCATTACTGGCGTCTGCGTCGCGGCGGCCATCGCGCTTTGCGCGGCGCCTAACATCCCCGCCCAGGGCAAAAAATCTCCGGCTCCCGAAGCGGCCGCTTCGGCCTCGTCGATGGCGACAGAGACCAGCGGCAAGCCCGCACGTGCCATTCCTTATCGCGGAAAAGTCGCGTCGGTTGACGCCGCGGCGAAGACTTTCACGATCGCGGGCAAGACGGGCTCGCGCGTGTTCAAGATCACCGATCAAACTCAGATCATGAAACAAGGTGCACCGGCGACGATGGCCGACATCGTGGCGGACGAAGAAATGCGCGGCTCATATTGGAAGAAGAGCGACGGCTCGCTCGAAGCCAAAAAGGTCAATCTCGGCCCGAATACGGACGCCGCGGAAACCAGAAAACGTTCGAAGAAGGAGAAGAGCGCTGATTCGGAAGCGGCGCCGACGGCGACGCCGTAATTCCGATGTAGAGGCGGACGTGTCGCCCGCGCGGCTCGAATCGCGACCGCTACTTTTCGTTAGCCGCGCGCAAGGCCACGCCCAGATCCTGTACGAAAAGCGCATACTCTCGCGCGCGTGATTCCTCGTCGGGCTGGCGCAACAGTGACGACGGATGGACCGTCGTCACTACCCGCGGTGCCAAGGCTGATTCCAGCACCCGCCCGCGCTCGCGCGTGACGCGGAAAGACGGCCCAAAGAGCGCTTGCGCCGCCGTCGAGCCGAGACAGACGAGGACGCTTGGCCTAACGATTCGCAGTTCCGCTTCGAACCAGGGGCGACAGGCGGCGATGTCGCGCGAGCTCGGTTTCTGGTGGATGCGGCGTTTCCCGCGCGGTTCCCATTTAAAATGCTTCACCGTGTTCGTCACGTAAACGTCGGCGCGGTCGATCCCGGCCTCTTCGAGCGCGCGATCGAGCAACTTGCCCGCCGGACCGATGAACGGTTTGCCGCTGAGATCTTCCTGGTCGCCCGGTTGTTCGCCGAGGAGCATGAGCGTCGCGCGTTTCGGGCCTTCGCCGAAGACTGTCTGCGTGGCATTTTTATAAAGGGGGCAGGCGGTGCAGCCACGCGACGCTCCGCGCACGGTCGTTAGGCTGGAGGTCTCCGGAACGGGCGCGGGATACCACTCCCCGTCCATTGCGGCTTTTTTTGCTGCGCTTTTTTCCATCATCATCTCCACCCTCCGCGGCGCCTCGTGCAGGAGCGACGGAATGAGCGTCGCCTCCGGCAGATTACGCCAGTATTTCTTCGGCATCTCCGCCTGCATCGCGTGCACTTTCACGCGCGCCGGGTTGAAAATATTCGCATAATACGTGCGCCACAGCTCCTCCATCTGGTCCGCGCCGGGGGCATCCGATCGCGGAACGCCAGCGGTAAATGAGAGCGTTTTGCCGTTCCAGTGCGCACAACGATCCGGCGTCAGGATCGACCAGCGCATCGAGGCGAAGCGATCGGCGAAGAAGGGCGCGTTCTGCTCCACGATGTGATGCTGCGGTTCGAACCAGGCGACGAACCATTTTTCCCCGCCATGCTCGACTTCCCGAAACCGCACGAAGGCCCGCATTTTGTGGATGTCCTGCCTAACGGATTTCTCGAAATCGCCCGCCTGGGCGACGTCGGAATCAACCGCAATCTCAAGCAGGTGCGTTTCGCCGTGAGTCAGCCGCCAGAGGAGCCGATAAAGGAGCGGCCAGCGGCCTGCTTCGCGATGGAGCGAAACGAGTTTGGCGAGCGCGAGAAAGCGTTTCGGTACGCGGAACTTCGATGGCGGCGTCGACGCAGGATCGGCCTCTTCGAAAAGATAGAGCGCCGGCTGGTCCTCGCCGATTTCCTCCCACACGATCTGACCAGGCTCGATCGCGTTCTGCAGCGCGCGGCGCGCCGCGGCCTGCCAGCGCTCGAAAGTGGGCAGGAATGAAATTTGTTCCACGCGGTCCTAGAATTGACCGCTAACGACCGAGGGCTCGTTCGCGAAGAGGTCGAGTTGCTTTGGCCTAACGATTAACGATGAGAGCAGGTCGTCGCGCTCGAGACTGCGCGTCTCTGCATTGGAGCCGATGGCGATCACGAAAGGGAGAAGTTTTTTCAGCGGCAGATGCAGGCGCACCAGATCCTCCAGCCGCAGTTTATGCCAGCGGCGGATCCGCAGGATGCGCTCTACGTTTTTCGTCCCGAGCCCAGGAACACGAAGGAGCAAATGGCGCGGTGCCTTGTTTAAATCGACTGGGAACAGCTGCCGATGGCGCAGCGCCCAAGCCAGTTTCGGGTCGATTGTCAGGTCAAGATTCGGGGCCGCTTCCGTCGTCAGCTCATGCGCGGCAAAGCCGTAAAAGCGCACCAGCCAATCCGCCTGATAGAGCCGATGCTCGCGCACGAGCGGCGGCGCCTGCAGCGGCAGCTTGTTCGACGCATCGGGAATTGGACTGAAGGCCGAATAGTAAACGCGCCGCAATTTCTGTCGCGCGTAGAGCGAGGAAGCCTGCCGCAAAATCGTCGCGTCCGAAGCGTCGGTCGCGCCGACGATCATTTGCGTGCTTTGGCCCGCGGGCGCGAAGGCGGGCGCTTTGCGTGATTGCTTGCGTTCCGCTTTTGCTTCATCAATCCGCGTCTTGATGCCGCTCATCGCCCGTTCGGTGTTCTGGAAATTTTTCTCCGGCGCGAGCGTCTGCAAGGCCGCGGGGGTTGGAAGCTCGATGTTGATGCTGATCCGGTCCGCCCAGCGGCCCGCTTCCTCGATTAAAGCAGGCGACGCTTCCGGAATCGTTTTGAGATGGATGTAGCCGCGAAACTCGTGCTCGACGCGCAGCGTCCGCGCCACCTGTATCACCTGCTCCATTGTGTAGTCGGGGTTACGAATGATCCCCGAACTGAGAAAGAGGCCTCCAATGTAATTGCGCCGGTAAAAGTCGAGCGTCAGTTGCACCACTTCCTCAGGGGTGAAGCGGGCGCGCTGCACATTGCTCGAGACGCGGTTGATACAATAGAGGCAATCGTAAATGCAGAAATTCGTGAGCAGAATTTTCAGGAGCGAGACACACCGGCCGTCCGGCGTGTAGCTGTGACAAATGCCGGTGCTGGTGGTGGAACCGATGCCGCTCGAATTGCGAGAATTGCGCGCCGTCGTTCCGCTGCTCGCACAGGAAGCGTCATACTTCGCGGCGTCGGCGAGGATGGCGAGTTTGCGGTGGAGTTCATAACGGCGCGCTAATTTCCGCGACTAACGCCGAAACGCCAACCTCTCGATTTCGACTCCGACGAGATTGATCTCGGCCGGAATGAGGAAGAGATGCTCGAGTCGCGTGGGCAGGAGAATATCCTGCGACCGAGCCTTGGCTCACAATGGTTCGTAAAGACTATGCCCTTCCATGTCCCCTGCAGCCTACCGTCCTTCGCCGAAGACCGTCTGCCCGGCGTTTTATAAAGCGGACAGGCGGTGCAAGCGAGCGCCGCTTCGCGCACCGTCGCTAGGCCAGAGCTATCCGGAACGCCGCGGGATGCCACCACAGCTCATCAGCGCTCCTGGCCTAAGGATGATGGGCCCGGCGAGATTTTACTGCGCGTCGCGGATTGGTGAGTGATTCCGAGCAGAGCATTTCGCGCCGCCCAATCCCTGATTGCTATGCTCGCTTTCTTCGCTTCTTCGCGCACGGCGCCGTGCGAGGCGTTGCTGATGACCAATTCAGAATTGGGGATCAGGTGATTGAGCATCTCTCCCTGTTCGATAGGCGTTAGAGAATCCTCTATGCCGTAGCTCAAGAGCGCCGGCACGCTGATCGTCGGGAAAAGAGAGGTAAAAGTCGGGGCGGGTTTCTAAAGCCAGCGCACCACCGACCAGCCCTTTGACCGAGGCGGCGAGAATTAAATCGGTAAACGCGGCGACGAGTGCAGGCGCCCGCAGACGGTCTTCTCCGGTTAGAAATTCCGGCAGCAAAAGTGGCAGGAGAGACGCGACACCCTCCTGTTTCGACTGCACCTAATAGCGCCTCCATAAAAACTGTTCGACCGTGGGCGGCGGAAAGGCAACCGGATCGAGCAAGATCATCCCGCGAAAACGCTGCGGGGCCAGCCGATACATTTCCAGGGTGATCGCCCCGCCCATCGAATGCCCGCCTATGATGGCGCTATCGATCTTGAGGAAATCGAGCAAACCCAGGACGTCGGTCGTGTACAGATGAATGGAAGCAAAATCGCTCGGTGCGGTGCTCCGCCCGAAGCCGCGCAGATCGATCGTGATCACCTGGAACTAGCCGCTGAGAAACTGGCGCTCTTTCACGAAGAGATCGCCGTTAAGCGGATAGCCGTGGATCAAAACCAGCGGCACGCCCTGTCCGGTGATGGTGTAGTAAATTCGCGTCCCGTTGATCTCCACAAATCCGTCGGTCGATTGGACGTTCGGGGTGATTTCCACCTTTTGCTGCGGCCTGGCCCGGAAGGACGCAGCAAAACGTGAGCAGCAGTGTCGCAAAGCCGATGAGGCATGAATTCTTTTCATTTTTGTTTTGGTTGATTGTTTCGTCTCCGGCAATCGCGGTTCGAAACGATCCCGGCTTATTTTTGTAGGAAGAGATTGGACTTCGATTTCCCCCTTTCCTGCTTTCCTATTTGGAAAGCCCGGCCTCATCTTCGATTTCGTTACGGCCTGATTCATCCGCCTTCTCTTCTTGCGACACGTTGGTTGTGTGTCGGCGCAGAAATTCAGCGGCGAGCGCGCGGTAGGCCTTCGCGCCGGCACCATTCGGATCATGCTCGAGGATGCACTTCCCGAAGCTGGGCGCTTCGCTCAGGCGCACCGTGCGCGGAATGATCGTCTTGTAGACGCGCTCCTGAAAATGCGCCCGCACTTCAGCCACGACCTGACTGCTCAGATTCGTCCTGCTATCGAACATCGTCATAAGGATGCCGCCCATTTCGAGCCGCGCATTGGCTCCGGAGTCGCGAATTCGCTCGATTAGCCTAACGATTTGAACGAGGCCCTCGAGCGCGAAATATTCACACTGAATCGGGGTGAGCAGCTCGTCGGCGGCGGCGAGCGCGTTCGTCATGAGAATGCCTAACGACGGTGGGCAATCGAGCAGGATGAATTCGAAAGTTTGATCGTCGCGCAGCACTCGTAAGGCCTGCGCGAGGCGGGTGAGATGATCCGGCATCCGCGCGATCTCGATTTCGACCCCGGCGAGGTCGATATCGGCGGGAATGAGGAAGAGACGATCGAGGCGCGTGGGCAGGATATTATCCGTGACTGAGCCTTCGCCTAACAATGGTTCGTACAGGCTCGGGCCTTCCATTTCCTGCAGGCCTAACGAACTGGTGGCGTTGCCCTGCGGATCGAGATCGACGAGCAGGATGCGCCTCCCGCCTTCGGCCAGCGCAGCGGCTAAATTGACGGCGGTGGTCGTCTTGCCGACCCCGCCCTTCTGATTGGCAATTGCGACGATTTTCATCGGGAGCAAACACCTGCACCTACACTTTCACATGCACTTGAGCGCGGGTCTCTGACCCGCACGGCGCCGCAGCGCCGCTCGGAGTGAATGTGTAAGTGCAAGCGAGGGCAAAAAAGTTTCATCGCGCGACGATCTGAGCAAGCACGCCCTCACGCCACGACGCGGCCGGTCACTTCTCCAAAGCCAACTCGGCAGCCGTCGCCTTCGCCCCATCCACTTATCGTTAGGCGATCGCCCTCTTCGAGCCATTTGCGCGTCTCGCCGCCGGGGAGCTGGAGCGGATTCGCCCCGCGCCAGGTGAGCTCGAGCAGGCAGCCGCGCGCGCCATCCTCCGGGCCGCTGATTGTGCCGCTCGCGAGCAGATCCCCCGGCTGCAGGTTGCAGCCGCCGGCGGTGTGATGCGCCAGTTGTTGCGCAATGCTCCAGTAGAGATTGCGGCAATTTGAGCGCGTGATGGTTTGCGGGGCGTGCATCGCGGCCGTCTGGAGCTGCGCTTCCAATCTAATGTCGAGAACGAAGTCGTTAGGCGCGCGCAGGTACGGCAGCGGCTCGGGGTCCTGCGCCGGGAGCGGCCGGCGGAAGGGCTCGAGGGCATCGAGTGTCACGACCCAGGGCGAGATGCTGGTGCAGAAATTCTTTGCCAGGAAAGGGCCGAGCGGCTGGTATTCCCAGGTCTGGATGTCGCGCGCGCTCCAGTCGTTCATGAGGACGAGGCCGAAGATGTGCTCGGTCGCGCGCTCGATCGGGACCGGCTCGCCGAGTTCGTTAGGCGGGCCGATCAGGAAGGCCGTCTCCAGCTCAAAATCAAGCGCGCGACTCGGCCCGAACGAGGGCGTCGCGGCGTCGGGCGACTTGGTCTGGCCCTGCGGCCGCCGGACATCCGTGCCGCTCAGGACGATGGAACTGGCGCGCCCGTGGTAGGCGATCGGCAGCCAGCGCCAGTTCGGCATGATGGCGTTCTCCGGGCCACGAAACATCGTGCCGACATTGAAGGCGTGGTTGTAGGAGGAATAAAAATCGGTGTAATCGCCGATCCGCGCCGGCAACTGCAGCGTGACTTCGCTTTGGCGATGAAAGGCGCGCTTTCGCAGCGCGTCATCGTCGCGCAGCGTCGCGGTGTCGGCCGCGAGCAGGTGCTGCAAAATCTGGCGCGTCTGCTGCCAGGCGGGGCGACCGAGGGCGAGGAAGGCGTTGAGCGAGTCGTGGCCAAAGACAGCAGGATCGCCCAACTCTCCACCGCGAAAATGCCCGCCCTCCTCGAGCACCGCGAGGTCGAGCACCAAGTCGCCGATAGCCACGCCCACACGCGCGGGAGCGTCGTTAGGCCGGAAAACGCCAAAAGGCAGGTTCTCGAGCGGAAAATGTGAGTCGGGCGCGACTTCGATGAAGGAACGGAGTGGAGTGGGCATGGCTGGATTTAGAAAAGGGCGATCAGGATTACGAGCAGGAGCACGAGGTTAAAAAATTCCAAGCGCACGCAGGTCCTCGCGCGGTTCGTCGAAGCTGCAACTGCCTAACGAAGTCACGAGCCGGCGGCGCCTGGCGATCTGTTCGGTCGTGATTTCCCAGTCGCGCCAGCGCAAGTAGGCGTCGTCGCAGGCGAACGCTCCGGGATCTTCTTCGGCCAGCATTTCCTCCGTCTGCGCTTCGCTCCAGCCATGTTCCGCGGCGAGAACGCCTGCGCCCAGGACGTTAAGAAAACCATGCATTTTCGTGCCGACGCTCTCGTGAAATCTTTTCACCGGATGATGCAAACCGGCGGTGAACTTGATCGGCACCTGATGCCTGGCGGCGGCGACGAGGGCGCGCGCGATCTGCGCCCCGCTCGGGAAGGAATCTGCCGTCACCCCGCCCGTGCGCAGCTTAAAGCCCGCGCCGCTTCCTTTGAGCGCCGCGATCGTCGACGCGGCGGCATCGGCCGGCGCTTCCCAAAAAATCTCGAGCCCCAATCCGCCTAACAATGCGGTCGCGTCGCCCAACGAATTGCAGTCGAGGTCGGGCGGCGCCGGCATCTCGAATTGGACGACCGGCGCACTCGCGCGGTGGCGCGCGCTGAACTGCCTGATCGTGGCGGCGGCTGATTCCACCGCGGGCTGAAAAGCAGCGGCGTTTTCCGCCTTCGCTCCGAGGGCCGAAACTTGCAGCGGGTTGGCTTGATCGAAGCGGTCAAGCATCGCGCCGGCCTCCGCAAACTGCGCCACCGGCAGAATGAAAGCCCCCAGCATCCAGCGATCCGGCGAGCGCACGTAGGCCGCCTGGTTTTCCAAGGCCGGCGCGAGTGTCAGGCTGGCCGGCGGAAAAAGCCCCGCGTAATCAATCGCGTGGGCGAGCAGGGCGCGCAGGGATGCAGCCGGCATGGAGAGAACTCAACGGCGGGTTGGTTGCGCTCGTCAACCCGCGCTTTCCAAGACTGATTTCCGAGAGGCGGTATTTGCGAAAGCGCCGAGCGGAACCGCGGATCACTTTTTTCCGGTAGCAAAAACCGTTTGGAAATGCGGACTCTCTTTTTCGCGCGAGACGACAGTTACTTCAATGTCGCTAAAGCCGGCGCTTTCGAGCCATTGGTGCAACTGCACTTCGCTGAAACCGAGCCAGTGATCGGCGTAGAGTTCTCTCGCTTTCTCGAATCGGTGGCTGAGCAAATCGAGCACCACGATTCTGCCCGTTTTCTTCAAAATCCGGTAGGCCGCGCCAATCGCGCGTTCAGGATGGACCGCGTGGTGCAGTGCCTGACTGAAAATCACGAGATCGACACTGCTCCTGTCGATCGGCGGTTCCTCGATATCGCCGAGGCGGAATTCGAGATTTTTGAAGCCGTGCTTTTTTGCGAGTTGCGATCCGAACTCGACCATCTTCGGTGCGTTATCGATCGCGATAACTTTCCTCGCGGTTTTCGCGAGGAGTTGCGAAAGCGTTCCCTCGCCCGCGCCGAGATCGGCGACGGTGAGCGGCGGGAGGAGCGCGATCATGGTGTGGGCGAGCGCCTGCCAGGAACGGCCCGGCACATAGCTGCGCCCGAATCGCCCTGCCAGCTGATCGAAATATTCGCGCGCCTTATCCTGGCGCTTGCGCAGGACGACTTTGAGCGCGCTGCGATCGCGTTGCGTCTCCCGCATCTCGCGCGCGAGGGTCCGCGTCAACTCGGCGACTTTCGCCCGCTGTGCGTCGGGGCCGCCCATTGTCGTTAGGCCATAGTAGACATTTTTTCCCGCTCGCCGCGCGGCCACAACTCCCGCGCGCTTGAGCTGCGCAAGATGGCTGGAGATGCGCGACTGCCCCATCCCGAGGACGTCCTGCAGCTCCGCGACGGATAGTTCCTCCTGTTCCAGGAGCAGAAGCAAGCGCAGCCGGGTCGGGTCAGCGAGGAGGCGGAGGAAATTTAGAGTTGACGCCATCGGACGCTGACACGATATATCGACGCATCATGATTGGTCAATATGATCAGTAGTGATCCCCGCCGTTTCAGCCTCACCTTCTTCTCATGCTTCGTCGTTTTATTTTTGCTTCCGAGTCAGTCGGTGAAGGTCACCCGGATAAAGTCTGCGACACCATTTCCGACGCCGTCCTTGATGCCTGTCTCCGGCGGGATCCGAAGAGCCGCGTGGCTTGCGAGACCTTTGCAAAAAGCCACACCGTGATTGTCGGCGGCGAGATCACCATTCCCACCCTGTCGCCGGGCACCTCGCTTGAATCCGTCGTGCCGATCGATCAGATCGTGCGCGATGCCGTGCGTGAGATCGGTTACATGAATGATGACGACGTTTTTCACGCGGACAAGATCGACATCCAAAATATCATTACCAACCAAAGCGTCGACATCGCGCAAGGGGTTGATGCGCGCGCGGCCGAAGGCAAAGGGCACGCCGAGCAAGGCGCGGGCGATCAGGGATTGATGTTCGGTTTTGCCTGTGATGAGACGCCCGAGCTGATGCCCGCGCCGATCATGTTCGCGCACCGGCTCGGCCGTGAACTCACGCGCATTCGCAAAAGCGGCCAGGCGCGCTGGCTCCGGCCGGATGCGAAGTCGCAGGTTTCCGTCATTTACGAGGGCGGCCGGCCGGTCGGCATCTCGAACGTCGTCGTCTCGACGCAACACGCCAAGGACGTGAAGCATTCGGAGATTCGCAGCTTCATCATTGAAGAGGTGATCCGCAAAGTCTTGCCTAACGAAATGCTAACCGACGCGACGGAATATCTGATTAATCCAACAGGCAGCTTTGTCATCGGCGGGCCGGAAGGCGACACCGGCCTGACGGGCCGCAAGATCATCGTGGACAGCTACGGCGGCTGGGGCCGGCATGGCGGCGGCGCTTTTTCCGGAAAAGACCCGAGCAAGGTCGACCGCAGCGCGGCTTACATGGCCCGCTGGGTGGCGAAGAACGTCGTCGCCGCCGGCCTCGCCACGCGCTGCGAAATCCAATTCGCCTACGCCATTGGCTATCCCGATCCGGTGAGCATGAACATCAACACTTTCGATACCAACACTGTCCCGGAGGAAGCGATCGAGCACGCCGTGAATCACACTTTTTCATTCAAGCCCGCGCACATCATCGAGCAGCTCGATCTGCTCCGGCCGATCTATTCCAAGACGACCAACTATGGGCATTTCGGTAAGGACGACCCAGATATCACCTGGGAAAAAACGGACAAGGCCACCGCGCTAAAGAGAGCCGCCAGTTGAACTTTCGCTAACAACTTATGAGCACAAAAACCATCATCGGAACTCAGACTAACGACTATAAGGTCGCTGACATCGGCCTGGCCGATTGGGGCCGCAAAGAGATTTCCATCGCCGAGAAAGAAATGCCCGGCCTGATGGCGATCCGCGAGAGATACGCGCCTGGCAAACCGCTTGAGGGCGTGCGTGTGACCGGCTCGCTGCACATGACGATCCAGACCGCGGTTCTTATCGAAACGCTGATCGATCTTGGCGCCGAGGTGCGTTGGGCGAGCTGCAATATTTTCTCGACCCAAGACCACGCCGCCGCCGCGATCGCGCAAGGCGGCGTGCCCGTCTTCGCCTGGAAAGGCGAGAGTCTGGAAGAATATTGGTGGTGCACCAACCAGGCGATTTCCTTCCCGGAGGGCAAAGGCCCGCAGCTGGTCGTCGATGATGGCGGCGACGTGACCTTGCTCATCCACAAAGGCTATCAGCTGGAAGAGGGAAGCGATTGGGTGAATTCGGCGAGCGGAAGCAAGGAAGAGCAATGCATAAAGAATCTGCTGCTCGAAGTGCAGGGCGATAATCCATTTCGCTGGCACGAGCTAGTGAAGGAATGGCGCGGCGTGTCGGAGGAGACGACGACCGGCGTGCATCGCCTTTACAAAATGCAGCAGCAAAACCAGCTGCTCATTCCGGCGATCAACGTGAACGATTCGGTCACGAAATCGAAGTTCGATAATCTCTACGGCTGCCGTCATTCGTTAGTGGATGGCTTAAACCGCGCGCTCGACGTCATGATCGCGGGCAAGGTCGCGGTCATTTGCGGCTACGGCGACGTCGGCAAAGGCTGTGCGCAATCGCTGCGCGGCCAAGGGGCGCGCGTTGTCATCACCGAGATCGACCCGATCAACGCGCTTCAGGCGGCGATGGAAGGCTACCAGGTCACCACGCTCGAAGACACGTTAGGCTGGGGCGACATTTACGTCACCACCACCGGCAACCTCGACATCATCACGGTCGCGCACATGGAGCGGATGAAAGACCAGGCGGTAGTCTGCAACATCGGCCATTTCGACAACGAGATTCAGGTCGATCCGCTCAACGACCGCAAGGACGTCGAGCGTCTCAATATCAAGGCTGGCGTCGACAAATATAGCTTTCCCGACGGCCACGCCATCTTCATGCTGGCAGAGGGCCGGCTGGTGAATCTCGGCTGTGCCACGGGTCATCCGAGCTTTGTGATGTCGAACTCGTTTTCGAACCAGGTGCTTGCGCAGCTCGATCTCTGGCGGAACAAAGACACCTACAGAGTCGGTGTCTATGTCCTGAGTAAGAAGCTCGACGAAGAAGTGGCACGCCTGCATTTGCAAAAGATCGGGGTAAAACTCACGACGCTGACCGAGAAGCAGGCTGAGTATCTCGGGGTGCCGGTCGAAGGACCGTATAAATCAGAGCATTACCGTTACTAAGAAGGTCGCGCGCAACTCTGGACGCGCGGATTGGAAGCTGTCTACGAATCCTGAGAAATCTCGTGATCTCCCTGGATTTTCCCGCTACCATACGGGTATGCACCGTCACATTATCCCTTTGTTCGTGGCATCGCTCTTGGTGACGAGCCAATCGGTGACCTTCGCTTCAGGATCCGAGAGTGCGCCGCCGTCTGTTTCTTACATTCCGAGCTTTTACCGCTCAGATTCCGGGTCCCGATCTGCGAGTGTCGCGAAACGTCCCGTGATTGCCGAGGAACCTTACAACCTGGGCAAGGCGCTCTTTAGCGGGAAATACAATCTCGGAAAACCGAAACTGACCCCCCTCAATATCGAGGAAAAAAGGCAGCGCCTGGTTGCCCTAAAGAAAAGTATCCCCGCGGCAGAGCAGCAAAATTTGCAACCATCCGAGTTGTCCGGGCACTTGAGCAATCGCGAAATGAATGCACTCGAATACTACCTCCGAGTGCGTTTCAAGAAGTTCATCAGCAATTCGCCGACCTGGGCGAACGGGGAACTGCCGCCGAAAACCGCCTTGACTCGTTAGGCGCAGCAAGAAGCGAAATCGTCGGCGACTCCTCCTGCCGGATTTCAAACCTGGGCTTCCGATTTTCGTCGCGGCGGCCAGAAGTTGCTGAGCACGATGAGGAGGAAGCTCCCGAATTCCAGCGGCCGCACCCAGGCCGGTAACGCATAGAGCGAAAGGGTGGGATCGCCCAGATTCAATCCCGTCGCGTAGCTCAGCGGCACCACGGCCAGGAGGGCCACGCTACGGCGAGTCGGCTTTGCCGCCACAAAGGGGACGAGCCAGACCAGATACCAGGGATTGAGCACGGGCGAGAGCAGAAAAAACGCAAGCAATACATCGGCCACCGGCGCCTCCTCCAGGCTCTGCTTTTGCCTGGCCCACCGTGCAAACAAGAGAACCGCGATCAAGGTGAAAACGACCAGCCAGAGGAGGCGCGCCGCGCTCGTCCCGCAGAGTCCGGCGAGGAGCGCGAAGCCTAACGAATTGAATTCGAAATGACCCGCCATTGCATGCAAGCCTGGCCATTCCACCGACGACCCGAGCGCAAGCAGGGGCGCGTAAATCAAACCCAAGGCAGCCAAAAAACCCGGAAGGACGAGCATCGGCCGCCGCCAGGCGAGGAACGGGATGGCGAAGATCGCGAAAATCTTTGCGCCGACTGCGACGCCCGCGAGCGCTCCGGCGAGGAGCCAGCGTTGGCGGCGCGCAAAAACCCAGGCCATCACGAGCCAGAGCAAGGCCCACGCTTCGGGATGAGCGTGAAACGCATTCTCCGTCACGACCAAGGGGCACCAACCATAGAACCAGGCCGCCGCCCGCCCGCCGCAGACCGTCAGGAGGAGGAGAATCCCCAAATCGATGAGCAGAAGAAACAGCTTAAGGGTAAACAGAGATCCGGGAGCGACGGCGGCAGAAGCAGCGAAAAGGAGCTGCGTCACCGGCGCGTAGATCGTCGTTAGGTGGGGATTGTTGATCTCGTTGAGCGCCTTTTCGATTCCGGGAGGCCGTTGCTCAACGACCGAAAAAAATTCGATTGGCGCGTGATCGTAAGGCGAGCCGTCCTGAATCGTGCGCCATCCATCCCAAAGGTAGCGCTGGTAGTCATCTTCAAGGGTTGGGGTCGCCCACAAGCCGCAGACGCGAAACGCGAGCGCCGTCGCCACAATCCAGCGGTTGGCCGGCCAACCGCCGGTCGCGATGTGCAAAAACCAGGCGCAGCTGATCCATCCCACCGCTTGCGCCGTCCACCAAACGGCGAGGGAAAGACGGCCGGGAGCCAGCGAACAGAAGGACAGAATCGCATAGGCGGCCAAAGCGAGGCCGAAAGGAAATATCGATCGCGGCAGAGCTTTCTGCGCAACCGGTGGGCTCTCCGTCATCGTAACAGGCTAACTCCACTTGTCGTTAGGGGCACGGTTTGTAGACGCTTCTCTCAACGCGACGCCCTGCTCGCCGGCTCGTCCGGCAACGGCTCAATTGAAACCGCCCGAAAAGCGTGGCCTAACGAGTTATCCTTTAAGGCGTGAGTTATAGAGTAACAGTTTGTTCAGATTGGCGCGGTTGAATAAATGTACGGCTCCGGCAACTGAAAGGCGCTGCGAATCAATTCGATCCTGGGCGGCGCGTCCTCGCTCACGATCACTTCCACGACGTCGAAGCGAAAAAGGATGTCGGGATTGCCTAACAAACGCAGCCAGGCGAATGCGCCTAACGAAATCCGGCGCTGCTTCTGCCGATTCACCGCTTCGAGCGGCCGCCCGAAATCTTCCCGAGTGCGTGTTTTCACCTCGACGAAAACAAGCGTGTCGCCGTCGCGGCAGACGAGATCGATCTCGCCGCCGTGCCGCCCGCGGAAATTGCGATAAAGGATCTTGAATCGATTCCGGCGCAGAAACCGCCCGGCCAGTTTTTCGCCGTGCACCCCGAGCCGCAGATGCTCCGGGTTAGAACGCGAAAAGCGGTTGCGCCACCGGCTCAAATGACCGGCGATGAATAGGACAAGGCCCGTGCTCATGAAGTCTCTGGAGATGCAGCTCGGTCCCGTAGCCTTTGTGCCGGCTGAAGCAATACTCCGGAAATCGCGCGCAGAATTCCCGCATCAGCCGATCGCGCGTCACTTTCGCGATCACGCTCGCCGCCGCGATACTGAAGCTCAGGCAGTCTCCTTCGATAATCGCGGTTTGCGGGAGAGGGAAGGGGGAAACGGGCAGACCATCGATGAGGACGTGGTCTGGCGTCATCGTTAGGCCGGCGAGCGCGATGCGCATCGCCGCGTGCGACGCCCGCAGGATGTTGATGCGGTCGATCTCGAGATTATCGACCACGCCGACCGCCCAGACGATCTCGGCATGATTCGTTAGGTAATGATAGATGTCTTCGCGCAGCTCCGGTGAAAGCTGCTTCGAATCTTTTAATTTCCGGTGCCGGAAACGTTCCGGCAAAATGGCCGCCGCCGCTACGACCGGCCCGGCAAGGGCGCCGCGGCCAGCCTCATCGATCCCGGCGATCCGGGCGATGCCGATCGCGCGCAGCTTCTTTTCATGGCGGAATCCACAGCGGCGATAATACATTGAGAGAGTGAATGATTGAGTTATCGGGCGATTGAGGCAATCCCAAATCACTCACTCACTCAATCACTCATTCTCTTACCGCCGTCGCTTCCTTGCCCTTGCGATTGCGCAGGTAATTGAGCTTCGCCCGGCGGGCGCGGCCTTGCTTTTCCACTTCCACCTTCGCGATGCGCGGGGAATGAATCGGGAAGACGCGCTCGACCCCTTCGCCGTAGGAAATGCGCCGGACGGTAAACGACTGATTCAAGCCGGTGCCTTTGCGGCCGATCACGATCCCGGCGAAAATCTGGATGCGCTCCTTATCCCCTTCGCGCACGCGGGTGTGCACCCGCACCCCGTCGCCGACCTTGAATTTGGTTACGTCGGTTTTCTGCTGCTCTTTGGCGATGGTGTCGATGATGTTCATAGCGCGGTTTCCTCCCAGAATCAGGAATGTCCATTTTCAATCGGCTCCTGGGCAAAATCAACCGCGAATGTCCTTCCTCCACTCGTGCTCGTGACTCGTGATGGGACGATTTCCTTCGAATAAGGGCACGAGCACGAATAAGAGCACGAGCCCGCTGCGGATCGGTTGAGCTTTGGCGTTCGCCCGCTATAGTCACGCTCCACTGCGCCCGTAGCTCAACTGGATAGAGTGACAGCCTCCGAAGCTGTAGGTTGCGCGTTCGAGCCGCGCCGGGCGCACGTTCCGCTGCCAATCTGCAAGAAATGTTTGCCTCCCTGGCAGACTTATTGAAAGCCTCACTGGTGGGCTCAGCATTGGCTCCTGGAAGGGGACGGCCAGGTCTCTATGACACGAGCAACTTGACCATCGGTCTGAGCAACCGAAGCACGACCTTTCCCGGAGCGATTCGGGGTAAGGCGGTTCTCTCACAAGATCGGGAGCGGCGGCTAACTCTTACACGGTCTAACTCCTACCCGGGAGGCACGACGGTCGCAGGCGGAGAGCTGGTGGTAAACAACAGGACGACCTCCGCCGCGATCCTCGGAACCTTCAGCAACCTTTCCGACGGCGCGACGGTCACCATCGACGGAACAATTAAGCCAACTACGAAGAGTGGGAACGACCTGACCTTGACCGTAGTGCTGTACCACACCGCTTTCAGCCTGGCGCCACGCGCGTCGCCAACCGGCGTGAGAAACTTTGTCGCCAAGACGGCCGAAGGCGACAGTTAGGATGCTCTGTCAGGCGAGCGCGGCGAGCCGGCTGAGCAGGTCTTTCTTGCTTGTCATGCCAGTAACCTGGTCGCGCAACTGGCCATCCTTGAAAAAAAGAAGTGTCGGAATCGCGCGGACGTTATATCGCAAGGAGAGGCTTTGGTTGTTGTCCACGTTGACTTTTGCAACCTTCACGCTGCCCGCTTTTTCCTTCGCGATCTCGTCCAGGATCGGCGCAATCATTTTGCACGGACCGCACCATTCCGCCCAGAAGTCGACCAGCACCGGCTGGGAACTTTTGGTTACTTCGTCGTCAAAATTTGCTTCGTCGATTGTTACCGCAGCAGAGTCTTCCATGATTTTTTTAAGAGAAATAAGTCCAGAGTTGAATGAGCAAGGTGAGCGCGGAAACGCCGAGCAACGCCCAGCAAAAGGTTGCTGGCACCGACTCAACTAACGCTGCCGGAGGCGGACTCGCAACTGAGAGAGGCGCGGCGCGCATCCCGCCGCCCGGCGGAGCGCTGGATGGTTGAATGTTGCTCAGCCTCACCGTCGCCTTCATCGGCGAATCCTGGGTGACCGCGACCCGCGCTGTCTCCTTGCGCGGGCCGGCGGCGCTTGCGCGATCGGCGGTATCCAGCGCCGGAGGTGGAATGCCGAGTCTCTGTGGAGTCGCAGGCGCCACTAACGGAGGTGCGGGCGGTGGCGCCGGTGTGGAGGCCTCGGGTACCGGCGGCAGGCGAGCGGGCGCCGCCGAGGGGGGACGCACCGGCACTGCTCCTGCGCCGGGAGGACGGCTCGGCAAATTGATTCGCGGCGTCTCTTTCTCACCCTCGGGAGTCGACGGCGTCGGCTGGGGCAATGTGATGCGGACGGTCTCCTTTTTCGGTTCGTTCAAATCGGCCATGTATTAACCTAGAATCTCACTCGCGAAATTACGAGGCTCTTCTCTGCGCAACACTCAGCAGCCTGTCGATCTTCCCATCCATCAAGCGAGCAGATCGTAGCCGCGAGCTCCGCGGATTTTTCGCCTAACGAATTCCCCGACTGGCGCCGCCTCCGCAAGGATGACGCGCGGATCAACTTCCGGCGCATCGGCTTCCGTGCGCGCGATCAACGGCTGATCGACGAGCAAACGCAGCTCGCGCCCGACCTGCGCCGCGGCGATCTCGCGCGCGATCTTTTGTTGCAGCGTCATGGCCCGGCGATAGCGCGCATTTTTCAGCGCAGCCGGGATCTGCCCCGGCATCTTCGCCGCGCGCGAGCCTTCCTCTTGCGAATATTTGAAAATCCCGAGCCGCTCGAAACGCACGCGCTCGATGAACTCAAGGAGCGCTTCAAATTCTGCTTCCGTCTCGCCTGGAAAACCAACGATGAAAGTCGTGCGCAAGGCGATTCCGGGAATGCCGCTTCGCAGCCTAACGATCAAATCTTCGATGTGCGCGCGCGAAGTCTCGCGCCGCATCCGGCCGAGCATCGCTTCATCGATATGCTGGAGCGGCATGTCGATGTAGCGCGCGACTTTGCGGCACTGCGCCATCGTCGCGATGAGCTCGTCGCTCCAGTGCGCCGGATGGGTGTAAAGCAAGCGCACCCAAAAATCACCCTCGACGTCTTCCATTGCGCGGAGCAGCGCCGTGAGCGTGAGCCCGCGCGAAGAATCGAGCGGCTGGCGCGGACCGGCTTTTTGCGCCCAAAGATCCATCCCGTAATAAGTGGTGTCCTGGCTGATGAGATTGATCTCTTTCACACCCTCCGCGACGAGGCTGCGCGTCTCAGCGAGGACGGACTCGGGCGGCCGGCTGCGATGCCGCCCGCGCATCTGCGGAATGACGCAGAAGCTGCATGGATGATTGCAGCCTTCCGCGATCTTCAGGTAAGCGCTGTGCGCGGGTGTGAGGCGGAAGCGCGGGGTGTCCCAATCGGGAATGTAAGTCGGCCGCGCAGTGACCAGATTGAGCGGCGGCAAGCTGGAAGCTTGCGCTGTCACGCGCTCGATGATCGTCCCTAACTCGCTCACTTGATCGAGCCCGATGAAAGCATCCACTTCCGGCAATTGCGCGCGCAGCTCCGCCGCGAAACGCTGCGACATGCAGCCGCTCACGATCAGCTTTTGGTGCGGCCTTTGCGCGAGACCACGCTGCTGGTGCGCTTCGAGAATCGCGTCAATCGATTCCTCTTTCGCGGAATCGATAAAGGCGCAGGTGTTGACCACGAGCACATCAGCCTCCTCGGCGTGCGGGGTGATTCTCATTCCGCGCGCACGTACGCTCCCGAGCATGATCTCGGCATCGACCAGGTTTTTGGCGCAGCCGAGGCTGACCATGCCCACAGTCGTTAGGCGACTGCTCGCCGCGCGCTCTGCCTGCTTCACCGGCGCTCCCCTGCCGCGGAAAGGTTAGGCGGCGGGCTTGACGCCGAATCTTCCGGATGGACCGGTTGCGCGCGCCGCACTTCCGGTTCGGCTGGCGCGAGAGTCGCTGACGGGAGAGGCGTGGTCACCTGTGTCCCTCCCGGTTCGCTCGCCGGCGTGTCATCCACCGGCTCGGCCCGTGGCGCCACGATCGTGCCCGGCGTCGGCGTGAGCGGCCCCGGCGTCGTCGAAACAGCAGAGGCGGCCGGGCTTCCCGCGCTCCCCTGCGGTGGCGTGATCCGCTGAAGATTGAGGAAAAACTTGACCAGATACAGTCCGATTATGAGCACGGCCACCGCGATAATGAACGGAAGGATCGACGGGCCTTTACGCGATTGCCGGCGCACAATCGGCGGCGGCGCAGAGGGCCCGCTCTCCTGCAAATACGAATAGCCATCCACCGTCACCCGGTCGGAGATTTCAAACGCATCCAGATAGGGAGTCACATCGACATCGAGAAACTTGCCATAAATGAGAAGGAACCCTTTCGCGTAAGCGAGATTGGCGAAGCTGGAGAAATCCTCCTGCTCAATTTCCTGAATGCGCGAGGGACGGATCTTGGTCACACGTGAGGCCTCTTCGAGCGTGATCTTTCTGGCGAGACGCGCCTGCTGTAATTTTTTGCCGAGCGGTTCCATCGGAATCGGCGGGGTCAGACGGCGGCGTCGAGATCGACGAGAATCTCACGCGGCTTCGCGCCTTCGCCGGGTCCCAATATGCCGCGCTGCTCGAGAATATCAACGATCCGGGCGGCCCGCGTATAACCAAGGCGGAGGCGGCGTTGCAGGAGGGAAGTCGAAGCGCGTTTTTCCTGGCGGATGATTTCGAGGCATTTCTCGACCAGCTCTTCGTCTTCGTCGGTTACGTCCTCGTTAGGCGCGCCGCTCGCTTCCATGCGCTCGTGCATCGCGAGGTCGAAGGCGGGGGTGCTTTGGGCAGAAACAAAATCGACGAGGCGGCCGATCTCGTCGTCCGTCACGAGCACGCCCTGGGCGCGGATGAGACGCGAAGTGCTCGGTGGGAGATAAAGCATGTCCCCCTGGCCTAACAATCGATCAGCGCCGTTTTCATCGAGGATGACGCGGCTGTCGATTTTGCTTGCGACTTGGAAGGCGATCCGGCTCGGGATGTTCGCCTTGATAACGCCGGTGATGACATCGGCGCGCGGAGTTTGCGTGGCGACGATGAGATGGATGCCGGCGGCCCGCGCCATTTGCGTGATGCGCGCGATCGCGCTTTCGACGTCGGCCGGCGCCGTCTGCATGAGATCGGCCAGCTCGTCGATGATGATCACGATGTAGGGCATGTGATCGGGGATGATGATCTCGTCGTCGCGCGGGACATTGATCGGCGGCGCTGCTTCGCTCGCCATCGCTTCCATCTCTCGCTCGGCATCAAAACCCTTGTCGGCGTCGAGTTCCTTCTGCGTTTTCTTCGGAGGGCGCGCGTTGAAGCTGGTGATGTTGCGCACCCCGGCTTTGGCGAAAATCTTGTAGCGCTTCTCCATTTCATCGATCACCCAGCGCAAGGCGAGGAGCACCTTTTTCGGATCGGTCACGACCGGGATGACGAGATGAGGAAGCGTGTTGTAAACCTGCATCTCGACCACTTTGGGATCGATCATGATGAAGCGGAGATGATCGGGTGTGAACCGGTAAAGCATGCTCGCGATGAGCGCGTTGATGCAGACGCTTTTGCCGCTGCCGGTGGTGCCCGCGACGAGCAGGTGCGGCATCTGCGCGAGATCGGCGATGATCGTTTTGCCGTAAACGTCCTTGCCCAGCGCGATCGGAAGTTTCGCGGTGCTCGCGTTCCAATCTTCCGATTGCAACAGCTCGCGCAACGTGACCTTGACTTTGCGGCTGTTCGCCAGCTCGATGCCGACCGTGTCCTTGCCGGGAATAGGCGCGAGGATGTTGATCCGCTCCGCCCGGGTGGCGCGGGCGAGGTCGCGCTCCAGACTAACGATCTTATCCACGCGCACACCTTTGGCCGGATAGACTTCGTAGCGGGTGATGGTCGGGCCTTTGGTGATGTCGCCGGCCGCCACTTGAATGCCGAATTGGCCTAACGTTTCAATGAGCGTCCGTTGAATTTCCGCCAGCTCGGCCGGATCGACGGCCATGCGGCCTTCGTTGTCATGCTCTTCGAGCAGGTCGATACCCGGCAGCTCGTAATTCTCGCCATCCCAATCGTTCGCCGTCGCGAGGCTGGGCGCGGACGCGGTTGATTTCTTTCCGCGCTCCAACTCCGCGAGAGACGGTTTTTTCTTTCCAGGCAAGGCGGCCGGCAGCGCGGTGGTATCGACGACTTTCGGCTCGGGACGATTGGCGAATTCCTCCGGCGTGGCGAGAGCACCTGCCGTCTCGGGAAGCGCCGCGCCCGTCTTGCGCAGCCTTTTCTCGAGAGCGCGCTGCTGTCTGGCGATCTGTTGCTGGCTGATCTCGATCTGGCCTTTCAAATCGGCGTGGCGCATCCGGCGGCGCAGCAACCAAAGCCGGAAGCCGACAAGCGCACGTTTGCTCGCAAGGACGCTTTGCCTAACGAGATGGACCGGCCGCAGCCCGGTCATGAGTATTAGACTCGTTAGGTAAATGCCCGCGAGGACGATGACCGAGCCTTTGCCGAGAGCGAGGCGGAAAATATGGCGTCCGAAAAAATAACCGACCCAGCCGCCCGGTCCCTGGATTTTGAACTGGCGCCGCCAATCATGCAGAAACCAGGGCTGTAAATGGAGCAGGCAGGCGCCAGAAGCGATGAAGAGAATGATCCAGCCGAGCCGCCGGTTGACGCCCAGCTCGCCGTGAAAAAGCTTCGCCCCGCCGAAACCGAGAAGCGTCGCGGCGAGCAGATAGGAGGCGGCGCCGACGAGGAAGTAGCAAATGCCCGCGCCGACGGCCCCGAGCGGTCCGAGGAAATTTTGCGCGGGGCGATTCGGCGACGAGGTGGAGTTAAGAAGAGGAAACCAAGTCGGGATATCCTTCGGGACGTAGGAGATCAGGGCAAGGAAGAGCAGTGTGCCGATCCCGAGAAGAATCAGGGCGTAGACTTCGTTCCATGCATTTTGCTGAGTGCGTTTTGCCACCGCGCCTCATAGTAGCCACCAGCCGCCGCCTTTCAATGCCTCGTCGAAATGCCGGTGACGAATCGGGGTGCAACTCAATTTGCAGATGCGGTCGCGGGCCTAAATCGCAAGAGGGAACAAAAAAAGCGAGACATTTTCCGTGTCCGTAATTTTTCCCTTTACATTGACCCGAGTTCCTTCTCATCCTCGTTAAATCATTAAAAGTGTCATCCCAAAAATAAGGTTGTATCCCAGACAAGACCCACCACCCGCCCGCCTTGCTCTGTTTTTAAGCGCGGGCCTGCTGATTTTGAGCGCCGCGCTCTGCCAGGCCCAAACCCCCACACCGACTCCGCCCCCGCCTGCCGAGCCAAACCCAATGCCCCCCTCCGCAGAACCGCTTCCGCCAGCCTATCAACCCTCGGATTATTCCACCGATATTACGACTTTAGAGCGTCTGCGCTTTACGCCCCCAGGCGGCGGGCGTTACCCGGCTGTGGTGGTCGCTCATACGGGTGGATACAAATACGGCGATGTTTATGGCGAACCGAGCCAGCGCTGGGCGGTAAAGACCTGGCCGATGCCGGCTTCCTCGTCTTTTCGATTGATTATCGCCTCGCGCCTCGGGGCCTAATCCTTAATCAGCACATTCATGACAAGACCGCAGAAGGAATCGCTTCGGGCCGGCCTCCCCAGCAATCCAACGATCTCAAACAACAGATTCTGGCCGCAAAGTACGATGGCTCGTGCAATGGCACCGTCTTTGTCCTCGGCGGGTCCGCCGGCGCGACTCATGCCCTTTGGTGCGCGCTCGATCCAGCCCCGACCGTCCATGGCTGGGGCGTCGCCACATTACCCAAAGCAGTCGTCGGACTGTCCGGCCCTTATGACCTGTCCTCGCGCCAGGGAGATAATCCGGATGACGTGCAGGTCTTAGCCGCGGATGTCGATAACTATACCAACACAAACGAGGACCCGCCCGGCTACACCTATCAGTATTCCGTTTCGCCCATCGAGCTTGTAGCCGCGGCGACAGGGATACCACCGATCCGGCTGTATACGACGGACGGTGATCCGGTGCCTCACCAGCAGGCCCGATGAGATGTATCCGGCTTTAGCGGCCAGAGGCGCGGATGTCGTTAAGGTCACTATCCAAGGCAGCACTCTGCACGCCTTCGAGTACTGGCACACGATGAACCCCTCGACGGGCAAGTACGTAAGCAACGAGGTGATTGATTTCTTTAAGTCTCATCTGCCGTAGCCAGCGGGATCATACAGCCATGAACATTTCAACCACAGCCTTATTTTATCGACTGGTTGCCGCGCTGCTGTTCCTCGCAGCGCAGCACCACTCACTCGCCGGGAGTGCGACTTGGAGTCAAAATCCGATGAGCACCGATTGGAATACAGCGGAGAACTGGATGCCAACTACCGTGCCGAATAGCCCGTCAGACACGGCGACTTTTGGCGCGTCTGATGTAACTACTCTCTCGATCAACACCACGGCCGTTGAAGTTAGCACTATTGTGTTCAACCGCGGTGCTGCTCCTTTTACAATCACCGTCGACTCAGGAAATGGCATCGTAAATTTGTTTATCACAGGAAACGGTATCGTAAATAATTCTGGAGTTGTCCAATCCGTGGTTGGCGGTGGACAGGCAGGAGTGTTTTTGTCCAACGGCGCGACCGCGGGCAACCTCACGTTGTTTGGCGGTGATGCGGGACAGTTTTTCTTTATGGACTCAGCGTCCGCAGGATCCGCAACCTTTGTCGTCACCAGCGATGGAGTTTTCCAAGGGAACCTTTTGTTTTTCGATAACTCGACCGCGGCTGAGGCTACGATCGCGACAAGTGACTTTGCAATTACAACCTTCGATGGCAATGCTACGGCCGCCAATGGGACATTTACCACCACCACGGGCGGAGGTGTAGACTTCGGAACTAACAGCACTGCGGCCAACGGGGTCTTTACCTTTAGCGACGGCGGCCGCACAGTGTTCACCCAGTTTGCTACCGCGGCGCAAGGCAACTTCACCGCCGAAGGCGCGAGCGCCAGCATTGACTTGGGCGGCTACATTGATTTCGCCGGCAGCACCACCGCTGACCAGGGGCATTTTGTCATTAACGGCGGCCGGGCGCAGGGTGCACGGGGTGCGGTCATGACATTTTTTGAGGACGCCACCGCCGGCAGCGCAAAGATCAAAGCTAATGGCGGAACATCGGGCGGCGAGGGTGGCTCGATCCGTTTTAGCGCGCAGAGCGATGGCGGGCTGGCGCGCTTCAGCCTTACGGGCAATGGCAATCTCGACATTGGAAACCATGGGACTGGCCTAACCACTATAGGATCGATCCAGGGCGATGGCCTGGTCTTTCTCGGCGCGCGAGCGCTGGCGGTGGGGAGCAACAATCGCAGCACCACCTTCTCCGGTGTGATTCAGGATGGTGGAATCAGCCAGGGGACCGGCGGCAGCCTGACGAAAATCGGCACCGGCATCTGGCAGCTGAGCGGCGCTAATACCTATAGCGGCGGAACGACCGTGAGTGAGGGCACCCTCACGATCGGGAACACGACTGGCTCGGGCACCGGCAGCGGCCCGGTGCAGGTAAACAGCGGCACCCTCACTGGGCCCGGCATTATCGCGGGCGCCGTCACCATCGGGAGCGGGAGCGGCACAGGCGCAGTCCTGGCCCCGAGAAGGGGCGAGGCGCAACCGACTGCCTTGACCATGCAAGCGAGTCTGACTTACAAAGCCGACGCGACCTATCTCTGCCGGCTCAGCACCCAACAAGCAAAGTCGGACGAGGTCATTGCCAACGGAGTCGCGATCGAGAGCGGCGCGCAGTTTACTCTGCAGGTCGCGGGCCGGAAGAGATTGCCCGCAGGCACGACTTTCACCCTCATCAGCAACACCTCGGCCAACCCAATTGCCGGCGCCTTCGCCAATCTCCCGACGGCTCCACTTTGCGCGCGGGCCCAAACACGCTCCAGGCAAGCTATACCGGCGGCGATGGCAATGACCTTATCCTGATCGTGCTGCCGTAATTTGAGCCAACTTATCGCAGAGATCTTTGTCCTCGGCGGCTCCGCTGGCGCGACTCACGTCCTTGACCCGGCGCCGACCGTGTCCGGCTGAGTGCCGTCAAATTTCCCAAAGCAGTCGTCGGCCTCTCCGGCCCTTATGACCTGACGATTTGGGTCCGGCTGAGCCGGGAGGCGCCGCCGCGCAAAACTTTGCCTTCCGGCTGAGCCAGATAGCGACTTCGCGCTACTTCTCGACGTCCGGCTGCGCCGGAAGATGATTTCGCGCTCCTTTTCCGCATTCGGCTGCGCCGGAAGGCAATTTCGCGCTACTTTTCGGCGTCCGGCTGAGGCGGAAGACGACTTCGCGCTACTTTTCGACGTCCGGCTGACGCGGAAGACGACTTCGCGCTACTTCTCGACGCCCTCGCGGCGAGCCAGGCGGCCCAGTCAGGCGAGATGCCTAACTTCCAGCATTCGGAACGTAGGAGATCAGGGCAAGGAAGAGCAGCGTCCCCATTTCCGAGAAGGATGAAGGCGTAAACTTCATTCCATGCATTGTGCTGAGTGCGTTTGGCCACTACGCCTCCATTAAGCGCGCCTCTGCCGCTTTCAATTCAATACCGCTGCGGGAGCGAGCCGGTCGAGCAGCCGGCGCAGGGAAACCTATCCAAAGATCACACCTATTTACACAAATTGGCTGCTTAACTGGGGGGATGCGATCTGCGCAACTGCGGACGGTGAAATCCTGCGAGTCGTGCCCTCATTCCCTGGTGCCTCTTACCGCAGTGGCGACGCCAAAAAAGCAAAAGTTGACGAATTTTGTTCGCGCCTTCCAAACCAACCCGCCGGACAGACCTACCTGAGTGGACCCTACCCTTCGTCCGCGCCTCCTTCAATCGGGCTTCGCGCGCCGCTTGCTGGCAACGTTGATTCTAGCTCTCACGATTGAGACCCTGTGCGCCGTCTGTGCAACCTGAAAGCTTAACCCCTTCGAACCGCGTTTGGAACAATGTTTCCAACTGCCGACCACTATTTTAATGGAGCCGCTGATACGCTCTAGGTCGACATTAACGAAATTTTCTTGACAGTTAAAATCTCGTGACCCTAAGCGTTGGCATGAGAATTGTTACAGCTCTCCTTCTGCTTCTCGCAGGCCTCGGCAGCACCTCGGCGGCACCCGCCCCCGAGGAGATTCGGACCGTTAACGATATCCCTGGTTTCTCTGTAAAAGTCTTGCAGAGAACCCTCAGTTCCACGATCTACAAACACATCCTTGTCTCTCCCATCGAAGGATGGATTGCGGTGCGAGGGCGATTAAGTAACAGGCATATTTTCGGAGCGAGAGTAATCCATTCCGAACTTGACGGGATCTACGATAAATACGCCCTGCAGCTTGCCCGAGAGACGCAGATCGCCGGATATTTGTCACTCGGCAACACCGATCCAACCACCTCCATTGTAATTAATGTGCTCATATACCAGATCGCAGACGGGACAATGGCTCTCTCCTTCCCATATATTGCAGAGGCAGGCGGTGAGCAGCTGGAGTATTAGGGCGCAACCAAGCTGGCGGTATTGCAATCCAGTGGTCAATGGACTGACCTCAAGCTCCCAGAAGGACCCTTGGGTAAAGTCTGGGTCGTGCGCGCCGGCCTCGCCAACAACTTCGAGCTCCAGATGAAACTGAACCAGATAGAACCTCATTAGACACTCACTGGGAAAGAGTGGCGCCCTCATTTTCCCCTCCCGGCGTCGGATTTCTCCCAAGCCGAAGAAGTCATCTGACGCGATCGAGGTGTCTCCGTAGACGCTTCGCTCCGCGAAGGCGCGGCAGGAGGCCTTGAGTGCAAGCCTGCCTCATTCCCGCGTCGCCCAGAGGGCGGCGTCGACAGAAGCGCGCTGCCATCTGGCGTTCGTTAGGGCGCGACGCGAAAGCTGAAGCTGCCCTTGCTCACGTGCATGTCCTGGGCGACCGCGATCCAACCGACTTTATAGGTTCCCGAACCAGGATCTGTGGTCAACGACAGGTGTAACAAGGACGGTTCCTTCCGATCTGCCGACAGGTCGTGCCGGTCGATTTGCTTCCGGCCTCTTCCGCACCTCGATCGTGCTGAGACCTTGCGGCCGCGATGCAGCCCGATGTTGTCATCCTAGTGATGGGTGACGCTGACTTTGCCTATATCGCGACCAGGCCTCGGCGCTGCGGGATTCGGGTAGAGGTTGCTTCCGTCGCGCAGAATCTCGGCGGCGTTCTGAAAGCTTCGGCCCAAGCGACGATCGATCTGGCGCCTTTGTTTCGGACCTTCGAGTGTTGGCGGGTAGTGACTCTCCTGCACCGCCATCGCGGGGAAGCGGACGTAAGACTTACAAAAAGTTCGCGCTCTGGAATGAAAGAAGCGGCATGGCAGGCCGCGATGTGAGCGCGAACCTGCTTCGAAAACGTCGCTTGACATCGTGCGCGGGAACTCTCTAACGTTTTTCCCATGAAAAACGCTCCTCTCGTTCTTGTGCTGATTGCCTGCCTCGGCAGTGTTTCCGCGGCCCCCGCTCCCGAAAAAGTGCGAACGATTGAAGAAATTCCCGGCTTCCCCCTACGGGTGCTGAAGCGAACGATCAGCCCCACGATTTACAAGCATCTGCGCGTGTCTCCCGTCGAGGCCTGGGTCGAGGTGCGTGCGCGCTTGAGCGGAACGCATCTCTTTGGAGCGCGGGTGATCCATTCCGAAGCCGACGGCGCCTACGATGGCTACGCTCTTAGGCTGGCGCGCGAAACGGAAATCACGGGATTTTTCTCCGTGGGCCACATTCACCCCACCACGTCGGTGCTAATCAATGTGCTCATCTATGAGATCGCAGATGGCACCATGGCTCTCTCGTTCCCTTATCTGGATGAGGCAGGCGGCGAGCAAATGGGCTATTACGGTGCAACTACGCTGGCGACCCAGCAAAGCAATGGCGAGTGGATCGATCTCAAGCTCCCGCTCGGTCCGACTGGGAAAGTCTGGTCGGTGCGAACGCCCGGCCTCGCGAATAACTGGGAGCTGACGAGCCTGCTCGATAAGTGTATCGAATAACTGGAGCGGGCCGACTATCCTTGATAAGTGTATCAGCGGTCCAGGTAAGTTCCTGGGAAGAGGCGCGCTCGCCTACGGCGTGATCCGAAAGCTGTAGCTGCCTTTGCTCACGTGCATGTCCTGCGCGACGGCGGTCCATGAGACTCTATAAGTACCGACTCCGAGATTCGGGAGGAGCGATAGGCTTACCAAAACCGGTTCCTTCTTGTCAGCGCGCAGATCCTGCCGGTCGATTTGGTGGCCGGCTTCGTTCCGCGCTTCCACCGTGCTGAGACCTACCTTGATTGGTTCGGTAAACCAGATCCTAATTTCGTTAGGCAATTCCTTTAGGATCGCGCCATCCTTCGGCTCCGAGCGGTCGAGCGTGGAATGGGCCAGCGCCGAGGTCTGGAGCGCGAGCAGGGTCAGCGCGGCGGCGAGTGCAGAAAGATGGCTCACTTTCCGAGCAGCACAATCGGCCCTTCCGCCTTGGTCACGCCACCCTTGCGCTCGAGACTGATGGCGAATCCTTTCGCGCCGAGGACGGGCGACGCAGGTTGGAACGGGACGCGCAGCGACCCCTTATTCCCTACGTGAAAGACACCTCCGGCGATCGGGTTCTTAAATCGCGGGTCCACCAGCCAAAGCTGGTAATCGCGGTCAGCGTCGTTGCGCGGGAGTTGCGTGACTTTCAAAATGCCGCGCTGCTTTTTCTCGTCCCAAACCACGACGGCGTTCGCATCAGGCGCACTCTTTAATTTTGAACTTAGCGACGCGATTCGGATTTGGGCGAGGAAGTCTCGTTGTTCGAGGGCCATGACGCGACTGCGCAACCCAGCGCGCTCGGCGACGAGATAAGAGCAGGCCAAGGCGAGGCAGGCCGCGATCGCCCAAGGGAGCCAGGTAGTCGATCGGCGCAGGAAGGCGACCCTCTTTCCGCGGCTCACCCGGTCGAGCACACGGGCGCGCAGCACCGGCGGCAGCGCGCGTGACGGAGCCTGGTGCGAAATCGCCGCCGCGGCCGCATCCAGTTCGTCAACCAAAACACGCAGCTCGCCATCTGTTTGCAGACGCCGCTCAAAGGCCGCAGCCTCCGTTCCCTCGAGGAGTCCGAGGACGTAAAGCGAAGCCTGCTCTTCGAGTTCCTCGTTCACGATGAAACCTTTCCGAGCACTTCCCGCAACACGAGCAGGCCGCGCCGGATGCGCGCTTTCACCGTGCCTAATGGCGTCCCCAGTTTCTCCGAAATCTGCGTTTGCGTGAGCCCTCCAAAAAAAGCGAGGTCGATCGCTTCGCGCTGATCGGCGCCGAGTTGCGCGAGCGCTGCGTGCACCCGTTCGCGCTCGTCGCGCCGGGCGAGGAGGTTGTCGGCCGGTTGCGCCGGCGCGGTGGCCGTGATCTCGTCGGGTTCGTTTGCGACCGCTTCGGCGAGACGCGATTGGCGCTGCCGCGAGCGCAGGAAATCGATCGCCTTGTGGCGCGAGATCATCACCGCCCAAGTGAACAAACTGCTCCGGCTCGCATCGTAGGTCGCGGTTCGTTTCCACATCTGCACGAACGCTTCCTGGAGGACGTCTTCAGATTCCTTCTGATCGCGCAAGATGGCGTAGATCATGGAAAAAAGGCCGGGCGCAAAACGATCGTAAAAGGCCGCGAATGCCTGCTCGTCGCCTCCGTTGATTTGGCGCAGCAGCTCGGCATCCGCTTCGTTAGGCGGGCGGCTGGCCGCGCCCTCAGGTTGCGCGGCGGATTTCCGAGGGAGACTGGAAGGTTCCATTGCCAAGAAATACGAAGCTGATGGAGGAATAGCGCGCACGCAATCGCGGAGGGACAGGCAAATGTTTGCACGGTTTCGTTTCCACGCGGTCGCCAGCGCCACGCCGTCATTGCCTTATCATCAGCCTCACGCGATTAAGACGCGGGAGATCTGCTTGCAGATGCAACGACTGGAGCTGGCAGCTCTGCGGCGGTTGACAAGCGCGCCGCCTTGCCGTTCAATTGCGCGTCGGTTTGCTGCTGCGCGAGTCTTCTCTTCCGGAGCGCGCCAGTTCCGCTCCCCCGCGCAACTCAGCTCTCTCCGGCAATTGCGTTTTCAAATCCCATTCCATGTCGGGACATAGCAAATGGTCGAAGGTCAAGCGGGCCAAAGGTGCGCTCGACGTCAAACGCGGCACGATCTTCAGCAAGTTTTCAAAGGAGATCAGCGTTGCGGCCCGCCTCGGTGGCGGCGACCCGGAGGGCAATGTCCGGCTCCGCAGCGTCATTGAGATGGCGCGTGCGCAGAGCATGCCTAACGACAATATCGAGCGCGCGATCAAACGCGGGACGGGCGAAGGCACGGATGCGGCGCACTTCGAAGAGATCGTCTACGAAGGCTACGCCCCCGGCGGGGTGGCCGTCATCGTGGAAGCCGCGACCGATAACAAGAACCGCACGGCCGCCGAAATCCGCCGCATTTTTGGCAAGAACGACGGCAACCTCGCGGCGAGCGGAAGTGTTTCTTATATGTTTCATAAAAAAGGACAGATCACTGTCCCGCGAGACACGATTAGTGAAGAGCGCCTCTTCGAATTGGCGCTCGAAGCCGGGGCCGAAGAGTTGACAACGGAGGAGGAACAGTATGTTATCCTCACTTCCCACGATCAGCTCTACGCAGTAGCTGAGGCGCTCAAACACGCGAGCGTCACCACCGATGGGCAAAAGTTTACTTTCATTCCCGATACCACTGTCCCCGTCATCGACGAGGCTGCCGCGCTCCAGGTCCTGCGCCTCTGCGATAGCCTCGAGGAGGACGATGACGTGCAGAACGTCTACTCGAATTTAGATATCCCCGATGAGTTGCTGGCAAGGTTGCCAGCCTAAGCAACGCGGACGGCCTTTGGCGCAGTTCCGCTTCCAGCCTGTTTTCAATATGAGCGAAGAAAAGGAAAATCATCCGCCGCAGGTCGAGAGCGCGCCGTATCGCCGGCGATCGCGCCGCCGTCCGCAGCGCCACCGCAACGAGGCGCCCCGGAGCGGAAGCGCCGCCAACGAATCGGACCCGAACGACAAACCGGAACGCGCCGATGGACCCGATATCATGAAGGAAGATTATTCCGAAGAAGGCGAACGCCGGCGTGAAGATGCCGCGGAGTTCGTTGAGATCGCTCAGGAGTCAGGTGAAAACCAGCCGCGGGAGGAGCAATCTCCCGACGAGCGGCGAGAGCGGGCGCAAGCGGGCAGTCAAAACGGCGCGGAGCTGCCGCGCGAACCAGAGTTCGGCGATGGGATCATTGAGATTTCCGGGAAAGGCTTCGGCTTCCTCCGTGACTCGAAACGCAACTTCGTCCAGACGCCCACCGATATTTTCGTGACCCCGGAGATCGTTAGGCGTTTTCAGCTCCGCGACGGCATGTGGATTTATGGCGAAACCCGCCGCGGCAATCGCGGTCCGCAGTTGACCCGCCTGCTCAAGATCAATGACGACGAGCCTACCAAATATCAGGACCTTCGTCCCTTCGAAGAGCTGACCACGATCAACCCGAACAAGCGCATCAAGCTCGAGACGGTGCCAGATCGTTACACCACGCGGGTGATGGATTTGATGACCCCGCTCGGCATGGGCCAGCGCGGCCTCATCGTCGCCCCGCCGCGCACCGGCAAGACGACGCTCCTCCAGCACATCGCCGATGCCGTCGTCAAAAATAATCCAGAGATGAAGTTGATCATCCTCCTCGTCGATGAGCGCCCGGAAGAAGTGACAGATTTTCGGCGCTCCTGCCCGAATGCGGAGATCATGGCGAGTTCGAATGACAGCGACATCAAAAGTCACACCCGCATCGCGCAACTTGCGATCGAGCGCGCCAAGCGGCTCGTCGAAGCGGGCAAGGACGTCTTCATCCTGCTCGACTCGATCACTCGCACCGCCCGCGCTTTTAACAACGCGACCGGCGGCGGCGGACGCACCATGAGCGGCGGCATCGACGCCCGCGCCATGGAAATTCCGAGAAAGCTTTTCGCCGCCGCGCGCAATACTGAAGAAGCGGGCAGCCTAACGATCGTGGCCACGGCCTTGATCGAAACCGGCAGCCGGATGGACGAGCTGATTTTTCAGGAGTTCAAAGGCACCGGCAACATGGAGCTCGTGCTCGATCGCAAGATCAGCGATCAGCGCACCTACCCGGCGGTCGACATTTTCCTCTCCGGCACGCGGCGCGAGGAGCTGTTACTTCAGCCTTGGGAGCTCGACAAAATCAATCTCATCCGCCGCGGCCTGGCCGGGCACAAGCCAGTCGAAGCGATCGAGCGTCTGCTCATGTTTGTGAAAAAATTCCCGACGAACGCTCAGATGCTGAAAGAGATTCCGGGTTAAGCTTTTTCCCACGTGCCCACAGCTTGTCATCCCGAGCGCAGCGAGGGACCTCACAAGCAACCCTGCGCTCAGCCTAACAATGAGCGCGTCGAATTATTTGGGAGGTCCCTCGCTCCGCTCGGGATGACAAGTTTTTTGTGATGCCACCGCGATCCGTCGCTCAGGAAATCGACTGGGAAGTCCTCCCGCCGGAGGAAAAGCAAAAGCGCCAGGAACTGGAGCCGCTCTTCCGCTGGCTTGCCCTCATCATGGACAACTTCGTTAGGCTGCCGGGCACGAAATTCCGTTTCGGGCTCGACCCCCTCATGGGCCTCATCCCCGGCATCGGCGACACCGGTTCCACGATTATCTCCGCGATGGCGTTGATCGCCGCCGCGCGCCGCGGACTGCCGAAAATTCTTCTCGCGCGCATGTCGCTCAACATCCTTATCAACGAAGTCGTCGGCATCATCCCGATCGCGGGCGACGCCTTCTCTTTTTGGTTCAAATCCAACGCGCGGAACTACGACCTGCTCAAACGGCACACCGGCGCTTCGCGCTGCTCGACGACGAGCGACTGGATTTTTGTCGCCTTGGTTCTGGCAGCGCTTGTTGTCATTCTCGTCGTGAGTTTGGCCGTGAGTTTTTGGCTGCTCGCGCAGATCGCGGGCTTGTTCAGGCGCACCGCGTGACTATTCGACGAGATAACGCAGCCGCAGGGACCGGATGACCTCGCGCGCGCGGCCGTACGGCAGCCGAAAATCTTCGATCGAGGCGAACTTCATCCGCCGCGCGAACATCGCTTCCTCCTCGCGCGTCGCCGGCAATCTCGAGACCCCGCGGTTCTGCCAGCGCCGCAGGACCGATTCGCAGGCGCGCAGAAAATTGTAGGCGCTGCGCAGGCTCGCCGCGTCGCTCCTCTCGAGAATTTTCTTCTCCGCCAGCTTTTCGACGGCGAGAAGGAAATTGGGTTCCCAGATTCCATCGCGCATTTGCAACCCCTGGACCAAAAACTCCGCTTCGATCATCCCTCCGATGCCTGTCTTGAAATCATAAAAATCATTGCCGCTTCCACGATCGTTCGCGATTCGCACAAGCATGCTTTCGATTTGCCTAACAAGATCAGGCCGGCGACCCGCCGCGCGCCAGAGCTCCCTGGCCAGCGCCGCAAATTCGTAGCGCAGGGGCCCGCAGATTGCACGGGCGCGGGTTAGCGCCTGCAACTCCCAAAACTGCGCGCGTTTTTCGTAGTAGCTGCGCAAGGTCTCGAGCGAACAAACCAGCGGCCCTTTCTCCCCTTCCGGGCGAAGACGCGGATCGACCATTGCAAGGCTGCCTTCCGCGGTCGAGAGCGCTAGCTCGCCGATCAGCTGCTGCGCCGCACGCGGATCTTCCCCGATGAACAAAACATCGAGATCGGCCCCGTAGCCAATCTCGCGTCCGCCGAACTTGCCCAGCGCCACGATCGTTAGGCCCTCGTTAGGATCGAGCAACCGATACACGAAAAGCAGACAGGCCTCGGCGAGATCGTTCTGCTCCGCGAGCAAGACCGGGAGAGGCGCCAACTCCAGCACCTCACGCAAGAGGATGCGGAGCAGCTCGCGTCGCCGATAGTTCCGCACCGGATCGACCCTGAGCGAAGTCGCACCTAACGACTGCAACCGCTCGAGATGCAGAGCCACGGTGCGCGAACCGTCGAGCGTCTCACCGCGCGTCAATTCTTCGAGCAGCTGCGGGCGTCGGACGAGGAGCGCGCCCGCCGCTTCGCTCGCGTCGAAAGTTTTGGCGAGCAGCTCGAGCAGCCGCGGATTCGTCACGAGCAACTCGAAAAGCAAACTGCGCAGCCCGTAAGCTTCGGCGAAACGGACAAACTGGTTGAGCGCTCCATCGGGATCGGCGGCTTGGGCCAGACTGCTCAGGAGGAGCGGGCGGAGCTTGCGAACAATCTGCCGGGTGCGCGGCGAGACATGAAAGCCGGCAGCGCCGCGGCCAAGCTGCTCGATCATTTTTTCCGCGCGCGGACGATCGCGAAAAATGCTGAAGTCGGCGACCGCGGCTTCGTTAGGCAAAGCGGTTTCCACGACGCGCTGAAAAATCGCTCGCACGGCCTGCATCTCCTCGCGCAAGGCCGCGAGGAACGCGGTCTCTTCGGCAAAACCGAGACTCCGCGCGAGCAACTGCAGCGCCTCGCCCGGCTCCGGCACAGTGTGGGTTTGCTGTTCCGCCTCGATCTGCAACCGGTGTTCGACGCGGCGAAAAAATCGGTAGGCCGCTTCCAGCCTGGCCGCGTCCGCCTGCGGAAGAAACTCCAGTTGGGCGATCCCGCGGAGTGCTTTCAGCGTGCTCGTCTCCTGAAGGAAAGGATGCCGCGCGGCGTGCAATAACTGCAGCGCCTGCACGACAAATTCGATCTCGCGGATTCCCCCCACCCCAAGCTTCACGTTTCGCTCGAGATGCTCGTGCCCGACGATGTCGCGCTCGATCCGGCGTTTGATCAGCGCAATCTCATCGAGCAAATCGGGCGTCGGATTGCGCGGGAAAATAAACGGCTGGTGCTGCCGCAAAAATTCGTAGGCCAGCTCACGATCGCCGCAGATCCAGCGCGCTTTGATCAAGGCCAGCCGCTCCCAGGTTTCGCCAAACCCGGCGTAATAATTTTCCATGCTGGCGCGCGACCTGACAAGCGGACCGGCGCTTCCTTCGGGCCGCAAACGGAGATCCACGCGGAAGAGCGAGCCCGCCGGATCGGGAGCCGCAAAGGTCTCGACGATCTTGTTGCCGAGCCGCGTGAACCATTCGTGATAACTGAAGTTCGCGCTCAGCTGGCCTTCTTCGCTGTAAACGAAAATGAGATCGACGTCCGAGCTGTGATTGAGTTCGCGCCCGCCCAATTTTCCGAGCCCGAAAATCGCCAGCTCGCTCTTGGGCGCCCCCCAGCGGCGGCGCAATTCCTCGTTCCAATGATCGAAGACCGTCGTTAGGCAAATGTCCGCGAGCTGCGACAACTCGACGAGCGTCTCTTCGAGCGGCGCCGCCTCCGTCACTTCGCGCAGGGCGATGCGCACCATCTCGCGGCCTTTCCAGAGACGGAGGATGCGAAAATTATCGGCCGCGACCGACTGGCGTCCGGCGAGGTTGCGCAGATCGGTCAGCATCCGTCCGTAGCCGCGACGATCGGCGGCGACATCGGGATGGGCCAGCCAGAGGAGGATTTCCGGCTGTTGCACGAGACGCGCCCGGCAGATGCTGGAGACAGCAAAGAGATGGCGGAGCGCTTCTTCCCCTAACGGAAAGTGAGAGATCGTTTCCCCAAACGAGGGCGCCTGGGCCGGCCAGGTGGCGGCGAGCGCGACGAGAGTCTCCTCGACCTGCGCTGATCGAAAGCCGGCGCCGGCCGCGCCTAACGAATCAACCAGCGCCACCTTATTGCGGTGGCGCAGCCATCTTCACCCGCATCTCGGCGAGCTTGCGGCGCTCGCTCCGGGTCAGGCTGGTGAGGCCGCAGCGGGAGATTTTTTCGAGGAGCGGATCGATTTCCTCGTTCATGAATTCTGCGACCGACATCTGGCGACGACGCTCGTGCTCCATCTTGCGCTCCCGGAGAAAACGCTGCACGAACGAAACCCGGCCGAAGCCGAGGAGATGCGCGTAGAGCCAGCCGGCGCAGCAGCCACCCATGTACGCGCTGTGACTAACGACGCCGCGGCGATCGATCGCGAGAAGGAGGCCGCCGAGTGCGAAGACAAGATAAGCGAAATGCTTCGCTTTCAATTTCACCGGCAGGAGAAAGAAAATCGCACCCGCCATTTCCAGCTCTGGCAGGATCGTCCCGAAAGCGACGACGACCGCCGCGACCCCGCCGGAAGCCGCGAGCAAGACGGTCGTGGAAGGCATCAGGAGAAGGTGCCCGAGTTCACCGCCGGCCGCTCCCAAGAGATAGAGATAGAGGAAATGCTTCTGACCGAGGATCGCCTCGACGTCGCGGCCGATGAAGTAAAGGGCAAGGATGTTGGCGGCGAACTGAAAGATGTTGCCGGGCAAAAAGAGCGCGCTGAAAAACTGCCAGGCAAATGCCTGATCGATCCCGCGATAACTCAGGCCGAGATACGTCGGGATCGTCGCGGGTTCATAATTCTGGAGGAGCAGTTGCGCGACGAAGGCGGCGCAGTTAGCGCCAAGCAGCGCGAAAAGAATAACGCGCTGGCGCGATGCCCAAGGCGGCGCGTGCGACGAAGCTCTTCGGCCGGAAAGGCGCATGCACGAAATTATCGCAAAGGCTTCCGGTTGTCATTGGGAAAGGGAGAAAGAAGGAGCGAAGCATTACAGCGCGAATCGCGCAGCGGACGATAATCGCCAGCTTCAAATCGGCGCGAGCACCCTCAGCCGGCGCGGTCGCAGCGTGAATTCCACCGGACAACCGTCAACCAATTCCCCATCGAGCTCCACCGGCACCTCTTCCGTGCTGCTCACACGCAACCGGCGCGTCTGAAAATATTCCACTTCGCGCGTCGTGATGGCGGAGGTGAAGATGACGTTCTGCAGATACTTCAGCAGGTCGAGGTAACCGATCTGTTTGAAGACGAGGACGTCGAGCAACCCGTCGTCGATCACAGCATGCTTGAAGAAGGGAAAAGGCCCGCCGTAAAAGCGGCCATTGCCGACAAGAACAAAGGAGCCTTCCTCCGTCAGCGCATCCTCCGACTCGATGAGGAGACGCGGCGGGCGGCGGCTCGCAATTTGGGCCGCGGAAATCAAATAACTGAGCGGCCCAAAGTTCCGCTTGAAGGTCCGGCTGGTTTCCTTCACGACCTGCGCATCGAGGCCGACCCCGGCGAGCTGGACGAAATGCTTTCCGTTAGCCGTGGGAAGATCGATCAGGCGTGTACGTGCGGCCCGGATGATGTCCCAGCAGCGCCCGAGATCGTTAGGCGGAATGCCCAGCTCGGTGGCGAAAACATTCATCGTGCCCATCGGCATGAGCCCGAGCGCGGCCTCGGAATCGGCGAGGCCGTTGACCACTTCGTGAATCGTCCCGTCGCCCCCAGCGGCCACGATTTGCTCGTAACCTTCCGCGACCGCTTTGCGCGCAAGCTGCTCGGCGTCGCCGGCGCGCACCGTCGCGCAGAGGAAGGCGTCGTCGCAGATCGCGCGGAGCCGCTCCGCCCAACGCCGTGCGCGCTCGCTCCGGGCGGTTGGATTTAGAATGACGCAGGTCTTGGGCAAGGGACTTGTTAGGCGGCTTTCACCTTTTCTTCAATCCGGCGGTGCGTAACCTTTGCGGGTGAGAAATGTCGGACGCGTTCTGCTTTGGCTTCTCGGCGGCGTACTCGTGATCGCGTGCATCGTTTTGCTGGGCGTGAACCTCTACGTTCAATCGCAAGGCACGCACCATCGCATTCAGCAAGAACTCAGCCAACGTCTCGGCACGCCGCTGCGCCTGCGCCGGATTAGCGTCACTCCTTGGAGCGGATTGAAGCTCAATGGTATTACCATTCCGCAGGAACCAGGCGGGGTTAGCGGCGATTTTCTGCGGGCGCAGACTTTTCAGTTGCGGGTGCAATTCTGGTCGCTTTTCAGCGATCGGCTCGTGATTCGGCAGGTCTCGTTGATCAAACCGGAGGTGGTTTGGGCGCAAAATTCGGCCGGTAAATGGCGGCTGCCGGCTTTACCGCCGGAGAAGGCCGTGACTCCCTCGCCTCCTGCGAAGGCAGCCGTGGCCACTCCCGCGACATTGCTCGCGCCCGTGCCTTCCGCATCGCCCGTGGCCACGGCTCCCGCCCTCTCGCCTAACGACAATAGGACTGCCTTCGCTGAGCAGGCTCAGTCGTTCACGCCGGAGGTGCGGCGCGTGACTCTGCGCGACGGCGACTTCACTTTTCTCGATTCCGCCGGCCGGGTGGTGGCGAAATTTATGGGCCTCGATTTCACCTCCAGCTTCCGCACCGCGACCGCGGTCAAGGGCAGCACCCGCATCGAGAAAATTTCCTTGCGCGATCGCTTCTTCATCGAGCGGCTCGACTCGCCGCTGCACTATGATCCGGAGGAACTGAACTTCTCGAACATCTCAGCCGAAGCGGCCGGCGGACAGTTAAGCGGCCAGTTCGAGATGCAGTTGCAAACAGTGGATTCACCGTTTCATGCCAGCGTAAAATTCCGCGACCTGCAGGCCGAGAAATTGATGGCCAACGCCGGCGGCCCGCCAGGCATGATCGAAGGCCGGCTGGAGGGTTTCCTCGACGCCGCCGGC
>JACDGM010000143.1 GCA_013815325.1 Chthoniobacterales bacterium
CAGCTCGGCGACGCCGCGGTTGATGATGAAAAGCTCCTCGCCCTCGTCTCCGGCCGAATAGATTCGATCGCCTTCGCGAAAATGCCGCACCTGCGAAAGCGCGCCGACTGCCTTGAGCTCGATCAGCCGAAGCGATGTGCAATAGGCAAAGAAATCCCGCTGGGTCACGCCGAAGAGGTAGCAAGAGTCGTGCGGGGAATGAGTCCATTCGCGGCAATCCTGCCGGGCAACTGGTCCTTTCCAAGGCCGCCTTTCGTTGGTAATCCTTTGCCATGGCTGGGGTCGCTTACCTTTTCGAGCGGTTCCCATCTTTCACCCAGACTTTCTGCTACCGGGAAATCGCGGAGCTGCGGCGGCAAGGTTTTGCGCCGGCGATTTTTTCGGTGCGCCGGCCGAAGGACGAACCGCCGCAGGACTGGGACCCGGGGATCGTCCACGCCGTGGAATATCTGCCCGATGACGACCTGCTGGTGCGCGAGATCGATCGCGCCTTGCGCAAAGGCAACCTGCCCGAGGAAGCCGCGCGCGAGATCAAAGCCTGGGGTCGCGCGAGCGATTTTTTGCGGCTCTACCAGGCGGCCTGGCTTGGGCTGCGTCTGCACGCGCTCGGGGCTGGTCATTTGCACGCGCATTTTGCCGGCCTCGCGGCGCGGACGGCTTACTGGGTCACGCGTTTTTTCGGCATCGGTTTCAGCTTCACTGCGCATGCCAACGACATTTTTTCGCCCAAGCCGTTTACGATTTCGTTAGGCAAACTCGTCGCTGCGGCGCGCGCAGTCGTGACCGTAAGCGACTTCAGCGTTGCCTTTCTGAGTGGAAAATTTCCTGCGGAGGCGGCCAAGCTGCACCGCGTCTACAACGGCATCGATCTCGCGCGCTTTCAGCCGGCGACCTTCGACGCCGCGACGCCCGCGATCATTTCCATCGGCCGGCTGATCGAGAAAAAAGGGTTCGGCAACCTGATTGAAGCTTGCCGGTTGCTCGCCGCGGAGCGGATCGATTTCCGCGCGGAAATCATCGGGGAAGGTCCGCTCGAGCCGGCGTTGCGGGCTCAGATCGCGGCTGCTTGCCTAACGAAAAGCGTCAGGCTGGCCGGCCCGCTGCCGCAAGGCGAGGTAATCGGGCGCCTCGCGCAGAGCTCGGTCTTCGCCCTGTCCTGTGTGACCGAGGCTGGCGGCGGAATGGATAACCTCCCGACCGTTGTGATGGAAGCGATGGCCGCGGGCCTGCCTGTCGTCTCGACGCGATTGGCCGGTGTGCCGGAGATGGTCCGCGACGGCGGCACTGGTTTTCTCGTTCCCGAACGCCAGCCCGCGCTCCTCGCTGAGGCGCTGGCACGGCTGCTCGCCGATCGCGAGCTGGCGCGGTCGTTAGGCGCAACCGGTCGCCAGGAGGCGACCACGCGTTTCGCGATCCGAGAGAGCGCGCGTCAGTTGCAGGTCCTTTTTCAACAGCTCGCCGTCTAACCAATCCGGCACTTCCGCTTGCGCGCGGACTCGCGGGATTGAACGTTAGACCATGAACATTCGCTCTTCCGGCTTCGGCCTTTTGCTCGGCGCGCTCTTCCTCGCATCGGCCATTGCGACGCGTGCGGACAGCTCTCCGAAGTGGATCGGCACCTACAACACCCTGCTCGGCAAATATGTCACGAACAGCGGCGTCAAATACTCCGCCTGGAAGGGGAACGCCGCTGACCTGCAGGCTATTCAACAGGTCGTTGACGGTGTCGCGCAGGAAAAGCTTTCCGGCTTGGACAAAAAAGAGCAGCTCGCCTTTTACATCAACGCCTACAACGCCTGGATTCTGCACGAAGCGCTCGGCAAATATCCGACCAAAAGCGTGAAGGATTTGCTTTTCACCTTCTTCACCGGCCAGCGGATCAAGGTCGCGAGCGAGCCGATGAGTTTCAATCATCTCGAGAAGGACATCATTCGCCCGCAGTTTGGCGATCCGCGCGTGCACTTCGCGTTGAATTGCGCGAGCCGCAGTTGTCCGCCGCTCAATCAGGAAGCATTTCGCGGAGACAAACTCGACGCCCAGCTCGACAAACTCGCGACCGCCTTCGTCAATTCACCAAAGGGCGTGGACTATTCACCGCAGAAAAAAACCGCCGCGCTCTCCGCCATTTTCAATTGGTATAAAGACGACTTCAAAGCAGCCGGCGGCCCGGTGGCGTTCATCGACCAACGACGGAGCGATCCTTTGCCTAACGACATTAAGATCTCCTATCAGGATTACGACTGGTCGCTCAACGAAGCGAAGTAATCGAGCGGGCGGCGGAGGCGCAAGTCCCGGCGGGTTGACATCCGGCTCCTGCTCCGCCTCGATGCCGAGCGCGAGCACGAACACGGTTGACGAAATTTAGAAGAACTCGCACACCTTCTCAACTGCGCGCAGGTAAACGCGATGCGGACCGCCCCGCATCAGCTCTTCTTTCACCAGACTAACGAGATCGCCTTTGCCGGCCGGGAGCAGTTGCTGCATATTCCGCCCTCGGGTGCGGCCAAACGAGACCTCGAGCAAATCGGCCCCGGCTTTGTGCTCGACACGAAACTCGGCCGTGGCGCTCCAGACAGTCACGCTCCCGATCGCTTCGCCCTTATTTTCCGAAAGTGTCACCTTGATCGCGCGGACCTCGCCGCTGCCCTTCTTTTCGAAGCCTAACGAATTGCCCGCGCCGCGCGCACTGTCCCAACCGAGCTGCGCCGCGAGCCAGCCAACGAGCAAGATCGCGGTCGAGCGGAACCCGGGCGCGTGCTCGATCTGCACCGCTGCGATTGCGTCGAGATGATGGTGGGTGATCGGGTGATCGAAAAATTGTGCGAGTGCGAGCCGCAGATGGACGAGGCGCATCCAGTTGAGGTCGCAGAGCACAATGCGCTGTCGCGCTTTCTCCTGCGCGGTTTGCACGAGGCTCATCTGCGCGCGAAAATCGCTCCACGTCTGGCTATCGTAGATGACGCGATCGACCCAGGCCCAAAGCTGCGGGTCCATCGGCGAGGAAAACTCCTCCTGCCACCAGAGGTTGAGCGGCAGATCGGAATCGAGCTGCGCGAAAACGATATTCGAGAGGAGCGCGGCGGACTTGCCTTTGAGCGAAAACGAAAGTTGCTCGGAACAAACTTGTTTGCTTCCGGCGCGGCTCACATGGCAGTGCGCGCCGACCCAGGCTTCCACCTCGCTCCCCGGGGCGGCGGGATCGGCCGCAATCACAATCGCGCGACAGGCGTGGTTTTCCGTGATCTCGGAAAGGATCGCGGTGTTTTTGCCTAACGAGTCGGGGGCTTCGCTATAAACCGCGAGGTTGATGAGGGAAGCCCGCGTCATCGCGCCGCCGGCGTCGTCCCAGAGCTTCTTCAGCTCGCGATCGATCTTGCCAATCTCGACCGGTACTCCGGCGGCGGAAGTTTCAGGCGCGGCGGACATTGTTAGATCAGGGTTGTGCTTGAAAAAACTTGTCATCCTGAGCCGCGCCCGTAACGCAGCCCACGAAAGCGAGCGAGGCCGGGCTTTCAAACGGCGAAGGACCTTGGGGGTCATCGCCAGCTTCGTTAGGCAAGCGGCGCTCGGCGTCACCCGTGAGGTCCCTCGCTGCGCTCGGGATGACAAGCATGAGATGCGAGATCACAACCTCCTCCATGTCCGCCCGTCGCGCGCGAGCAGCTCGTCGGCTGTTTCCGGACCCCAGGAGCCGGCCGGATATGTAGCCAGTTTCGGGGCATTTCCTTTGGCCGCCCATGCTTCTTCCACCGTGTCGATGAAAGCCCAGGCTTGCTCGACTTCGTCGCGGCGCGCGAAGAGCGTGGCGTCGCCGCTCATGGCATCGAGGAGTAGACGTTCGTAAGCTTCGGGGCTGGCTTGGCCGAAGGAGGTTCCGTAGTGAAAATCCATCTTCACTGATTCGATGCGGAAGCTTGTGCCCGGCACTTTCGCCTGCATCCGGAGTGAAATTCCTTCGTCGGGCTGAATGCGGATCACGAGCACGTTCTGATCGAGCGCCTGTGAGTCGCGGTTGAACAAAACCTGTGGCGCCTTCTTGAAGTGAACGGAAATCTCGGTGCTGGATTTCGGCAGCCGTTTCCCCACGCGCACGTAGAACGGCACGTCCGCCCAACGCCAGTTGTCGATCAGCAAACGGAGCGCGACGTAGGTTTCCGTCTGCGATTTTGGGTCGACATTTTTCTCCGCGTTATACGCGACCGCGGGCTCCCCGGCGATCGCGCCCTCCGCGTATTGTCCACGGACGACGTCGCCGCCGACCTCGTCGAGCTGGAAGCGGCGTAACGACCTAACGACTTTCACCTTTTCGTCGCGAATGCTGTCGGCGCCGAGGTCGGTCGGCGGTTCCATGGCGACGAGGCAGAGCAGTTGGAGCATATGATTCTGCACCATGTCGCGGAGTGCGCCCGCGCCTTCGTAGTAGCCGGCGCGGTTCTCCACGCCTAACGTTTCCGCGGCGGTGATCTGGACGTGATCGATGTGATCGCCATTCCAGAGCGGCTCGAAGATCGCGTTCGCGAAACGCAGGACCAGGATGTTCTGCGCGGTTTCCTTGCCGAGAAAATGATCGATCCGGTAGGTCTGATTCTCGGCGAACGATTTCTGCACGACCTTGTTGAGATGCCGCGCCGAAGCGAGATCGTTCCCGAACGGCTTCTCCAGAATGACTCGCGCCCAGCTCCCTTCGCGCGCCTTATTCAGACCCGCCTTTTGCAGGTTCTCGATGATCGTCTCGAACTGATCGGGTGAGGCCGCAAAATAAAAAAGGCGGTTGCCGCGCGTGCCGCTTTCCTCATCGAGTTTGTCGAGCCGCTCAGCCAGCTTCTTGTAGCCCGCCTCGTCTCCGAATTCGCTCTGATGATAATATAGCGCCTGGGCGAAGCCGTTCCAGATTTCGTCGCGCACGGTTTGACGCGAAAACTTTCTGGTCGCTTCCTCCATTTCCTTGCGGAATTCGTCGTCGGTTTTCGGCCGGCGCGCGAAGCCGATTACCGCGACAGCGGGTGGGAGCTCGCCATCAGCGGCGATATTGTAGAGGGCCGGGACCAGCTTGCGGTGAGTGAGGTCGCCCGTCGCGCCGAAAATAACGACAGCGCAGGGCTGCGGCATCGCCTTGTTGGCGAGCCCTTCGCGCAACGGGTTGGTCTTTTCCTTCATATAAGATAAAGCGAATGACGGGCAGCCTACGCAGAACCCGGGTACGGTGATAGGCGGAAAGTTTCGGCAGAAGCAACGCGCGATCGCCTCCTCGTTTGGCCGAGGAGAGGTTGTGCTCCGGAGACGCGGCTGGCTGCCTTGGGCAGGGGGAAACGGACTTTCGGGGACAAATGCGTTCCCAAACAGAGTTCGGCAACGAGGGGACGAAGGACAAGTGAGCGCACTAAAGGCAAGGGAGCGCGAGCGAAAGACAAGCGAGCGCACGCGGGGAGCAAACGAGCGTCCCAGCGCCTCGTTCCCCGCTCCGGAGCCAGCACCTCAGCCGCGGATGATGACCGACGTGGCCGAACTCGGGTGGCCGATCTCCTTGTCGCGCTTCACCGCGCGCGCCTGGAATTGCCAAGCCGTGTAGGACTACGGAGCCATTGCGGAGGGCTAGGGATCTGCGGCGTAGTGCTGCAGGCACAGCGGCTCTGGCTAAGATTGAGCGGGCCAAGGCTACAAAAGGGCTGCGTAGCCGGAGACAGAGCCTATATAACCCGAAGCACAGGCCGCGTTGCTCGTGACGCAGGCCGCGTAGGTCGCGGCGAAGCTTGATTACCGGTAAGGACTTGTCAGCGCGCGCCGGGCCCGCTTAATCTTCCCCGAGCGTGCCCGCCAAGCCCTCCGCCATCCTCGACACGCGCGTCATCTACTGCGGCGATAACCTCGACCAACTCCGCAAACTCCCCGAGGCCTGCATCGATCTCATCTATATCGACCCGCCCTTGAACTCGAACCGCAACTACGAAGTCTTCTGGGGCGAGACAAAAGAGAAGCGGAGCTTCGCAGAG
>JACDGM010000144.1 GCA_013815325.1 Chthoniobacterales bacterium
CTTCCCCTGTCGCAAAGACATTGAGTTTTCTCCTTCCGGCCTTCCGCTGCCGCGGCTCCTCCCTCCGAAAGCTCAAAGACTTTGCTCCCCCTTCCGGAGATGCAGTCATCACGAATTGTCTCCCTTCGACTCCGCGTTGCTCCGGTCTTCATTCCGTCAATTCGCGATCACTGCGACGCGCGAAAAATCACTCCGCGATTAGTGCCTCTCCGGGAACCAAGGTTCCCGCAATCCCTCCTGATGCGACTGCGCCGCGGGAGACTGTGCTTCCGCCGCACGCTCCCCCAGCACAGACTCCCAAGTTTGCCGATTGCTCCGGTTGGGTGATCATCTGCGCCGTCCTCGCGCCGCTCGCGGCTTTCCGACCCTGATCCCCTACGGAGGCCGGCCGCGCCGCGGCGGGTGCGCAGATCATCACGGATTCTCAGCGTCTCACGAAATCAACTCGCCAGAAATAAGGCGCAAGCTCATTGCCATTGCGTGTTGTGCTTCGGAATAGCATTGCCAAAGTCCTTTAGCAGGAAGCGCGGTTTTCTCATACCGTGCAGCGATATCCGGGTATAACCCACACGCCTTGTCCAATCGTGCGGTCTCGAATGCCGGAAGAGCCGCCGCGCAACGCATCACCAATTTATGCAGCTTGTGCCTGATCTCCTTTGCGTCATCGAGCGTCAAATCCGTTTTCACGACCGCGAATCCTTTTAGAATGCTCTCGAAAGCATCACGGGACAGCTCGGCAGCCTTCTGATTTGGAGGCAACCCAAGCAAACAATCGGCAGCCGCGAATAGGCCTTTTTCGCCGCCCGCAAGGAAACCGCCGGCCAGCTCTGGGAGTTGGTCGCCGTCGAGAAGAAGAGTGTTGTTCATATGATGCAGGCAATCGAACCAGTGCGCATTCAGTTCGTCCCGAGCCGCTGAGTCGAAGCCTAGGTCGTGGAACAGGGAGGCAGGCATTCCCACAACGAATCGAATCGGATCAACCACATGCTCCCCGTATAATACCGGCACAATCACTGGCCAAAATGCGGTGTCGTAGAAAAAGCATGTTTGGCGAAACGGTGCTGCCTCATCACGTCCTACCGAAGTATTCGCTTTGAAGAACGCGTATATCGCACTGAATGCGGGAGTCGATAAGTGCGACAGAAGTAGATTGAACGGAGAGGCTCTTTGGCCGCTCTCTTCAGCCCACTTTTCTAGCGCGCGAAAAGGCCGCTCGCCAGAGGAGACTTCGCGCTCTCGACATTCGTCATTGAAGGAGCTGAGCCACTCCTGCGAAGGAATAGGCAGCCAGGGCAAGATCATCTATTGGGCATAAACTGGGCGGGGCGGTTCGCAAGAGCCCACGGCACAAATGAACCCCGAAATTGCCACCCAAGCATAAGAACCGCCACGCGCGTGACTCGTTCTTGATTGTATGGCTCGCTGCGCGCCGTCAAGGTATTGCTCGTGCCTGCGCTCCACCTGTGACTGTGCTCGCTCGCCCAAAGGCGGTCGTTATCGATTCACGCGGGAGATTTGCGAGGCGATCGGGAAGGTGGAAGGCAATCACTTGCTCCAGCCCATTGATCGACTACTCGGTTCGTAACACGAGTTCGCCTTCGCAAACAACCACTTCAAAAGTACGTGAGCCTACGTCCGCCAGCATCGCATTGGCGACTGCGCCACGCAGATATTTCTCGATCGTATCGCGCAAGGGACGCGCGCCCAGGCGCGGATGAAAACCGCGCTGCATGAGAAATGAAACAGCGGAATGACCGAGCGTAAGATCGAAGCCTTTGTTGCGGAGAAACGAAAGTTCTCGCGCGATGTGTAAACGCGCGATCTCCATTTGTACGTCGTAGCCCAGCCGATTGAAGACCAGCTTCTCCGTGATGCGCGCGAACAGCTCAGGTCGCAATGTTTGTTGCGCCTTGGCAAGGACGTGACGCTCCATCGTCGTGAAAGATGAATGCTGAAGGTTCAGAATTTCCGCTGCGGCAATGTTCGAGGTGAAGACGATGTAGAAACCGCTGAAGTCGAGCGTTTGGCCGCTCGCCATCGTGACGCGCGCGGCGTCCAAAATTTGCAAAAAGAGATCGAGGACGCGCGGATGCGCTTTCTCGATTTCATCAAATAGAAACGTTCCGGTCGCGGACTTTTTGCGAGCCAATCCCAATAATCCGATCTCACCAATTCTCGCGCCTAACAAGACTCCCAGACTTTCCTGCGTTTGATACTCCGACATATCGAAGCGGAAAAGCTTCTCGTCGCCGAACAGATGGCGGGTAAACGCAATCGACATTTCCGTTTTGCCAACGCCGGTCGGGCCAAGGAAGAGAAAACTTCCGCGTGGCCGAGTGACAGTCGTTAGGCCGAGCTCACCACGGTGAAGGACAGAAACGACACGCGGGATGACGTGGTCCTGCCCGCGAATCTGTTCGTGCAGATACGCGTCGAGATGGCGGAGGTGTTCGAGCCGGTCAGGTGCAATCGAGAGAGCATTCATCCGCTTCACTCTGACAGCGCGCGTCCTGCGAGGTCGCTCCTGCGCGGGAGCAGCATGCCTTTCCGAGCGAGCTACAACTGGCGCCACATGAAAACCAAACTTCTTGCGGTGAACTTCCTGCCCATCCTTGCGCAAACGACTGGCGACCTCGCTGGCGGCGCGAGCAAAGCCTTGGGCATCGTGATGCTCATCGGCTTTATCTTCGGCACGATCTGCGTGATCGGCGGCGGCTTCGCCATTCGGCGCGGTGACACCGATGCCGGCAAGCTCTCGATCATCGGCGGCCTGATCATTGCCGGCGCACCGGTGATCGTGAAAGCGCTCTTCACTGCCTTCGGAATCGACAGCTCCACGGTCGATGTCGGCCCATTTCAATGAGCGCTGGATCAATGCAAGAGCTGCGTTTCACGGAAACAAACAGCGCGGATGACTCCGCCGGCAAGACGTGGGGGCTGGAAGGAAACCTCTTCTGGTTCGTGGCCGGCGGAGCATTCGCAGGCGTGATGACGCTGCTCCTGCTCTTCAGCGTTTGTCGCTGGAGTTTCCTCACAGCGCTCATTCCCGCCTTGATCCCGTTAGGCCTGGCGCTCCTCTACGCACTTGCCTTTCGGCAAGGCAAACCATCCGGCTACGACCTCGATCTCTTTGAGCTGTGGCTGAAAGGCCCCGGCTTCGGCCCCGAATCTCCGCGCGTCACCGCGCGGGCAACCTCCGCTTCCACCAAATATGTTTGAATCTGCTCCCAACGGTTATTTCGTTCACGATCTCCTCGTCTTCCACGGTCTGCGCAAAGGCTGTCACGTCTCGAAAGGCTTCCTTATCGAGCCGGCTGACCTGAGTGCTGCCGCGCCGGAACATCTGAACGCACTTCAAGATCAGCTCGGACTCTTGCTCGCTTGTCTGCACGACAGGCTGCGCCTGCAAGTGCAATGGTTCTGCGACTCGGATTATCGCGCGGATCTCCTGCACTACCGCGAGCAGACGGAGCGCACGACGGATGTCTGGACGCGGCGCTGTCGCAACGAGCGTTTTGCTCGTTACTGGCAGGCGATGCTGGATCGCCAGCTCCGGCGCCAGCGGCTGGTGCTTTTCTTTTCGCGAAAGATCGAAACATCGCCCGCAGTCATGGCGACCAGCCCGCGGCAACAGGCGCACTACGATGCCTTGCTCCAGGAGATGACGACGGAGTTTGAGCAACTCCAGCAATTGCTCGCCAATGTCTTCCCCGCCGCACGCATCGTCCCGATGAGCGATGCCGACCATTACCGGCATTGCTCCCGGTTTCTCAACCCGTCTCTTGGCTCGCGCTTTGAATATGACCCGATCGAAACCTTCGATTCACAGCTTTCGATACAGGAAAATTGCTGGCACAGCGAAGCGCAGGGGCTGAACGAAGCGTCTGGTTTTTGGATGGATGGCTTTTATCATTCGGTGCTGGTGGTGAGCCGGTGGCCGCGGGCCACGCATCCCGGATTAGTGCAGCGATTGACAGGTCTGCCGCTGCTGGATTACAATATAACGGTCAACATCGAGTCGCTTTCGGCGCGGAAAGAAATCAATCGCGAAGAGAAAGCGCACGATCGTTTGGCCGGCGATTTCGCGAGCGAGAAACGTCTCTCCCTCCTCACCGCGATGGAGAAGAAGCAGAAGAAGATCGCCGCGTTGATGCAGGGACACACGCTGCCGTTCAACGTCGAGTACATCATTCGCGCATGGGACGAAACGCGCGAAGGGCTCGCGGCGAAAACCGCGGCGATCAAGAACGCGGTCAATGGAATGAATGGCGCGCAATATTTGGTCTGTGCGCTGCCAACGACGGCGAAAAAGCTGTTCTTCCAAAGTTGGCCCGGTTGTCCTTGGGGTCGCTATACGCACCGGAAGCTCTACGCGGAAACGCGCTATCTGGCGGACGTTTTGCCTTTCAGCGCGACGTTTACTGGCCATCTCCCGGAAGCTGAAGCGCTCTACGAAGGCAATCAGCGCAACCTGGTAGGTGTAACGACCTTCTCCGGTTCGGAAGGGAACGAAACGCCGCAGCACGCGGTCTTGCTCGGCATGAGCGGCGCGGGCAAGAGCGTGACAGTTTGCGATCTCCTTTCGCAAACCGAAGCGTTCTGATTACACCGTCATCATCGAGGAAGGGCTGTCGTATGAAATCTACACGCGCACGGTCGAGCCGAACGCGCGCCCGATCATCATCCAGCCGGACGGCGACCTAACGATAAACTATCTCGACACACACGGATTGCCGCTCACGGCCGAGCATTTGGCGTCCGCGATGGCGCTCGTCGCGAAAATAGCAGGCGTCAGCAGCGACGAAGACAAGCAGCTTGCGCGAGAGGCGCAGATCGCGAAATACATCATGCTGCTCTACGAAGATGTCTTCGAAGAATGGAGCCGCCGAAATGACGATCGGTTGCTGGAGATCGCTCGACACGCTTGCGCGCTCGCGGAACTCAAGCGCAAGCGACCTGGCGCAAGCACGCTCGACGTTTTCGTCGATTTTCGAGATCGTCAGCGCCTTGACGCCGATTCAGCGAACGAATCGCGCGCGAAAGTAACTGACGAGGAAGCGTTGCGGTTCTTGAAAGAGCCCAACACTCGTCGCGAAGTTCGCAATCTCGCTCTCGCTTACTTCACGCCCGAGGAATATCCCACCCATCGCATGCTCCAGGAGCTCCTTCAGCTCGACGCGTTGGACGCATCCGCAGGCGATCTGGCCACCCGCTTGTTGCCGTGGTGCGCCGATGGCAATTACGGCTGTCTTCTCGACGGCGCGAGCAACATCTCGCTTACCGGAAAAATCGCGCACTTCGAACTCGGCTATATTCCCGAAGCTGCGAAACTCCTGCGCTCGGTCGCCGGCTTCCTGATCACGAACTACACGCGGCAGCACATCATCACGATGCCGCGTCGTCTGCGGAAACGAAACGTTTACGAAGAAGTGGCGCGGCTGCTCGACATCCCAGGCGGCGAACAAATCGTGAAGGAGAGCTACGCGCAGATGCGAAAGTTCAATTGCTGGAATATCTCGATCGTCCAGCAATATGGCCGCTTCAAAGAAAGTCGCATCCGTTCAGCGGTCTTCGGCAACAGCCGCCAATTCTTCCTCATGCGACAAAACGATCGCGCCGACCTGGATGATATGGCACGCGATATCGGCCTGACCGAGCTGACGAAGCACGCCATCCTCTCGTATCCGCTACCCGATCAGCAGAGCGGCGAAAAGTTTGCCGCCTTTACCTACCTGCACTCGGATGCGCAGAATCCGATCTGCGGCACAGCCCATAACGTCACTTCACCCGAGATGCTCTACGTGAGCGGCAGCAGCGGCGCGCAATTCGATGAGCGTGCAGCGCGGCTCCGCGGAACCGACGACGTGATTTCTGCGATCGAAACGGCAACATCCGAACCTTCGAAAGACTGAGTTCCCTAAGCCGTAGCTCGTTATCCACAAACATGACAGCCACCCCACAAAGTATTTGCGGCGCCG
>JACDGM010000145.1 GCA_013815325.1 Chthoniobacterales bacterium
GCCCGAAGGGATCGCGCCACTGCTCAGTTGGGCGTATAACTGGTCGGCCTCGCCGCCAAATGCCTGGGCAATCGAGTTGGCAAGCGAATGATTGAACTGATCGAGATTTGCCTGGCCGATGAAGTTCGCCGCGCGCTTTTGGAGCGAGCCGAGAAGCGCTTGCGGCGCGGTAGTGAAGACGGTTTTTTCGAGCAGCCCGCGCACCGTCTGAGTCTCGATTTCGTTGCGCGGGTTGTTGAGAAATTTCAACTTCAATCCGAAGCGTGCGTCGCTCTGAGCGTCAGGTGGAAAGATGAGCGCGAAACGCAGCGAACCAGCGCGCATTCGTTCGCGCACTTGCGTTTCCGTCAGCGGCTTCGCGCCCTTCGTTCGCTCGTCCGTCGTGATAACCTTGAAGGCTTTCTCCTTCCGCAATGCGGAAGTGATCGCGACCGCAACCGGGGCCTTGGTTTCACTCACCACCGCCAATGGAATGCCGGCCGGCCCATCGCCGCTCACGCCAAAGACGTGACCGAAAATATAGATCAGCACGACAGGCACGAGGAAGGTGAGTGCGAGTGCAGTTTTATCGCGGAGAAATCGCCGCAACTCACTCCCGACCAGAATCAAGATGGTGCGCATGAAAAAAAATTAGTCCTTAGGCGAGGGCCGCGGGTCAGGCATCACGCAGAGACTTGCCGGTGCGATGAAGGAACACATTTTCCAAAGTCGGCCGGGTCACCGTGAAATAGCGGTAGGGAAGCTCGAGCCGCTCCATCGCGGCGAAAAACTCCGAGAGGTGCAAGCCCGCGCGTGGTCGCAGAACATACGTCTCGTCGGTCGCGACGACGTTGCCGAATTCGCCGAAGGCGCCGACCTGCGCCGCGGTGGCATCGTTCCGCGCGATCCGGATCTGCTCGGTGAAGGGCAACTCTTCGAGCAGCTCATCGAGGGTGCCGAGCGCGAGCAATTTCCCGTGATCGATGATCCCGATGCGTGAACAGAGGCGGGTCGCTTCCTCCATGTAGTGGGTCGAGTAAACGATCGTCGTGCCTTCGGCGTGGAGCTTTTCCACGAACTCGAAGATTGCGTTGCGCGATTGCGGATCGACTCCTACGGTCGGCTCATCGCAGAGGAGCAATTGCGGACGATGCAAAACCGCCGCGACGATGTTGAGGCGGCGCCGCATTCCACCGGAAAAAGTTTTGACCAGATCGTGCCGGCGCGCCTCCAATTGCGCGGCGTGCAGGCCTTCCGCGACTCGTTCACGGAGAAGCGAACCGCGAAGCCCATAGAGCTGGCCGAAAAGACGCAGGTTTTCCTCGGCGGTCAGATCGACGTAGAGAGCGAGCTCTTGCGGCACGTAGCCGATCTGCGCGCGTTGCTCGAGGCGATCGGGACAAAACCTTTTGCCGTGCAAAAGAATTTCGCCCCTATCGACGGCACGAAGACCCGCGATGAGCGACATAAAGGTCGTTTTGCCGGCGCCATTCGGGCCGAGGAGGCCGAAAAACTCGCCCGGCTCAAGAGAGAAGGAAACGTCCGCCAGGGCCACGAGCGGCCCGTAATGTTTCGTTAAATCCCTCACGGTGAGCACGCGGCAGAATGCTGGCTCGTCGGTGAGGTCAGAGCAAAATCTTTCTCCGGTCCACTGAAGCAAATGCGCGGTGTGGTGCTCCCACATTCAGCCCAAGGCGCCGTCGGCGGGGACGCGGGGAAAATCGCGGGGGTCACGCACCTGGATGGCCGAGACGCGGCGGCCGTCGATATCGGCCGTGCCGAGAGGGTTCTCGACGACGTGCTGTGCCCCTGCCATAGAATCAAACGGCAGGAAGAGGGCCGAGCCGAATGCAACTGAAAATCGCGGAAGCGCAAACGTCCAGGGAAATTGCCCGCTGTTTTCCGGTGATGCGCCAATTGCGGACGCACTTTGAGGACGAACAAACGTTCGTCGCGCAGGTGCAACGCCAGCGTGCGGATGGATTTCGGCTGGCGTCTCTGGAAGATGACGAGGGCGTGCGAGCGGTGGCCGGTTACCGGATCTCGGAATCGCTTTACGCCGGGCGCTTCTGTTACGTCGACGATCTGGTGACCGACCAAGCGGCGCACTCGTTAGGCTATGGTGGCGCGCTTTTTGACTGGCTGGTGGCGGAAGCGCGCGCCGCCGGTTGCGGGCAGCTGGAGCTGGATTCAGGCGTGCATCGCTTTGCCGCTCATCGCTTTTACCTAACGAAAAGGATGATCATCTCTTCGCATCATTTTTCCCTGACTCTGTAGACAGCCTCGTGCTCGCGATCGTGCCCGCCCTTATTTGAGATCGATGAGGACCAGGATTACGAGCAGGAGCAGGAGCACGAGCAGGACTGGAACGAGCGGTCGTTAGGGCAAGGAGAAGTAATCCGCGCTCTGATAGTTGCCATCGATTGTCTTGACGATCTGCATGAGAAGATCGTTGAGCAGCGTGCTCGCGCCGAAACGGAAGAGATCGGCAGTCAGCCAGTCGTCGCCTAACGTCTCCTTCACCATCACGAGGTAGGCGAGCGCCTGCTTGGCATTGCGAATTCCGCCGGCCGGCTTCATCCCGATGCGGAGCCCGGTTTTGTAGAAGTAATCGCGGATCGCTTCCAGCATCACGAGCGTGACCGGCATAGTCGCGGCGGGCGCGATTTTGCCGGTCGAGGCCTTGATGAAATCTCCCCCGGCGCGCATCGCGATTTCGCTCGCCAGCCGGACATTGTCATAGGTCTGGAGCTCACCGGTTTCGAGAATCACTTTGAGATGCGCGGCGCGGCAGGCTTCCTTGACCGCGGCGATCTCGTCGAAGACGCGGTTGTAATCGCCTGCTAGAAAAACACCTCGGTCGATCACCATGTCGATCTCATCGGCGCCGTGGCTGGTCGCGCGGCGGACTTCTTCAAGTTTCAAATCGAGCGGCATCAGCCCGGTCTGAAAGGCGTTGGCAACCGATGCCACTTTGACTCCAGAAATACCGAGAGAACGTGTCGCGACGCGGACAAAATTGGAATAAACGCAGACTGCGGCGCAGGAAGGCACGTCGTAACGCGAATCCGCCGGCTGCATCGCTTTGCGGCAGAGGAAGGCGACTTTGCCAGAGGTGTCTTTTCCTTCCGGCGTCGTGAGGTCCATCATCGAGACGGCGAGTTTGAGGCCGACCAGCTTGGCGGAAGTCTTAATGCTGCGCCTGGTAAACGCGGCGGCGCGCTCTTCGATCATGACCCTGATCGACGGCCGGAATTTCCCAGCGATCGCGCAGCGCGTTGTGGCGGTTGCCGGTGGCGCGCAGAGCTTTCAAGCGGCCGCGACTTTAGCGAAAGAGAGAACTAGTTGTCGAGAGTGCTCGCGGCGCCGCAGATTAGATCGCCTGCGGCCTCCGTGCTACCCTTGGCGCGCGTGGAAAAAGTGATCATCATCGGGAGCGGTTGCGCCGGCCTAACGGCCGCAATTTATGCCGCGCGCGCCAATCTCAGCCCGCTTGTCCTCGAGGGGCGGCAACCGGGCGGACAGCTCTCGACGACGACGCTGGTGGAAAACTTTCCCGGGTTTCCGGAAGGGATCGACGGCCCACAACTCGTGCTCAACATGCACAAGCAGGCCGAACATTTCGGCGCCCGTTTTTCCTACGCCGAAGCGACGGGACTGGAACTCGCTAACGAACACGTGCGCCTGCAAGCCGATGACGACGAATGGCTCGAGACGCAGTCGCTTATCATCGCGAGCGGCGCCTCCGCGCGCTGGCTCGGGCTGGAGAACGAGGAAAAGCTAATCGGACACGGCCTAACGAGTTGCGCGACCTGCGACGGCGCGTTCTATCGCAACGTTCCGGTTTGCGTGGTCGGCGGCGGTGATTCCGCGGCCGAGGAGGCGCTTTTCCTGACGCGTTTTGCTTCGAAAGTTTACCTGCTCCATCGGCGGGACTGCTTGCGCGCGTCGAAAATCATGGCCGATCGGGTGCTCGCCTGCGAATCGATCGAGCCGATCTGGAACACCGTCGTGACGAAATATGTCACTGACGAAAAAGGGGAGATGTGCGCGGTGCGGCTGCGCGACATCGCAACGAAGGAAGAACGCGACCTCGAGGTAGCCTGCGTTTTTGTCGCGATCGGGCACGATCCGAACACCAAAGCCTTCGCCGGAAAACTGGAGACGGACCCGGATGGTTACCTGCTCGTTAGGCACCTGGCCGAGAGCAAACATCCGGGGATTTTCATCGCCGGCGACGTGGCCGATCGCGTTTACAAGCAGGCGATCACGGCGGCAGGCTCAGGCTGTGCCGCGGCGATTGAGGCCGAGAAGTACCTTAGCGGCCTGCCCGCTCAGGTGACGGCTTGAAGCTTTGCGATCTGACGCAGTTTTACTCGCCGATGAGCGGCGGGGTGAAGCGTTATGTCCACGAGAAGATTCGCTTCATTCAAGCCTCGGCGGCGGACGAACATGTCCTCGTCATTCCCGGGCCGAAGACGGAGTTGATCGAGGCGCCGCGCTCGCGGATTTATTCGATCCGCTCGCCCTTGCTCTCGCGCACGTCGCGTTATCGCGCGCTCCTCAACTTGCGCGCGGTCGAGGAAATCCTGGAACGCGAGCGGCCCGATTTGATCGAGTCGGGCGATCCCTATCAGGTGGGGTGGAAGGCGATCGCTTCGGGTCAGGCCCTGCGCATTCCGGCGGTCGGCTTTTATCATTCTCACTTTCCGGAAGCGTATCTGCGCAGCAGCGCCCGTTACCTCGGGCGCACGGGCACGGAATTCGTGATGGACGTGGCCCGGCACTACGTCCGCAACTTTTACAATCAATTTGCAGCGACGCTGGTGCCCTCCGCGCGGCTGGGCGAATTGCTCACCGGCTGGGGCGTGGAAAATGTGCGCGCGGTGGATCTCGGGGTGGACGTGGAGATTTTCCGGTCCCAGCCTGACGATGCCGCGGCGACGCGCGATTCGTTAGGCATTTCCCCCGGGCGTTGTCTGCTGCTCTACGTCGGGCGCCTGGCGCAGGAAAAAAACACGCAGACGTTGTTCGCGGCCTTTGAGCTACTCGATCCGCAACGCTATCACCTGCTGATCATCGGCGACGGGCTGCAACGGGCGGATTTGCAGGCACTGCGGGGCCGGGTTGGAAATGTGAGCTGGCGGCAGTACTGCGCCGATTCCGCGGAACTGGCGCGGCTTTATCGCGCGGCCGATCTCCTCGTTCATCCAGGGGTGCAGGAAACGTTCGGCCTTACCGCGTTGGAGAGCCAAGCCTGCGGGACGCCCGTTGTAGGGATCCGCGGCAGTTATATGGATCGCATTATTTTCGGCGATCAAAAATTCTGGGCGCGCGAGAATTCGCCTGCCGCGCTGGCGAACGCGATCGTGGGTTCGAGCCGCCAGGATTTGCGCGCGTTCAGCGAAGCAGCCTCGCAGCGAATCCGTGAATGCTATGCCTGGCCGCGCGTGTTCGACCGGCTCTTTTGCATTTACCGCGAGGTGCGAGCACACTACCGCGCTTTCTGAAATGAAGACCGCATCCTCCTTGATCATTCGTCCTTATCAGCCATCGGATCGCACGGCGGTGCGGGCGCTCTGCTGCCGGACTGGTTTTCTCGGGAACGCGATCGATCCGGTCTACCAGGACCGCGAGTTGTTCGCCGACTTTCTCACCACCTGGTATACAGATCACGAGCCGGAGTCTTCCTTTGTGATCGAGATCAAAGGCGAGATTTGCGGCTATCTCCTCGGCTCGCGCAAGCCGCTGCTCAATCAGCTCTATTCCTTTCAGCAAAACGTCGTGCTCTTTTTGCGCGCTCTCGCCCGCTATCCGCGCTACAACCGAAGCTCGCGGCGTTTTATTCGCTGGATGGTCGTGAACGGCTGGCGGGAAGTGCCGGCCGCGCCGCGGCGCACACCGCATTTTCACATCAACCTGCTTCCGGAGGCGCGCAGGATCTCCACGAC
>JACDGM010000062.1 GCA_013815325.1 Chthoniobacterales bacterium
CTACCCAAAACTGCGGACAACGTGTCGAGGTACAACAGTTAGGCCGTCCGAGATGAGGTGGACCAAAAAGTCCATTTTTGCGTTGCCGTCCTTATGGTGTCGTCTTTGGCGCCTGGATAGTTTGGCTCTACGGCACCATGCTACGGGGAGAATACATATCGGCGCTTCATTGAGATTGCAGAGGTTGGGATTGACTCTGGCGGCCAATCCTTCTGTTCCGAATGATCTGCCCGCGCTATCTCATTACTCAACAAGAAGGAGGCAATTCTGATGCGCTACATGCGTTACCTGCTACTCGCTGTCCCGCTGGCGTTCCTGGCACATTTTTTCTTACACAACGTCCTGTTCAGTTTTATCTTTTCCGCTCTCGGGCTCGTCGCTCTATCGTCGCTTCTGGGGGAAGCCATCGAGTCATTAGCTGACCACACTGGACCGCAGGTCGGTGCGCTCCTGAACGCGACGCTGGGGAATGCCGCCGAACTGATTATTACGGTTGTGGCCCTGAAGGCAGGTCAAGTGACGCTGGTTAAAGCCTCGATTACGGGGGCTATTCTTGGGAATTTGCTGGTCGTGCCGGGCCTGAGCATGCTTTTGGGCGGTCTCAAAAATGGCCGGCAACACTTCGACCGTGATGCGGCAAGTGTCCATTCGACGATGATGTCGCTCTCCGTTGTAGGATTAGCTATTCCGACACTCTTTGAGATTATCCGCGAGGTGCAGCGCGGGCAGCCCTTGCGGTTGAGTGTCATCGATCCGGCACTCGACGAATTGAGCATGGGCGTCGCGGTGCTGTTGATTGTAGTCTACTTGCTGAGCCTGGTCTATTTGCTCGCGCCGTCGAATGTAAAGTCGGCTCCTGGTGGTAACACTCCGGCTGAATCACAAGAGGAGTCTGCTGACGGATGGAGTGTGTCGGTTTCATTGGGGGTGCTAGTCGTTAGTTCGGCGGTAATGATCTTTCTCAGCGATGTCCTGGTGGGGGCAGTCGAGCACGCCGTGCATAATCTGGGTTTCAGTGAGCTCTTTCTGGGCGTCATTCTCATCCCTCTCGTCGGAGATGTCGCTGAACACCTGGTCGGTATTCAGCAGGCTTATAAGAACAACATGGATCTCTCCTTGATTGTCTCGCTTGGGTCGGGCACGCAGATCGCACTTTTGGTCGCGCCGCTACTCGTCTTCGTCTCCCGATTTTTCGGTCACGGGATGACGCTCTTTTTCAGCCCTTTCGAGGTCGCGATTCTGGGGCTGGCGGTTTTCATCGCCGGTCAAATCGCCGAAGATGGCGAGTCTAACTGGCTCGAAGGCGTCCAACTCATAGTGGTCTATCTTCTGGCGGCGCTCGGCTTTTTATTGATCTAACTCTGGTGTGGTCTGGGTCCGAGACAAGCAACGATCACTTTCGCATCGCTCTGCTCGCGGTTTTCGCCGCCGGCGGCTGGGTCTCAATCGGCGCGCTCGTCGGCTTCGTCACGCTTTTCGGCATCACCTTGCGCAACTCGATTATGATGATCTCGCATTTCGAGCACCTGGTTGCAGTCGAAGGCATGACGTGGGGCTTGGAAAGCGCCATGCGCGGAGCATCCGAACGCCTCACACCCATTCTCATGACGGCGCTCGTCACCGCGCTCGGCCTGCTCCCACTGGCCGTCGGCGCCGGCGATCCCGGTCGCGAGATCGAAGGGCTGATGGCGATGTGATCCTTGGCGGCCTGATAACATCCACCGCGCTTAACCTCTTGGTGCTGCCGACTCTCGCGTTGCGCTATGGTCGATTTCAACGGGCACCCTTAGAGCTTGAATCTCAAACCGCGAGCAGGCGCAGCGAATTCCAGTAAGAAGGATGTTGGTAAATGCAGGCGGGTTTGCCCTCCGCATCGCGCAGCGGAATTCAAGTTTGTTTTTTCGCAGGCAATTACCACCGCGAACCGCTTTGCCCATGCCATGCGGCGGCGGATGGAAACTGCCCTTGGCGTAGCGCTGATAGACATCCCTCTGGTAAGAATCAGCGCACCATTCCTCCACGTTTCCAGCCATTTGATAGATGCCATCTGGCGAGCGGCCTTCCGCGAACGCATCGACCGCCGAAGTGGTCTGCTTCGCATCGTGACTTCCCCAACAGAGACGCTCTGAGTCCCATTCATCGCCCCACGGGAAGATGCGGCCGTCACTCCCGCGCGCTGCTTTCTCCCACTCGATTTCCGTGGGAAGACGCAGTCCGGCCCACCGGCAGTAAGCTTCCTCGCCAAGGCCGCAGCGACAGGCGCGTTGATGGTGCGACGTGAACATGCGGGGAAAAACTCTTTTCCGAGACCGTGACTAAGCCCCCGACGTGGGGACCCGCGAGTGACGCAGCGCCGTTCATTGGTGCAGCGACAGCGCGCGCCACGCTTCAGACGCTTTGGGCATTTTCGACCTTGAAATTGTTGCCAGAACGCGGGCGCCGTGCGTATTTCCGTCGATCAATTTGAAATGAGTGAAAAAGCTGACGAGTGGCGAAAGCGAGCGAATCTCAACGGTGCGCACCATCCATAAGATCGAAGCTGGCGAGATCAATATCTTGATGACCACGATGAAGCGAATTCAACATGCGATCGGCTGCCCGTGGTCGAGCTGCTTTAATTGTCTGATGCGCCACCCACGAGAGCCATTCCTATTTTAACTTCCTAACCAATGCAAGAGGCCGAGCCTACCTTGGGCTCGGAACTAACCTTGACGTTAAAGCACCGTGGACCTGGCCTCGCAATTTCGCTCCGCCGACTCGATCCGGGTCGCCATCGATGCAAGATACGTGCGCGAGAAACCGAGTGGTATTGGAGTCTATGTTCAGGCGCTCGTAGATCGTTTGCCGAGTCAAGCGCGCTCTGATCATTTTCTCTTCTGGGCGCATCCTCGGGCACTTCGCCCTTTGTCTCAGGCCGCGAATACAGCGGAGGTCACGGTCCGCGCGGGACCGAATTCACCCCTGCCGATATTCTGGCCTCAACACTTCGCCTCTTTCGCGGATGTCGATGTCGTCTGCCCTGCGCCAGTGTCGTGACGGTGCACGATGTGATGGCGATCGAGCGACCCGACCTACACTTACAGGGAGTCGAGCGCATCGCCAAGAGTGCCTATTATCAACAAGCGGTTTGGCGCGCGTTGCGGGAGGCCACTCGTCTGATTGCACCAAGCAAGGCCACCGCCGATCGCATTTTGGCACTCCAACCTGACGCGGCGAAACGTCTCACCGTAATTTTGGAGGCGGCAGAATCATCTTTTCGTCCAGCCGAAGATTTGCCTGCGGTGCAAGCGCGAGCCGCGCAGCTGACTGGAGAAAAGTCCCCTTATCTGCTTCTCGTTGGCGCAAATACTCCAACGAAGCGGCACGCTCTCGCGCTCGCGGCCTTTGCGGCAGCAGTCCCGCCTCCATGGCGGCTCGTGCTTCTTCAACGCCGAATGGCGCACGCTAGACTCGTTCGCCTTGCTCATCGCTTGCACGTGGCCGATCGAACGGTCTGGCTCGAGGCGGTGGCGCGTGATGATGTGGTCACCTTGATTCAAGCGGCCAGTGGTTTGATTCAGCCATCGATCTACGAGGGGTTCGGATTGCCAATTCTGGAAGCGATGGCGTGTGGGTGTCCGGTGGTCGCCAGCGACATCGCACCATTCCGCGAAATTGCCAATGGCGCCGCCATCCTCGTTCCGCCTGATGACGTCGCAGCGCTGGCGGCGGCGCTGCGCGATTTCGTTAAGTCCCCTGAACTCCGCCGCGCTCTAAGCGAGCAGGGATGGTCACGCGCGCAGGCGTTTTCGTGGGATCGATGTGCGGAGCAGACGTTGCAAATTTATCACGAGGCGGCTTTGCAACAAAGGTGACGGATATATTCATTAAAACAAGGAACCGGTGCTGGAAACGGAAACGGCGGACCACTCGTTGTTCGTTTGTCACGGCATACACGCCGATTGGCTCGCTCAAGAGCTATGCGGCATCGAATCCGAAAAAGCGGACTGCGGCGGTGTCGGCTGTTGCTGACCGCGCGCGCAAAACACCTATGGACCTAATCTATCAATGTTTCTGTGACCGGACGCGGCTAAGGATTTTGCACCTCCTTACGCGAACGCCGCTCTGCGTCTGCCATTTCCAGGAAATTCTCGGCGAACCGCAGGTCAAAATCTCGAAGCACCTCGCGCAGTTGCGCCGGCGCAAGATGGTGGTGACGGAGCGCAGCGAAAACTGGATCATTTACTCGCTGCCGCCAAAGCAAGACGCGGAGTTGGATGCAAATCTCAAATGCTTGTTGGACGTGCTGCGCATCGCCATCCCGCTAATGATTTACTTCGTGGTCATGTTCTTTCTCAGCTTCTGGATGAACCGGCGATTGGGCAACGATTATGAGCGCGCGGCGACACTCGCCTTTACTGCTGGAAGCAACAATTTCGAGCTTGCCATGCCGTCGCTATCGCGGTCTTCGGCCTGAATTCAGGCGCCGCCTTTGCCGCGGTCATCGGGCCACTCGTCGAGGTGCCGGTGATGATTGGTCTGGTCAATGTCTCGCTGCGGCTTCGGGCAGATTATTTCCGGGCCGCAACTATCGGCCTTCAGCCTCAGACGTCGCGAAGTGAATCATAAGTCATCACCGAAACGGATATTGTTTGTGTGCCGAAAACTCGGCGGACCGCTCTGCGCGCGTGCTTGGAGTAGGAAACTATAACCCGATAGCGCCGGTGCACGGTAAGATCGTTCCCGCAGGATTTTTCGCGTTCAAATTCTGAGACGGCAACCAGCTACCCTGAAGAGGTCGGCCGGGCAAAATCAAACGCCTGAATGTTAACCCAATTGTTGCCTCCCCGACATCGAGTTGAAACAAAGCGGTGGTGAACTGTGGGTGGCTGGCGATTCCCGCCGGCCGCAAACACAAATCAAAAGATAGAAAACAAAAACCACAGTCATGAAAAACATCAGAATCGCATTAGTCTGCTGCGCCGCTCTCGGCGCACAGACATTTCCGCTGTCCGCTCAAGACAGCAATCCGGCTCCCGATGAAGCAACCACCTCGCCGATCAAACACGTGGTGGTCATTTATCAGGAGAACCGCTCGTTCGATCATTACTTCGGGACCTATCCCTTCGCGCTGAATCCACCGGGGGAGCCGGCGTTTCCTGCCGCGGACGACACGCCCTCGGTCAATGGCTTCACCTCGGCGCTGCTCTATCGCAATTACAACAAAATAAATCCATTCCGGCTCGGCCCGGCGCATGCGCAAACGGGCGATCAAACCCACGAATACACCGCCGAGCAGAAAGCCTGTAACCACGGGCTGATGGATAAGTTCGTGGAATTCACCGGAACGACCGATGAGGGCCAGGATCCACGTCAGGTCATGGCCTATTTCGATGGCAATACCGTTACGGCTCTGTGGAATTACGCCCAGCACTTCGTGCTGAGCGATAACTTCTACGGGACCAACTTCGGCCCATCTACCCCCGGCGCGCTGAATCTGATCTCTGGCCAAACCCATGGGGCGACGCCTCCGAACCTCTCGACTGACTCCGGTCCAGACACAGTGGATGGCAGTGTTATCGCTGATCCGCAACCGACGGGCGACATCGCGAATACTCGCGAGAGTGTGCGGATGCACGGTCGAAATGTCGGTAATTTGCTCAATGCAAAGGGCATCACCTGGGGCTGGTTTGAAGGCGGTTTCCGCGATCCATTCGCCACTCACATCGGCAGCGACGGCCAACCGAAAACAGATTATATCCCGCACCACGAGCCGTTTCAGTATTACCGCTCGACCGCAAATCTACAGCACTTGCCGCCTTCCTCCGTGGCGATGATTGGCCGGACCGACCAGGCGAATCACCAATATGATTTGGTAGACTTCTGGTCGGCCGCGGCGGCGCACCACATCCCGGCGGTCACTTACTTGAAAGCGGCGGGTTATCAAGATGGTCATCCGGGTTATTCCGATCCATTAGCGGAACAGACCTTCCTTGTTAATACAATCAACGCGCTGCAAAAGCTGCCTGAGTGGCAAAACATGGCCATCATCATTGCCTATGACGATGCCGATGGCTGGTACGACCACGTCTCCCCGCCCATCGTGCAGCAGTCAAACACTCCCGAAGACGCCTTTAGCGCACCGGGAATGTGTGGCGTCGCGCGCCCGAACGAGTTTCAAGCCCGGGCCGGCTACGGCCCACGCTTGCCGTTGCTGATTATTTCATCATTCGCGAAAACCAATTATGTCGACCATGCCTTGACCGACCAAAGCTCGATCCTGCGCTTCGTGGAAGATAATTGGCAGCTGGGGCGGATCGGTAACCAATCCTTCGATGAAAAAGCTGGGTCCTTGCTTACCGCGTTCGACTTTGACGATCACGGCCATCGCGTGCGGCCGCTCTTCCTCGATCCGACCACGGGACAGCCCGTCAAGTAAGACTTGCAGAGAGAACCTTTGGTAAAGGAGGGCGGCAGACCGGCGTGTCTGCCGCCTTTCCATTGGGTATCCTATCCCTGTCCACGCCTATAATTTGCGGGGAGCAGGCGCGCTTCCGACCCGGAGCTATTTCAAGTTCGCAATCCACAGGGAAATGCTCAGCGCGGTTGGTCGGCCGCTGGTTTTACAGAACGAATCAGCCGAGGAAATCGTCACCAAAAATCCCACCTTCAGTCGCGACCTATTTGTTCGTCTCCCCGGTCTCCTCGTCGGTGCTCTCGACTGGCTGGATTCGGCCGACCCTTCCTCGCGCAGGAAGATGCTCAGGAGTGATAAAAATGCCGATGACTCCGAACTCCGCTTCCCACGTCTGGACAGTGCGAAACCAAAAGGTGGCTGAGTGCGCGAAGGTGCTGATCGGGACTGCGCTTTGGCGAGCCATAGCGCTCGTTTCATTGAACTGCCACGTGCCGAAGATCAGATGCGCAATGAACGAGACCAAAAAGAACGCGCCGAAAGCGAGGGAGAGGGAGTGGCGGTAGAGCCACGACTCTTGCCCGCCATTCTCCCCCTTGCGCCCGCCCTTCTTCCCGGTTGTCCGCTTCTTGCTGACGCTTCGGCCCCGGGTCGTGCGGGCAGATTTCTTCCGCGCGCTCGATTAGCGGTCGGGCGTGTTCTTTCCCGAGTCGCCATCGGCTTTGAGGGAATGGGAGGCGCCACGCTGCCGCAGGACCCCGCTGAAAAAGATGAGACGCCCGAGTTGCAGGATGGCTGCCTGCCAGTTGGAAAAAATGCCATCGAGGAAATCCCCCGTGCCGAGGTAGGGCCAATACCGAACCGGCGGGAGCCCGTGCGAGTGCAGGAGATTGTTATAGCTGGCGAGGCCAATCCAGCTCTGTGCGGAGCTACAGGCTTATCCGAACTGTGAAGAGCAGACCTCCCGCTCTCTATGTGACTCGTCGGCCTGATGCCCTCCCTCAGTGATCGGAGTTTGGGCGGAAATCGCGTGTGAGGATTCACTTGGAGGCCTCAATCCGCAAATCTTCTCACCGAACTCAGCAAGGGCTGACAACGGCGATCGGAGCTAGCTTTTCCCCATAGAAGGGATAACCCATTCCCTGCAATGGCTGCCGTTACTCCTCGCCGAGTCCGGGGAGACGTTTGACGGCCTCTTTCCGCACCGCCTTCAGGCTTTGAGGATCGAGCCCCAGACTGGCCAGGATGGTCGGGGCGATCTGCATCGTTTGGACGGGAGTCTTGATCGTCCGTGGATTGAGGCTCGGATTCGAGAGGACAAGGACCACGTTGGTGTCATCAAAGTCGAAGCCGCCGTGTTCCGCGATCTTCGTCGAGGAGTCGGTGTAAATCACTCCCGGAACCGGTCGCACGATGATGTCCGGCGTGCGCGAGTCATTCAGCGGATTCGGAAACTGCAGCCGAAGGCTAAGGCCTGCGAAGATCGTGTCGATATGAGCGACGGCTAGGTTCGCTTCGAGTAAGGCGACAGCGGCGTCTGTCTGGCTCTGATCCGTGAGCCAAAGGAGTGCGATGTCATCCTGGGTCGCCTGAGCTATAAGTGAAGGACCAACGATGTCAGGGATCGTGCTTTCACCTGCAATCACCAGTTTCCTCGGATCGATTGGAGATTGACCATGCTTAGAGGTGACGATGATCAAGGTGGATTCCAACAGGCCATGGTCACGAAGGGCGGCTACCATTTGCTCGATGGAAGCGTCTGTATGAGCGATGGCCTCGGCCAGCGCCGGCTGGGGCACGCCCTGGCCATCGATGTAACCGCCCGTCACCATATCCGGAGGCGGAATCGAGCCGTCGCGGAGGACATTCATTTTCAACTTCTGCCCGACACTTACCGCCTGAAAGTTCATCCCGAAGAGGGCCGGCACACCTACCCGAGTGGTGCCGGTGTGATCGTAGCCAGCGATTTCGTTCAGGATCGCGGCGACCTTTGTGTCATCGTAATCTTCGGTTGCCTGCACACTCGAAGTCGTGCTGACGGTGGGATAGGCGGGGTTAGGGGCTGCAACCTCCGGATTAAACAAGTCGTCCACGCCTTGGCCGGAAGGACCTTGGACGATCTCGTAGGCCAGGTGCTTGTCGCTCCAGGCCGTCCGGAGATGAGCGCGATGAGCCACTTCGAAGATAGTGTTCGTCTTGAGGAATTGGTGGGGATAAACAGGATTCCCGGTCGTAGGATCGCGCGGGAGCGCGTCGGGATTGATCCCGCCGCCGCCGTCGCGCGCGTCAGGGTTGAGATCGATCGACTCGTCGTAGAGAACATTTGTCCCCGGGGTGGAACCTCCTCCAAAGGTAATCGGTGGGAGCAAAGCGCGGTCGTAACTGTTATCATACCAGACACCGGTCGAGATGGGTGACCCACCGGTCACGATCGCGAGCAAGCCGGGAAAAGAGTCCGAAGGCCGCATAGCGAAAGCGTGCGTGTAGGTGACGCCTTGACGCGATAGCTGTCCCAGCGCGGAAGCAGGGTTCGTCTTTACGAGATTGGCGAAATCGAGCGCGTGCATGCCATCGACGCTGAGCAGCAAGACATGCTGCACCCGTGGCTCATGGCCTGCTATCGCAGGGTTTCTATTATCAAGATCGTCTGCTGAAGCCAGGGCGAGAGAGGAGGCGAGAGCCGTGACCGCGATAGCTACTAATGTGATCGGACTTTTCATAATGAGGAATGTGTGGGTCGACGTTGAGTGAAGAAGCACTGCATACACTCAAGTGCTGCAGTTAGCTTTCTTAAGCTGAGCCGCTCAGGCGCGGCATGCAACGGCTGAAATGTTAAGTTCTCGCGTCGTTAATGTGACATCGAGGTTTCAGCCGAAGTCCAGAATAGCGACGAATACCTTTTAACCGACGGCTGATTCAGCCGCCATTTAGCCTGTTATCGGATATGGTGCCGCGAGGTTCTTTCCGCCAGTCTACCAGGAAGGTCACGGAATGGTGTCTTAAGGAGGGAATCCAATGAAGTCGAGACGAAAGAGAATCAAGATCGGTCGCAGCGCCGTCACAGGCTGCTTCATGCCGGTGAAAAAAGCTTGGCAGCGAAAGCGAACGGCGGTGGTGGAGACCATTAAACGATAAAGGCCAGCCTGGGCCATCATGGGGTCCAAGCTAGCCTTTCCGTCAATGTTCCCCGCCGCAAGGCCAGCTCTCCTCCGCGTCGGGAACAGGTGAGCTGGGGTCGATTGAGGGGGTCCACCCGTTTTGCCCCCCTGACAATTCCCCGTGGGTCCACTTCTGTTCAGAAAGTCACGTCTGAAACGAACAGCAAACCAATAGCGTCAGAGTGTTAATCGGGCTGAATCGTAACACACGGTATGATGAAAAATGAAAGAACTTTTATTGCGGTAAAATTTGCCCCAAAGGGGTAGAGTGCGCGGGCCGAGAAATAAGCTGCTCGCCTAACGATCCTCGCTCTTCTTGACCGGTCTGGCGGGACCGCTCTCAGCCCCGGAAAGAAGGTCCACGCGAATGATGGGATCGCTGGGCTCCAGCTGCGGCCCTTCGAAGCGAAGGAACTCGGCCGGTGGCTGGGTCAGCCAGATGTGCGTGTCAGGCACTTTGACGAATATTTTGGCGATCGCTGGGATTTGGGGCTGAAGGAGGAAATGGTCGCCATGGGGGTTCCGATCCGCCATCTCCATTTCTTCGGGACCGACGTGCGTGATCTTCACCGTTACCACCTTCGGCTGCGGATTGAAACCAATCGCCTGCAGCTCCACCGCTTCGCCATGCACGAGCCGCTCTCGGACATTCTGCACCGCGAGAACGAAGCCGTAACCGGTAAACGTCTGGCCCGACTTCACCTCGATTTTTTCCGACCACTCTTTTTTCTCGCCGTTCTCGCTTTTTTTCGCGGTGGCGGTTTGGGTTTTGAAATCAACCGCATACTGACGCACGACGTCTCCGTCTTTCAGCTCGCGCCATGACCATTCTTCCTGGATAAGCTCGGGTTTTTGCCGGAAGACGACCTTCTCTTCCGTGCGACGGCTGCCGTGTTTAAACCGGTATTTGAGGGTGATGGAAAGGCGTCCGTCCTCGACCTCCTGGATGAATTCGCCGTCGGCGATCTTTTTTCCATTCGCGTCCAGCATCGATGGAAAACCGTGCGCGGTGCCTTCGAATTCGGTCACTTCCACCGCCGTTGCGGGCCAGGGCGCGAGGAGCGTGAGAGCGGCAAATAAGAGGACGGTTTTTGATTTCATGGTGCGAAGCAGCCGGAATTTTCTCTACCGGCAGGGAGAGAGAAGGCGGTTAGGATCGAACGGCATTCCCCGCGGGCCACTCGGCCGGCACCTCGCTGGTGGCGCGCCACTGGGCACCGACACGCGGGTCGGGAAGGTTGCGGAGCAAATCGGAGAGGGCGTGCCGATAGCTTCGGAAAGGGGGCCGTTCCTCCGACGCGACGGGTTGCAGGTCGGCCGCAAACTGCGGCAACTCCGCATGCGGCAACCCGGCGCGTTTGTGGTGCACGCCATGAAACGGTTCGTGGAGCAACGAGAACGAGACGACCCGGCCGCCCCAGCCCTCCGCGACAATGCTGCGCGTGGAGCTGTTGACCGTGTTTCCGTCGAGCCCGACGTGCTCGATATATTTGCGCCAGCTTTGCAGATTTGCCGCGATGATCGCCGGCGCCAGATACATCCAAAGGAAATAGCGCCCGACTTGGAAGTAGGCGACCGCGGAGAGAATGACGATCCAGACTACGGCGATCACGATGATCTCAGTCCAGATCCTCCGCCGGACCTTTCTTTGCCGGATCGGCGAACCATCTCGCAGAAAAGTGCGTTGAAACAAAAACGGCGTGAAGAGCAGGCCGGCGCTGAGCTCGAGGAACGCTGCGAGCACCCTTTTCCAGCGCGGCATGTGCGTCAGAACGAACGGCCAAAGCTCTTCGTCGCGCTCGGTGCCGAGATTCGCGTGATGCGTCTGATGCGCGGCGCGGTAAAGGCTGAAGCTCATGAAGCTGAGGACTCCCAGAATGACGCCATTCACTTCGTTGAAGCGGCGGTTGCGCCGGAGAAGGCCGTGGGATGCTTCATGAAAACCAACGAGCGAGCCGTGCATGAGATGGCTGATAAGCAGGATGAGAGCAGCCACCCACCAGATGGAGGCGCGCTGATACAAGACCGCGGCGAGCGCGATTTCGCTGGCGAGAAGGAGGATGGAAACAATCTGGTAAGCCGAACGACTGACCCAATGCAGTTCCTCGATTGATTCTGATGAAGTTCTCATAATTTGCTCCCGCAGCCCTCCAAGGGAGCGGCGGCGCGGGTTACGGGGGAGCGGCAAACGCTGGCCAGCACGGCATAGTACAGGTCACCCAGCTTCCGTATATCAGCAATGCCAAAGAGGTCCCGCCGAAACAGCCAGGCGACCTCCAGCCCGTCGCCGTCCTCGTTAATTTCGCAGCCGAGATCGAATCGGGCCGTGCCGGTCGAGCGAATCCGCAGTTGGAGCGACAGACTCGGCACCGCTGCATCGGCGGCAGGATGGTTTTGGAGCGCGAAACGGATCTCGAAAACAGGATTGCGCCCCGGCGAAACCGGTTTGCCCAAGGCGCGCACGAGTTCGGCAAAAGGCATGGCGTTGGCGAAGGAATCGACCGTCGCCTGATGCACCGTGCGCAGCGTGTCGGAAAAATTCCGACCGTGCTCGACCCGACCGCGGAGCGGCACCACCCCAGCAAAGGAACCCATCGTCTCGCGGACCGCCTGCCGGCCCCGATTCGCCACCGGTGTCCCGACGAGGATGTCGTCTGCACCGGTCGATTCCGAGAGCGCGATCTGGAAGGCCGCGAGGAGCGTGCTGAAAAGAGTCGCGCCGTTTTGGCGGGCCAGTTCCCGCACCGCGCGGCCGAGATCAGGCGGAACGAGCGAGACCCAGCGTTCCCGCTCTCCCTCAGTTTCCCCGTGCTCGGCCGGCGAATCCCAGAGCCTGCGAGCGCCGGCGAGAGCAGATTTCCAAAAGGTGGCGCGCCGTTCCAATTCCGCAGGCTGCCAGAAGGCCCGCTCGGCGGCGCCCCACTGCGAATAGGAAAGCGGCACCGGACGATGACCATTGGAGTCGCCCCGCATCCAGTCGATGTAAGCGGCGACCAGATCCTGAAAAAAAACGCCTAACGACCAGCCGTCGGCAATCGCATGATGAATCGCAAAGACGAGCACGTGATCGTCCGCGCCGCGCCGGAACATCTCCACGCGGTAGAGCGGACCGCGCAGCAGATCGAAGGGTTGGCGGAAAACTTCCCGCGCCAGTTCCTCGATCGCTTCCGGCTCGCGCTGCCCCGCCGGGAGCTCGCGGAACGAGAAGACCGGTTTGCCCGTGCTCCGAATCATCTGCATCGACCGTTCCTTCCCGGGAAGAAACGAGAGGCGGAAGACCTCCTGCCGGTCCACGACTTTTTGCAAGGCCGCCTCGGCGCCCTCCGGCGTCAGAGCGCCCCGCGCATGGATCGTGGTGCAGATGTGGTTGGAGACATCCGTCACCGGCAGCGGCGCGGCCTCCCAGAGTTCGCGCTGCGGAAAGGTCAGCGGCTCGAGGCGCGCTTCGCCACTCGCCAGCCACTCTTTTAAACGCGCACGTTTGTCTTCGGACATGGCGCGTCGTTAGGCGCGCACTTCCGGCGCATCACTTTCAACTTCTACCTCATCGCCGAGCAACCGGTCAATGTCTTCGTCGGAGAGCGTTTCCAAATCCACGGCCTCCACCGCTGTGGTCTCCATCGCGGGCGCGGGCGCGGGCGCATCGGCTTCCGCGGTTCCGCCAAGGTGCTCCGCGATCAAAGTCGCAATTTGACCGATGGTGCGGGCGCGCATCAGGCTCGCTGGCGGCAGAGCCACCCCGATGGCGGATTCGAGGGAGTTTTCAATCTCGACGGCCATGAGCGAATCGAGCCCGAGATCGGTCAACGGCTGATCGGCGCGCAGGCTCTCCGGTTTCACCCGCAGAACGGAACCGACCACATCGCGCACGGCCTCGCCGATGATGCCTTCGCGGGCTTCGGGCGCGGCCCCCTCGATTTTGAGCGCCCAGTTATTTTTCGCGCCGCCGGTTTCGGCTCCTTCGGCGCCCGCGACCATGACGTTCTCCAGCAATGGCGAATCCTGAAGGCCGCGGAACGATTTCCCCCATTTCGACCAGTCCACCCGCAAGGCCATCGCCTGGGCGGCACCGGCGGAAAGGAAAGACTCCAGCAGCAGGATCAACTCGTCCGGGGTGAGCGGCGCCAGGCCGAGACGGGCAAGATATTCTGCGACGCGCTCGTTGCGCGCGACGTAGCCCTCGCCGCCAAGTGCGCCCCAGTTGATCGCGAGCGCAGGCAACCCGAGCGCGTGGCGATGATGCGCGAGCGCATCGAGAAACGCATTGGCCGCCGCGTAGTTGCCCTGGGCCGGACTGCCGAAAACGCTCGAGACGCTCGAGAACAGCACGAAGCAATCGAGGTCCAAGCCGAGCGTGCCTTCGTGCAGCAGCCAGGCGCCCTGCGCTTTCGGTGCCAGCACGGCGCGCATCCTTTCGCGCGTGAGCGAGGCGAGCGGCGCGTCGTCGATCACCATCGCGAGGTGGAACACGCCCTTGAGCGGACGTCCGGTCGCTGCAATCTCAGCGAACAAAAGCTGCACATCCTCCGGCGACCCGATATCGGCCCGCACGACCTGCGTCTCCACGCCGCGTGCGCGTAGTTTCCCCAGAAAATCTTCCGCTTCGGGAGTGGCGGGGCCGCTTCGGCTGGTCAGCACGAGATGACGTGCGCCGCGATCGGCCAGCCATTCGGCCAACACCTTGCCAAAGCCGCCAAAGGCGCCTGTGATCAGGTAAGTACCGTCCGGCTTCACCTCGAAGCCCGGTGCCAGCGGCTCGCCGCGCCGGGCGACGAACGGTTCCGGAAACGCCACTACCACTTTGCCGGTATGTTTCCCCTGCGCCATCCAACGAAAGGCTGCATCCAGACGGCAGGCCGGGAACGACCGGAATTGCAGCGGACGCAACGCGTTTTGCTCGATCAGATCGGAGATTACTCCAAGAAGCCGGCGGGTCTGCTCTTCGTCGCCGCTAAAGATCGCGTCCATCGCCACGACATGGAAGGACGCGTTCTTGCGCATCGGCCAGAGCGGAATCCGCGAGTTTTGATAAATGTCCCGCTTCCCGATTTCGACGAAGCGGCCAAACGGCGCAAGGCAGGATAGCCCCATCGGGATGGCTTCGGCGGCGAGCGCGTTCAAGACCACGTCGACGCCTTTGCCGTTCGTGATCTCCATCCCCGACTCCGCGAAATCGCCACGCCGCGAATCGATCACGTGTTTGACGCCAAGGACCCGGAGCAGATCCCGTTTCGCCGGGCTGCCCGCGCTGGCGATCACTTCTGCGCCGAGATGATGCGCGATCTGGATCGCCGCCATCCCGACGCCACCGGCGCCGGCGTGGATAAGGACGCGCTCGCCTGCTTCCAGGTGGGCAACGGTTTTCAACGCGTGCCACGAAGTCATGAAGACCACCGGCAACGTCGCCGCTTCTTCAAAAGACAATCCGGCGGGGATCGGGCGCAGATCGCCGCCGCGCGCCATCGCGTGCGTCGCGAGACCGAAAACAGCGAGACCAAAAACCCGGTCGCCCGGCGCCACCTGCGTCACGCCACTGCCCACGGCTTTGACCACGCCGGCCACCTCGTCGCCGTAGATGCGCGCATCGGCCGTCTCCGCCGGATAAAGCGCAAGCGCCTTGAGCACATCGCGGAAATTCATGCCGGCAGCTTTCACTTCGATCACCACTTGGCCCGGACCGCACGGCGGGAGAGCGAAAGGAACCAGACGCAGCGAGCTCAGAAGCCCGCGCTCGAGCGATTCAAGACGCAACGGCACCGAAGGGGCGAGCAGCTCTTCACGACGCGGCAGACCGCGATCGATGCGCCGGCCGTAACGGGCCTCGCCGCGAAAGGCGACTTCGGATTCGGCGTCGTTGCGCAGCAGCTCATTCCAGAGCACGAATTCATCGGTAGCCGAAACGGTCGGCGGAAGGTCCACACTGCGGCAGCCAAGGTTCGGATATTCGTTAGCCGCAACGCGCAGCAGGCCGATGACCGGCGCCTGCCGGACCGCCACGACGTGATCTCGCCCGACCGGCTGCGCGCCCCGTGTCACCAGATCGAGGCGCAACTTGGTCATTGGCCCGAGGACTTCCAGCGCCTGCAACAGGTGCAACAAAGCATCGCTGCCAAACAAGCTCGCGTCCTCGCCTACCCCCGGCGTGATTTCATCCAAACTCCACAGGAAAACAATGCGTTCCGGAGGCTCCTCGACACAGGTCTCGAGCAACTGTTTCCAGTCTTGGGGTGCCTCGGGGCGGAGGGTGACCGCGTCGTTCTCACCCGTCGCAAAAGCTGCGCCGCGATGCGCCACTCGGCAACGAACACCCGTGGCGCGCAATTGCCTAACGAGTTGATCGCCGAGACCGGATGCATCCGGGAAGACGAGCCATGATTTTTCCGACGGCGTCTCGGCAATGGCTGGCGTCGGCTGTTCCGGCTCGATCCACGGTTTGCGCGCCATCAGACCAATCAGGCTTTCGCCACCTTGCGAGCGGACCTGCCCCGGCAGGGAGGCCGTCTCGTCGAAACCCGACTCGCGCAGCGCTCTTTCCCATTGCGGACGCTGCAGCAGCGGATGATCGGGACGCAAATCGCGATCGGTGAAGCGCCACCAGCCACTGGTCAAGCCGAAGACCGCGTTCAACCACAAATGCGGAGTCGCCACTTCAACGAACAACAAGCTTCCGCCGGGCACGAGAAGATCGTGCAAGTTGCTCAGCGCGACCCGCACATCGCTGACCGCGTGGACCACGTTAGTCCCGATGATGAGGTCGAAAGTGCCCGCTTCGAGGTTCTGTTCCCGGGCCGGCTTTTCCAGATCGAATGACTTGTATTCGACTTCGGGATAGGCCGCCAACTTTTGGCGCGCGCCTGGAAAGAACACTTCCGACACGTCGCTAAAGACGTAGGAGTGCAGTCCGCGGTCCATCATTGGCAGGACCTGGGAGGCCAGTCCACCAGTGCCCGCGCCTATCTCAAGGATCCGCAAACCGCGTCCCTCAGGAAGAAGACGGGCGACCTCCTCGACGGCGGCCGCGATAGCCGCGAGCCAGGGACTGGTGTCCAGCCCATCGCCGTAAAATTGATCGAGGTGTTCTGGACCGTCGCTGTTGAAGAGAACCTGCGTGGCGTCCTTCTCTCCCCGGAGGATGGGACCGAGTTCCGCGCAGGTCGCCGCGCAAAGCAGCGCCTCCTGCAGATGGCCCGGATGAGTTGTGACGCCTTCGCGGAACAAATCGGGTGCTGATTCAGCCGCGACCGAGAGAGCCTCGGTCGGACGATAACCTTCGCCTTCCGTGATCAGCAATTCCTCCTCGACGAGGTCGGCCATCAGCTGCTCGAACGCGGGACGCATCGCTGGCGCGACTCCAAGCGAATCGGCGGTGAAAATTTCGTCGGAACCTGCCCCCATCTCGTGCAAACCACGCGCGATCTGGGCGGCGGCCAATTTATCTCCGGCGGCCCCGGCAGACTGCAGCGCGCTTAGACCCCGCAGGTCGAAGACTTCGTCGAGCGCACGCTGTGTCACCTCCTGGAGATAGGATAAAGGCGGCGGCGCGGGCGCCGCGGTCTTTGTCGTGGCAGCGATCTTTTCCCAGCCGACGTGATAGACCAGATCGCGCCCTTTGCCGGTGCGACCGGAGCGGCGCGCGCCTTCCACGCTGATCGCGCGGAAGCCATCGATCCGCAAACACGGTTGGCCCGCTTCGTTATACAGGTCGATGCCGCCCTCGAAAAATTCGTCGTTCGCCTGCTTCACCTCCGTGCGCACAAAACCGGTCGCCCCGGGAGAGCGCAGGAACAGGATCCGCGCGAAACGCACAGGCAGCCGAAGCCCGGCAGTGCGCCCTTCCACGGTCGCGGCGCCGGCGGAAAAAATTTGCAGCGCGCCATCAAAGAGCACCGGGTGCAGGGAATATTCTGCCACCCGACGCGCGATCGCGGCGGTGAGGGAAACCCGGCCCGACGACTGACCGGCTCCGGCTGACAGTTCGCGGATCGGCCGAAATTCCTCGCCATAATTCAGGCCGAGATCGCTCATGTGTCCGTAGAAAGTCTCGACCTCGATCTTTTTCAAGTCCGGCGCCGGAGCGTTCTCCCACGCCGAAGCGGCGAAGGGCGATTCGATGCGCTCACCCCGCATCAATCCGACGACGTGGACTGACCAGGAGGCGGCGTTTTCAAAGCGGCTCTGGATTGTGAACGTGCGTTCGTTAGGCTCGTAGGAAAGTTCAAGGAGTAGCCCGGAGGGCGGGTCCGGCAGGATGAGTGGTTTGCGGATTTCGAAATCCTCGATCGCGAACGGCTTGCCCTCGAACCATTGGGTGCCGGCTTCGAGCACCATTTCGACAAAGCCGGCCGCCGGGAAGACCACGAGGTTCTCGACGCGGTGATCCTTCAAAAAAGCCATGTGCCGGCTGTCGAGCCGAGCCGTCCAAGTGGGGGTCGCGCGCGGCAACTTGAAATCAAGCAATCCGCGGCCACCCGGCGCCAGGCGACCTTCGCGCACGTCGCTCGCCTCGTGCCATTGCCGGCTCTTGTCCCACGCATAGGAGGGCAGCGAGAGCAGCCGCCGCGAAGGCGTCATGGCGGCGAAGTCGAGCTTCACCCCGGCGAGGTGCAGGTCGAGTGCGGTCTCCAGCAAAGACTCATGCTCGCGCTCGCGCCGGGTCGAGGAGAGGACGGTTCCTTTGTCGTTCCGCTCCGCGAGGCATTCCTGAATCGAACGGACGAGGGCCGGATGCGCGCCGATTTCCAGCCAGGCGTCAGCGCCGAATTCGGAGAGCGAGGCGATCGCTTTGGCAAATTCTACCGGCTCGCGCACCCCTTCCGCCCAGTGAGCGGCGTCGCAGGATGTTCCGATAATTCTCTCGCCGCTGATGGTGCTGAAGAACGGAACGGTTCCGACCTGGGGCGACAAATCGGCCAGCGCCTCGCGGAGCGCGTCGGCCGCGGGTTGCATCAACGCGTGATGGAAGGGCAGACTCGTTTGCATGAACCGGGCGAAAATCTCTTTCGCCTCCAGCTCGGCGGCGATGGCCTCGAGCGAGGTCCGCAGCCCGGAAAGTGTCACAGAACGCGGGGAATTAAATGCGGCGATGCTGACGTTGCGATCATGGCGCGCAATCACCGCCTGCGCTTCGTCGGCGCTCATGCCAACGGCGAGCATGCCGCCGCCCGACGGCGCGTGGTCCTGCATGCAGCGTCCGCGATGCACGATGACCTCGGCTCCCTGTTCGAGGGTGAGAATTCCGGCCACGCAAGCCGCGGCATCTTCGCCCACGCTGTGGCCGACGATCGCGGCGGGCTGCACACCCCACGATTTCCAAAGTTCCGCCAACGCCATCTGCATGGCGAAAATCGCCGGCTGCGAAATCTCCGGGCGCTGGATGCGCGACTCGGTTTCCGGGCGGGCCAGTTCCTCAAGTAACGAAAAGCGCGCCCACGGGCGCATCGCGTCAGCGCATTCCTCGATCATTCTGCGGAAAACCAGTTCGTGACGCATGAGCTCGCGTCCCATGCCCCACCATTGCGGACCCTGACCGCTCATGACGAAGACGACGCGGGGCTCCTTTTCGAGCCGGGGGGTAAAGGCCGTGCGCAGCTTCGGTCCCGATTGTCCGATGGAGAAAGCGCCGAGTTCCTGCGCCAGCTCCGAGACTGAGCGGGCCGTGAGCGTGAGCCGATGCGAATGATGATTCCGCCGCGCACCGAGCGTGTAGGTAAGGTCGGGGAGTTCCGGCGAGACGGATTTGCCGTTCAACTTCACCTGGTGCTCCAGCCACGCGCCCAATTCGAGAGCGGACGCTTGTAGCGCTTCCTCAGACCGGGCAGAAAGCATCACCGGCCAGGCGCGGTCGGAAGAAATTTTGGAGGGTTCTAGCCGCGGCCCGGTCGGCGCTTCCGCCAGGATCACATGGGCGTTGGCTCCACCAAATCCGAACGAATTAATGCCAGCCATGCGAATGCCATCCGTCCCCGGAAAGGGTTCGCTCGCCACCGGCACCCGCAGTTTCAGGGCGGCGAAGTCGATGTTGGGATTAGGCGTGTCGAAATGCAGATTGGGAGGGATAAGGCGGTGCTTCAGGACCAGCGCAGTCTTGATCAAGCCGGCGATCCCGGCCGCGGTTTCGAGATGGCCCAGGTTCGTTTTCGCAGAACCGATGACGAGAGCGTTTTCCTCGGTGCGCCCTTCGCAGAGTGCGTCCGCGAGGGCCTGCGCTTCGATCGGATCGCCGACTGCCGTGCCGGTTCCGTGCGCTTCTACATACCCGATTTGCGCTGGAGCGATCCCGGCATTCGCGCAGGCGTCGCGCACAAGCCGCGTCTGCGCTTCAGTGCTGGGCAGAGAAATTCCATTGGTGTGGCCGTCCTGATTGACCGCCGAGCCAACGATGACCGCATAGATTGGGTCGCCATCCGCCACGGCGTCGGAGAGCCGCTTCAGCAGCACCATGCCCGCGCCCTCGCTGCGCACGAAGCCATTGGCCGACGCGTCGAATGACTTGCAGTTCCCGTCAGGCGAAAGCATCCCGGCCTGGGAAAATCCGATGAATCCATCCGGCGAAATCAGCACCGTCACGCCACCGGCGAGCGCGGCTTTGCAACGTCCGGCCAAAATCTGCTCGCAAGCCAGGTGCACCGCCGTCAGCGCCGACGAACAGGCGGTGTCCAGCGCCAGGCTCGGACCGCGCAGATTCAGGCAAAAGGAAATGCGATTCGCAGCGATGCTATGCGCGGTGCCGGTGGAAGTGTGCGCGCCGATGCCGCTCCGGTCCTGAATTCCCTGGTAATCACTGTGGGAAAGCCCGACGAACACGCCGATATCCGTGCCTTTCTCGAGATCCAAAACAAAACCGGCGTCTTCGATCGCTTCCCAGGTTGTCTCCAGGAGAAGCCGATGCAGCGGATCCACGAAAGGCGCTTCCCGCAGCGAGATGCCGAAAAATTGCGGATCAAACTGATCGATCCCGGACACGAATCCACCGCGCCGAGCAATAGATTTTCCGGCCACGAACGGCTCCGGATCGTAAAATCGGTCGATGTTCCAGCGGTCGGACGGCACGTCGGAGACAGCGTTACGGCCTTCGACCAGCAGTTTCCAGAACGCTTCCGGGTCGTTCACGCCACCGGGAAAGCGACAGCCGATCCCGATGATGGCGATTGCCTCTTTCTTCATGACTCTCTAAGAAAGGGCACGCGATGGAGTGAGAAATTCCAGGTTGGAATAATCTTTTCGGGAAATGAGCGGCCGGTTTCGCGCCGGCGGAGGTCTCGCTGGCAGAAGTAAGATCCGCGCGATCCAAAACTACACGGGGCCAATCCTCCGGGCAACGGACGGAAAGCTTTCCTGCGTATTGAGCTCATAATCAGAATCCTGTGGGCGGGATCACACTTTTATCTTCGAAAGGCGAGACATTTTGGACGGGAGGGAAATTGGCTGTTCTATTCGTCTCTAGCTTTTTTTGGACCAGCAAACCCATATTTTGCGGAAATCGTGTTGGCTCTCGACAAAGCTCTGAACTAAAGGAGTCGATCATGTGCGGAATTGCAGGGATGATCGATCTGACCGGGCGGCGAATGGTGCCCAACGATCTCATCCGGCGCATGGCCGAGGCAATCGTGCATCGCGGGCCGGACGAGGATGGTTTTCTCCAGCGCCCGGGAATCGCGCTCGCCTCACGCCGGCTCAGCATCGTCGGGTTGGCGGATGGCCGGCAGCCGATATCCAATGAGGACCAGAGCGTGCAGGTGGTTTTCAACGGCGAGCTCTTCGATTACGTCGAGCGGCGCGCCGAACTGCAGGCACGAGGGCATCGCTTCGTCACCCATTGCGACACGGAGATCATTCCCCATACGTGGGAAGAATATGAGGAGGGCATGTTCGAGCGCTTGCGCGGCCAGTTTGCGATCGCCCTCTGGGATACGCGCCGGCAGCAACTGACTCTGGGCCGCGATCGTTTCGGCATCGCCCCGCTTTATTGGTCGCGGCAAGGCGACTGGCTCCTTTTCGGCTCCGAAATCAAAGCTCTTCTCGCTTCCGGAATGGTGCCGGCAAGACCCGACCGGCGCGGCATCGATCACATCTTTACTTTCACCGCCATGCCGGGGCCCATCACCTGTTTTGAAGGGGTGCAACTTCTGCGTCCGGGACATTATTTACAGATCACGCCCGGCCACGAAAACGGCACCGATCCGGTCATCGAAGAGCGCGCCTACTGGGTGATGGATTTCCCCGATCAAGGCGATGAAGTCTCGGGCGATCCGAAGCAGCTGGTTGATGAGTTCGAGCAACTGCTTCTCCAGGCGGTCGAGAAACGGCTCCGCGCGGATGTGCCGGTCGGCGCCTATCTCTCCGGCGGATTGGATTCGAGCATGATCGTAGCCATGGCCTGCAAGCTGAAAGGGCCGGCGATTAACACTTATACCATTCGTGTGGACGATCCCTCGCTCGACGAGCTGAGCGCGGCCAGTCTTTCCGCCCGGCATATCGGCACCAAGCCGCCTATCGTCCAGGATTTCCGGGCCAGCGATGCGCTGGCGACTTATCCGGAGCTCATCCAGGCCGCCGAGTCCCCGGTGATCGATACCTCGTGCGCGGCTTTGCTACAGTTAGCGCGGCGCGTGCATGCCAACGGGCAGAAAGTCGTCCTTACCGGAGAAGGAGCGGATGAGTGGCTCGCCGGTTATCCCTGGTACAAGGCAGCCAAGCTTCTCGGCTATCTCGACGTCATACCTGGTCTAAGACTAAGTAGCTTGGCTCTTCGTGCCTATCTCGGTCTTAGTCACATTCCGCAATACCCGCCCGAGTTCCGGCGTAACGTAGAAGCTTCGGTCGGCGGTCCTAACGCCTGGGTGGAAGCTTATGGCATGCTGGGGCTATCCAAGCTTCTTTTCTACGCCCCGCCGATGCGGGCCGTGCTCGAGCAGAACCAGCCTTGGGCCGCGCTGGGGATGAACCTGGAACGCGCGAAGCGATGGGCTCCGTTGAATCGCGGCCTTTGGGTCGGCGCCCGGGTGACTCTGGCCGGCTTACTCCTCCAAGCCAAGGGCGACCGCGTCGCGATGCATTCCTCGGTCGAGGTGCGCTATCCGTTTCTTGATGAGGATGTCTTTGATTTCACCTCACGACTACATCCTCGCTGGAAGCTGCGCGGCCTGCGCGATAAGTATCTGCTGCGCCTCGTCGCCGAGCGCTGGCTGCCAAAGGAAATCGCCCAGCGCCACAAGGTCATCTTCCGCGCGCCGCTCGATAGCTTCCACATGGATCCGGAACCTCCATTTGTGGGACAGCTCCTGAGCGAAGAGTCCCTCCGGCGGACCGGCTATTTCGATGTCGCCGCCGTGCAGCATTGGCGCAAAGCATTCCGGCAGATGCGCCCCGGTTCGTTGCCGCGTCTCTCGGTGGAAATGGGATTGGTCGCCGTCGTGGCCACTCAACTCTGGCATCACACCTTCATCGACGGTTCCTTAGCGGATTTACCCACGCGAACCGGACTCACGGAAGCCGCGTCGGCCTGAGCCGACTTAGCGAAGCTTCGCCAGGATATCGCGTCCGCGTCGCTTCATTTCGGGATCGTCCTTGTCCGTCTGTTTCAATGCCACACCTTTACTCAGAACCCGCCGCGCATCAGCCGTTCGGCCCATTTCAGAATACACCTGTCCTAACTCGATGTAGTTAATGACCCGGCGGGGGTTCAGCGCGATCGCTTTCTCAAAGCATCTGGCCGCATCTGCATAAGTCGGCGCCGGCAATGTGCCGTAAGTCAGTTCCGCCAACGTTCGCTTCAGGCCTGTCAGTTCGGCATAACCCATGTTCCACCGACCCAGGACATGCCAGGTCAAATCGTTGCCCCGATCGAGCCGGATCGCCTTCTCGGCCTGACTCTTGATAATGCGCGCCGTTCGCACTTTTTCACCGGAGCTTACCAGCGGCTGCAGCTTGCCGTAACTGATCGCCACGGCCAGTTGAGCATCCGCGTCCTTCGGTTCCAAAGCGGCGGCCCGCTCCGCATAGGTCACGGCAAGCGCGCCGAGCCGGAGCTTCTCCGACGTCTTCGCGGTGTCGCTCATCAGATAGCGATAGGCTCGCGAGATGTGCACCAGGAGAGCGACGTTTTTTGGTTCCAGTTTTTCCGCCGGCAGATAGGATTGGAGCGATGCGCCTCCGTCAAACCTCGCATCGGAGATGTCGCCTTCCCTTATGAGTTCGCCGGCCGATTGCGACCAGCTCACTGCGCAACTCAGAAGTAAGACGGTCGCTGAGACAGACGCTTTGCGAAAAAGTGAAGGTTGCATGGTTCCTGGATTCGTTAGGGCCACATCTCCACGGATTTGCACATGGCCTCGCCTGATCGTTTAGCGCTTCGCTTCGAGCAGGCGCCCCGCGTTTAACAGTTGCGGCTCGCTCAAGCGCGGTCCGATCAGTTGCAGGCTTGTGACCATGGGGAGACTATCTTCTTTCACTGGCATCGGGACCGGAATTGCCAGCGCCGGATTGCCCGCAAAATTTACCGCCAGGGTGTTTTGGAGGTTGAACACCAGTAACTCGAAAGCGACCGACGCGTCGAAGGGTGGGAACTTCGGCGGCAGGCTCTGCATCGTCGGCAACGCGATAAAATCCACACTCCGAAAGACCCGACGCAACTCACGCTGCCAGGCCGCCTGCCGCTTTAAGGCCGCCTTAAAGTTGTCCGGATATTCCACGGCGCCATCCGCGATGACTAACTTCGTGGTCGCGCTCACTCCATCCTTGTCCGAGTACTGGTGATCGTGCAGCCAAGCGTCACCTACAGCTACGGTCCGTCCATCCTTTTCGGCCTGCTTCCATTTCGCTTTCAGCGTCTGACTTAGCCTGATGACTCCAAACCCTTTTGCGGCCAGTTTGTCGTCAATGGCTTTGTCGATCGCAGGGTCAGTGCCATCGAGGTAGAGCCGCCCGATTCGGATCCCTCGCGCTGACGGCTCCGCGGCCACCGCATTTCGATAGCGGGCGGCAAACCCTCCCTGCAATAGGTCCATCCCTTGCACCAAATGAGGAATGTCTCTAGCCATGGGTCCGACCGTATCAAGATGTTTCGGGGAGATAGGGAAGACGCCTTTGGTGGAGACGAGCCCGTAAGTCGTTTTCAAACCCAGAACGCCGCAGCACGCGGCCGGAATACGGATGGATCCGCCGGTATCCGTTCCGAAGGCGATGTCGGCCATCCCGTCGGCGACTGCTACCGCCGAACCGCTCGACGAACCTCCCGGGATGAATTTGTGTTTCCCATCCAGCCGATTCACCGGCGTCCCAAAGTAACGGTTCGTTCCGGAAACCGTCACGGCGAATTCGGTCAGATTCGTTTTGCCAACGATCTGCACGCCACGCGCCCGTGCCAAGGCGAGGCACTCTGCATCCTCCGTGGCCGGGGGATTGTTCTTGGACAGATACTCCGAGCCGGCACTGGTCACCTGGCCCTTCATGTCGATGAGATCTTTCACGGCTAGGCGCAGCTGGGTGCCGTTCTCCGGAAGCGAGTATGAAATAAAGGCGCGATCGCGAGTCACCGCGTGCGAGCGCATCGGGATGATTGAACAACTGCTCAGCAGAGGCAGCAACAGCAGCCCGGACAGGTAGGACGGGGCTCTGCTGCAGGGGCGATTTTTCTTCGTGTTACTGCAATCACGTCGCCGCCGGTCGTCAATCTTTATATTCCGTGCCGTAAAATCGCCCCGCCTGAAATTTCGCCATTCGGCTTTGCGGATCTGTTGGCTGTTCTTTCTTCGGATCTTCCCAAGGCGAACGAAACAGCTGGAGCAAGAAAGATTTGACCAAGTCAGCACATTGGGAACACGATATTTCTTTAGAGCTTCGGTTGAAATCAACGGAAGGTCAGCGTTCTTCTTCCAACGTCGGGCAATCATCCTGGCGTCTCGATAGAATCCAGTCAAATCGACCTGCGAATACTCCAAGATCACATTCTTCTCGAAGTGGGTGTAAGCGATAATTGGCCGCCGCTCTTTCGTCGAGATTTCGACAAGTCGATGCACCTCGTCGGCAAGGGACGAGACGGGAAGGTCCTTTGCCGCAGCTGCTGAGCTAAGCTCCGGATCGAGGACGGTCTGATGCAGCGTATCCTCGATTAGCGTCCCAAGGAGAGACGGGGACCGATCCTGGCATCCTTCGAAGTCTATATAGATCGCGCGATCAGCTTCCGCTGACGAAATCCGAGCCTCGGTTTTGACCGCCATGAGACTCTGAGATGCAGGAAGGATGCCGAATCACTGCTTTTTGAAGTCAGCCGCCTAAGTTTTTATTTTTTGCGCTTTGCTCAAGCTCCCTCAGTCGTGCGCGGTATTGGCGCGAATCCCGGCGATCAGTGCCGGGGTTCGGGTTCCATAAATCCGGGCGAGACTGTTGCGCACGAGGAGTGCGGGCGAGGTCTTTGCCATCGTTGGTGGACAGGAACGCGTGGTAGCGGGTTGGGCCAAACACCGGACGCCATCGGGTTTTGTCGTCCGCTCCGACGAGCTACTAGCGGCGTTCCTCGAATTAGAGGCCCAGACGCGAAGCACCGGGTAGCGGAGGGTTGATCCGAGTGTCGGCGTTCTGATTCCATGCGCCGGGAGTCGCGAAATTTGCGTAGGGGTAACGTCGATGATCCGTTGGTGGCTATAGCGCCTTTTCGGCACGCTGCTTTTTGCGAGCGGCAAGCTGAGCGTAGTGACAAGTCCATCAAAATGCTCGGAAGCTGATGCCGGACTTGATGCGCCGGGTGATGAGGAGAAAACATCTAGCTCTTAGGCTTATTCAACGGGTTCGGTCGAGACATCATCACGTGAAATTGGAACGCCACGGGTCACAATCGCCAACGCATGCGCAGCCTCACGGGCGGCGGCTTCGCACCCGCTCCGCCTCCGTCCTGCAGGCGGCAGTATCCCGTGAGGAAGTGTTCTACAAACTATCGAATTCTACCGGCCGAACGACGAACAAAGAAGCTGGAGCGAGCACTGCGTGCTCCTGTGGTACTCAGTCGCGCCACGGCACTGAGAGGGGGTCCACCC
>JACDGM010000063.1 GCA_013815325.1 Chthoniobacterales bacterium
ATACGTCTGGGACGAAACCGGGCGGCGTTATCTTGATGCTTTGGGCGGGATCGTGACCATCAGCGTCGGGCATTGTCACCCCGATGTGGTCGCGGCCGCGCAGCAGCAGAACGAGCTGCTCCAGCATTCCACGACGATTTATCTGCATCCGAACGTCGCCGAGTACGCGGAAAAGCTGGCGTCGAAAATGCCGGACGAGTTGAAGGTCTGTTACTTCGTTAACTCCGGCTCGGAAGCCAATGACCTCGCGCTCCTCATGGCGCGCGCCTCCACCGGCAACTATGACGTGATCGCGTTGCGCAACGCCTATCACGGCGGCAACGCTTCCGGTATGGGGCTGACCGCGCACGGCACCTGGAAATTTAATGTGCCGCATAGCTTCGGGGTGCATCACGCGATCACGCCTGATCCATATCGCGGCGTGTGGGGCCGCGATGATCCCGAGGCCGGCAGAAAGTACGCGGCCGATGTGAAGAATCTGATCGATTATGCGACTTCCGGACAGGTTGCGGCTTTCATCGCGGAATCGATCCAGGGCGTCGGCGGCTGCGTTGTTTTCCCTAACGACTACCTGAAGCACGCCTACGAGCACGTCCGCGCCGCGGGCGGCCTCTGCATCGCCGACGAAGTGCAAGCCGGCTTCGGCCGCACCGGCACGCATTACTGGGGTTTTGAAACACAGGGCGTCGTGCCGGATATCGTGACCCTGGCGAAAGGCATCGGCAATGGCGCGCCGTTAGGCGCGGTCGTGACCACGCCGGAAATTGCCGCCGCGCTTTCGCAGCGGATTCACTTCAACACTTTCGGCGGCAATCCGGTCGTCTCGGCGCAAGGGAAAGCGGTCCTGGAGGTCATCGATCGCGAAAAACTGCAGGCCAATTCCCTCGTCTTGGGTCAACACCTTTTTACCGGACTGGAGCGACTGAAGGAGAAGCACAACGTCATCGGCGACATCCGCGGGAAAGGCTTGATGCTCGGAATCGAATTGGTCAAAGACCGGGCGACGAAGGAGCCGGCCAAGGCAGAGTGCGCGCAGGTGCTGGAGACCTGCCGCGATCTCGGCCTATTGTTAGGCAAAGGCGGTTTGCAAGGCCAGACGATCCGCTTCTCGCCTCCAATGTGCATCCATCAGCAGGATGCCAATTTTATTCTGGAGGTGTTGGACAGGGCTTTAGCCGGCTTGTGAGCGAACAGGACGAGACCTCCCGATATGTCTGGCGGCGATCTATTGGGCGCGGCTCGGAAAGTCTCCTACGCCTGCACCCACCACGATGCCGCTGAGATCGGCCTCGATGACAACTTCATTTACGAGCAACCTCCGCTCGAGATGGCGCAGCGTTCCCAGCCTATGGAGCAGGTCGCTCGCGAGACTTCGTTCGGGCTTTTTCGCGAATCGTCCGACAAGCCGGACAAGCCTGTCTGCTAGAGGGAGACTCGCCGCGTCGCTTCAATTTGGCCTTGTCGTCCCGAGCGCAACGAGGGATCTCACAGGCCACTTCAGGTGCTGCGAGATCGGAAGCGCGGCAAGACTCGTGAGGTCCCTCGCTTCGCTCGGGATGACAGGTCGAGCTGAACGCAAATCCCTCACGAACGAACTTTTCGCACGGCGGCTTGGACATCCCTGGAACTCTCTGGCACGCTCGCGCCCGTGCTTTCCCGGATTTACTCCGCCGCCGTGCTCGGCGTCGACGCTTACGAAGTGGAAATCGAGGTCAATGCGGCTGGTGGTCCGCCCTCCATTGTGGTTGTCGGGTTGCCGGACACGGCGGTGAAAGAAAGCCGCGACCGGGTCACCACCGCGGTCGCGAACAGCGGTTACTATTGGCCGCGCGGCCGGACGACGATCAACCTCGCGCCGGCCGATATTAAGAAGGAAGGGCCGAGCTTCGACCTGCCGATCGCCCTCGGCATGATCGCGGCCGCGCAGGAGATCCAGGACGATCTGTTCGCCAATTTCAGCTTCGTCGGCGAGCTCGCGCTCAATGGCGCGGTGCGGGCGGTGAAAGGCGTGCTCCCGGTCGCGCTGGAAGCGCGTCGCCGCGGCAAACGCGCCATGATCGTACCGGCAGCGAACGCCCGCGAAGCCGCTATGGTCGCGGGCATCGACATCTACGGCGTGGAAAATTTGCGCCAGGCTTTCCAATTCGTTAGGGGAGAAAAGGAGCTGACGCCGGTGCGCGGCGATTGGAGCGAATTTTTCGCCACCCATCAGAGTTACGAGGTCGATTTCGCCGATGTGAAAGGCCAGAGCCACGTCAAGCGCGCGGTCGAAGTCGCCGTCGCGGGTGGACACAACATTCTCATGATCGGCCCGCCCGGCTCCGGCAAGTCGATGCTCTCGAAACGGATCGCGACCATCATCCCCCCGATGGCCCTGGAGGAAGCGATCGAGACGACCAAGATCCACAGCATCGCGGGGTTGTTAGGTAACGAGCGATCGTTCGTGGCGACGCGACCTTTCCGCTCGCCCCATCACACCATTTCCGATGTGGGGTTGTTAGGCGGCTCAGCCACGCCGGCGCCCGGCGAAGTGAGTCTCGCGCATAACGGTGTCCTTTTTCTCGATGAGCTGCCGGAGTTCAAACGCTCCACGCTCGAGGTGATGCGCCAGCCGCTCGAGGACGGGCGGGTAACAGTCTCGCGCGCGGCGGGCACGGTTACGTTTCCGTCGGAGTTCATGCTCGTCGCAGCGATGAATCCCTGTCCCTGCGGATATTTCGGCGATCTCAAGCGCGAATGCCGTTGCAGTCCCGTGCAGGTGCAACGCTATCGCCAACGTATTTCCGGCCCGTTGCTCGATCGCATCGATCTACACATCGAAGTGCCGTCAGTAGAATACCGCGACATCTCGAGTGAGCGCGTGGAGGAAAATTCCGCGGCGATCCGCGAGCGCATCGGCCAGGCGCGCGCACGGCAGCAGGCGCGTTTCGCGGCCGATAAGAAGACGACCTGCAACGCGCGCATGACCGCGCGCGCGATCAAGGCGCATTGCAAACTGAGCGACGAATCGCAGGAGCTGATCCGTGTCGCAATGACTGAGTTGAATCTAAGCGCGCGCGCTTACGATCGAATTTTGAAGGTCTCGCGTACGATCGCCGATCTCGAGGGTGCGGAAGCGATCACGCCCGAGCATGTGAGCGAAGCAATCCAATATCGCACCTTCGATCGGACGCTTTGGGTCTAGAATTGAAATCCAATCGCTCTCCATTTTGGAAACGGCTGTGCTGTGCGTGCTCCTCGCCAACGGCTGCGAGCGAGTTCCCGCAATGAGCTCCGGGGTTTTGCCGCAGGAAATCGGGTGAGTGGAGCACGCCAAAGATATCCTGGACGTGATGGCGAACCGAAAGAGCGTCACTCCGGCCGTTACCGCCGCGACGATGACAACGAGAGCAGTTAGCGCCTATGCCGGGCTTGGACGAAAGGACGCGGCAGCGACGGCCTGCCGTCGAGGCACCGATTTGTTGCCGATGTCGCGGGAAGTGCTGGATGGCGCGTGATAGCTGTACCAGCTAGCGCACAAGGTTCGACGCGAAGGATCACCTGATCTCTTCCTCTCAAGCCCCGGCGCGCTCTCCGGATTCCGACCGGGCGGTAAAGAGATTACGACCTAACGAGAAGCAATCCACTCCATCGTCTTCGAAGCCAGTCGATCGAACGCCCGCACCGCCTGCTCGAGGTGCTCTTGCTTCGTGTCCTCGATCTTGTTGTGGCTGATCCCACGCAGACTTTGCACGAACAGCATTACCGTCGGCACACCGGCACGCGCCACCTCTGCGGAATCGTGCAATGGTCCCGAGGGCAAGCGATGCGATTTGCCGCAAGTCTCGCGGATCGCCGCGTCGCAAATCTCGATCAACTCGTCAGTGAACGGTATCGGCTCGATCTGCCAGAGCCGTTCCCAGGCGACCGTCACGTTCCCTTCCCTGGCGAAGTGCTCACTCGCGTCGACCGCTTCCTGTAGCATCCGCGCCAGCGCCGCCCTTTCGAGATGGCGTTGATCGAGCGCGAGCCGGCATTCCTCTACCACGCTTGTGGCAATTCCCGGTCTCGTTAGGCAAGAGCCAATCGTGCAGACGCCGCCATGACGATCGGTAATCCGGTAAATCTCCGGGCTCATTTTCGCCGCGGCGAGAAAGGCGTCGCGGCGGCGGTTCATCGGCGTGCTTCCCGAATGCGCCGCCTGCCCATAAAAAGTGATCTCGTGGCGCTCGACTCCGAAGGTCCCGAGGACCGCGCCTAACGGGAGATCGAGATCAAGCAGCACCGGCCCTTGCTCGATGTGCAATTCAATGTAAGCCGCCGCCTGCGAAAGCTGGTGGCCGGAATTCTTGATCTTTGCAAAATCGATCCCTTGTTCTTTGAGCGCGTCCGGCAGAGTGACTCCGTCTTTATCTTTCAGCGTGCGCGCTTCCTCCATCTCGAGGTTGCCCGAGCAGGCGGACGAACCGAAGAGACTTTTCCCAAAACGCGCGCCTTCCTCATCGGCCCAATCGACCAGCCGCACCGTCACCGGCGGTTTGCCCTCCGACTTGATGCGTCGCAAAATCTCGAGCCCCGCGAGGGTGTTGAGACAACCATCGAGCCAGCCGCCGTTAGGCACGGAATCGATGTGCCCGCCGATGAGGAGCGCCTTCTCCGATCCGCCGTGCAGGGTCATCCATAGATTGCCCGCTTCGTCGCGCTCGATGTCGGCGCCAAGCTCCCGAGCCTTCACTTCCAGCCAGCTCCGCGCCTTCGCCCAGGTGGCGGTGAAGGCGACACGTTGCGCACCGTTTCCGTCGCTCGTTAGGCGGCGGAGCTCTTTCAATTGGTCGATCGTTCGCTGCGGATTGAGCGGGCTCACACCCCAACCGTAGAAGCTGCCGGTGAGCTGACAACCGGAAGAGAGGCATCCTGCCTGTCTCGCTAACGGGCTTCCAGCCCGTCGGTTCCCCAAGGGGCAGGCTAAAAGCCCGCCCGCCGAGTCAGTCAAGATGGCTGACTTCCGTCCGCTGGCGCATAACTCTCTGTCCTTCAGGCGAAGATCTCGTAACCGATCGGTTTGAATTTGTAATTGTTCGACATTTCCGCCGAGCAGGCCGTGAGTCCAACAATCATATCCATCTCGGCTCGTAAGGTCATACTGTCACCCGGCCGCGACCGGGGCGGAAGGATCGAAAGTGATCCGTCGGGACCGATCTCGACATTCATGAAAAGGTTAAAGGTCGTAGGTATCACATCGGGCGTGATGCCAAACTGCTTGAGACTCTTCGAGAGGTTTTCAAAACAACTCGGGTGGTAATTATGGTTATGGTAAATGATTTCGAAGGTTTCGAGGCTGCAAGGAGTTAAAAGGAAATCGTGACGTCCCACGTCGTCCTGCACGATCGTGAACATGGCGCGGCTTCGGTTTGAGTAGAGAACGTGATCTTTAGACAGGTAGATGGTGTTCGCATAGTCGATGCTCCGCCCGGATGAGAGCCACTCGCCAGAGTCCACGGACCCGAATGCGACCAAGTCTGCAACTTGTTCGCCTTCCAGGTCGATGACCCGAAGATGCTCGCCTTTCGTCAATCGGAAGCCGGTGCCAGTCTGAGGCTCAAGCCGTTGTGTCTTCATTTCGTTAGTGGGCTATATCACTGGAGGCGCGAGCAAGCAGAGCGCACAACCCAGTCTCCGCAGTCCACTCACGGTACCTAAGCCAACGCGTTTAATTTCCCGGCCGCTAATGGGCGAATGGGCAACGCGGCGCAGGCAGGTCGGTTGGCTCGGCACGAAACGGCGGTTGCCACTCCTTATCCACGATGCGGCCTGAATATTGCCGGGCTTCAGATTGCTCGCCGAAGTCACTTAGCATCGGGTTGGTGCTTCCTTGCAAGATAACGTCCCGCGCTCGGATGGCTTCCTGCATTCGTTTCCACTTTCCATCATGCCGCAGGCGCTCAAACTGCTCGTGCGGATTGAAGACGAGAGTCGGCCACGGGAAGCGACGCGCCAGACGTGAGCTTCTGTCGTGCATGCCGATGACGTAGAGAGCGCGGCCGGCGAGGCTGAAGGAAAAGAGCGGATGGTTAGGGTCGGAGACCACCGAGGAGTCCCACTTGTATTTTGTTGCATCGAGCTGGTGGAGCTTTTGCAATTGCGACCAGAGAAGGCGTTCGAAACCTTCTTCATCAGAGGCAAGCGGGCTCCGGAAAATCGCAACGAAGCTGGCGTAGGGATTGGTCTCGCACATCTCGGACTGGGTAAAACTCTCCAGGTCAGAAGCTAGCGCTTCCGAGGAGCTGTCAGAGGCCAACCTGTCATAAACCGAAAGCAGGTACGAGCCGCCGTTGAAGGCGGCCTTGGCTCCCAAACATGGGAAGGCCGAATCGGCGACGGCCGCCGCGAAGCGTGCTTTAAGAGAGGCTGCATCGAGCAAGCACTCACTGGCCGGCTTTGTTGAATTTCCTCCCATCACGTAATGAAACGCGCCTCCAGCCCCTCTCGGCCGCGCCTGCCGCTCTCACGAAAGACTAGGTCAATGCCTTAGACGGGGAATGTATTTAGAAGCGTCGGACTTGGTCGCGGCGCGCGATCTAAAGGAGGATGAAACTATGCTAACTTGCTCTTACTTGTTGCCCTTTCGTAGGACTTGCTTCTCGGTTGAGGAAAGCGCGGAGCTGCTGAGCTACTTCGAAACGCTCGCGCGGGCCGGTTGCGAGATCGTCCTGATCGATGGGTCGCCTGCTAAAATCTTCGAACAAAATGCTCTCGCCTTCGATGGCACTTGCCGGCACGTCCGCGTGGATCGGCGTTTTGGCTATTTGAATGACAAAGTGAACGGCGTCCACACTGGGATTGAGCTTGCCACCTGCGAAAAGGTTATTCTGGCCGATGACGACATCCGCTATACGCCGGAGGTTCTTCGCACGTTAGGGGACTTACTCGATGACTATGAGGTAGTCAGGCCGCAGAACTTCTTGCGACCGTTGCCCTGGTGGGCGAGGCTGGAATCGGCACGGATGCTGATTAACCGCGCTACTTTGCGGGCAGCGGATTACCCGGGGACGTGCGCATTTCGGCGTACAACCATACTGGAAGCGGGCCACTACGATGGGGATGTCTTATTCGATAACGAAGAAATAATTCGTCACTTCGCGCAGCATGGCTGCACCATTGCCTATGCGACGGATCTCTTTGTGAAAAAGCGTCCGCCCGCTTTTCGGAAATGGATTGAACAGCGGCCGCGGCAGGCTTATGAAGACTTCGGGTTACGAACAAAGACAGCGCTGTTTTTCGCACTTATCCCGGTAGTAGTCCTGATGACGCTAATGTTTGGCGTCCCTGGTTTCGTGGCTTGTCTCCTGGCGCTAAGTTTTTTGTCCATCTTTTTCGCGATCGCCGGACGCGCGAGAGGACGGGCTCGCCAGTTCTTTCCTTTGGCCTGCTGTTTCTTCGCTCCCTTCTGGATTGTGGAGCGAACGTTAAGCACCTACTGGGCGCTCTACTGGCGTTTGACCTACGGAGGCTATCCTTTTGGAGCCCGAGTGCTATCGAGAGGCATCGGGCGTGCCTGGTTCAGCGGCGGTCGCGCCGCTTCCCGGCAAATCCGGCAGGGACAAAACCTGTGACCCCTGGCGCGTCAGGAACGGAGCTAGGAGATATTTCACCTGACTCTTTTCGGCGGCTCTTGCACGAGGTCGCAGACTGGATCGCCGACTATCGGGAGAACATCAACGATCGTCCTATCTCTCCCACTGCCCAACCCGGCGCTATCATCCAAGCTTTGCCGCGGTTTGCGCCGGAGATAGGTGAGCCGGTCGAGGAGATCTGGCGAGACGTGCAGGAGCTGATAGTTCCTGGGATGGTGCATTGGGGTCATCCGCAATTCATGGGCTATTTCGGTTCAACCAGCACCGGACCCGGCGTACTCGCCGAGATGATTTGCGCGGCGCTCAATGTCAATGCGATGACCTGGCGAACCTCTCCCGCAGCGACGGAGCTGGAAACTGTTGTTCTGGAATGGCTGCGTGAATGGCTCGGTCTCCCGCCTTCTTTTGCGGGCGTCGTTTACGACACGGCTTCGATCTCGACAATGCACGCCCTGGCTGCCGCCCGCGAGGAGGCGGCCGGGACGGTCCGTAAAGCGGGTCTCGCGGGCCGACAGTTACCCCTGTTCCGCATTTATACATCCGATCAAGCTCATAGCTCGGTGGAAAAGGCGGCGATCGCTCTCGGCTTGGGCGAGGAAAACGTTAGGCGCGTGGCCAGTGATGCGCAGTTTCGTTTGGCGACGGAGGCGCTCCGTCTCATGATCAGGCATGATGTCGAGAAAGGTTTCCGGCCTCTCGCCGTGGTCGCAACCGTTGGCACCACCTCGACGGCGAGCGTGGATCCTGTGCTGGAGATAGCTGCTCTTTGCCGGAGTCACGACATGTGGCTGCACATCGATGCCGCATACGGCGGCGGACTCGCGCTCCTCCCCGAAGCGAGCTGGGTCAAAGATGGCTGGAACGAAGCCGACTCCCTCGTCATCAATCCGCACAAGATGCTCTTCGTGCCTTTCGATTTTAGCGCGCTCTTCGTCAAGGACATCGCGCGTTTGCGCGATGTCTTCAGCCTGGTGCCGGAGTATCTCCGCGGTGATTCCGTAGGCGCAGATATCAACTATATGGACTATGGTGTCCAACTTGGAAGACGCTTCCGCGCGCTGAAAGCATGGATGGTCTGGCGCGCCTTTGGGCGCGAAGGTATGGCTGCCCGAATTCGTGAACACATGCGGCTGGCCAGGCTCTTTGCAAGCTGGCTGGAAACGGATTCGCGCTTCGAGCTGCTGGCTCCGGTGACGATGGGGGTTGTTTGTTTCGGGATCAAAAACGACCTGCTATCGTCTGAGGAAACTACCAGGAGTCTGGTCGAGCAATTAAACTCAACCGGCAAAACCTATCTGACCCGAACGAAGCTGCACGGCAGGGATGCCATCCGGCTCGGCTTGGGAAACATCCTAACGAATGAAGGACATCTACGGACGGTCTGGCAAATGATTTTGGGCTATGTCAGTCGAGCTGCCAATTGATGCTACGTAAACCAGCTACGGCCGCTAACTCTCGAGCAATCTAATCGAGCGGCGCGAAACGCGCCAGATCCTCGTCCGACTGTAGCCAATGCCCGGTGCGCTTAAATTGATTGAAGTAACGGTTGCCGACCCGATTGATCGTGCACTCGACTCCGCCCCAAAGCTGCATCACTTCCCTCTCTGTTTTTCGATTCGGCGCCCGCCAGTTTTTTGTAAAGCGTGAGCGCCTGGCCCACGACCTGATCCATGTTGTAATAACGATACGTTCCGAGCCGGCCGACGAAGTGAACGTTAGGCACGCTCTGCGCCAGCTCCCGATATTGCGCATAGAGGGCGGCGTTGGCCGGCTGCGGAATCGGGTAATAGGCGTCGCCCTCCGCGCGCGGATATTCGTAAACGACGCTCGTTTGCGCGTGTTGTTGTCCCGTGAGGTGTTTGAATTCCGTCACGCGGGTGTACTTGAACTCGTTAGGGTAATTCACCACCGCGACCGGCTGGAACCATTCGCGATCGACCGTCTTGTGCTCGAAGTGGAGTGAGCGGTAGGGCAGCCGACCGAAACGGAAATCGAAATACTCATCGATGGGCCCGCTGTAGATAAGGTGGCGGAACTTCACCCGCTGGCGCACATCGCGGTAATCGGCCCCGAGCGCGAGATCGATATTGTCATGATCGAGCATGTTCTCGAACATCCGGGTAAAGCCGTGCTTCGGCATGGATTGGAATTGATCCGTAAAGTAGCGGTCGTCGCGGTTCGTGCGCACAGGAATGCGGGCCGCGACCTGGGCGTCGAGCTGCGATGGATCGAGCCCCCATTGTTTGCGGGTGTAGTTGCGAAAGAATTTCTCGTAAAGATCGCGGCCGACCCGGCTGAGGACGACCTCTTCCGAAGTCCGCGGCGTGGCGATCGGTTCGGCGCGCGCGGCGAGGAAGCCGGCCACTTCGCTTTCCGTTAGGCGCAGGTCGTAGAGCCGGTTGATCGTGTCGAGATTGATCGGGATCGGGAGCAGCTTGCCCTCGACGCTCGCGAGCACGCGATGCTCATAGGCGCGCCAGGCGGTGAAGCGCGAAAGGTAGGCGAAAATGTCCGCCGAGTTCGTGTGGAAAATGTGGGGCCCGTAATTGTGCACGAGAACTCCCGCGGCATCGGCGTGATCGTAAGCGTTGCCGCCGACGTGCGCGCGCCGGTCGCAAACCAGGACCTTTTTGCCGAGCTCCGCAGCGAGCCGTTCCGCGAGCACGCTGCCCGCAAAACCGGCGCCGACGATAAGGTAATCGTAGGTCGCGGTCACGCGGCGTTGCTGCTCAAGATGCGTTTGCTCGCGAGGGCCTCGTCGATGTGTTGCTCGAGCTGGCGCACGATCAATTCCCAGGAATTCCGCTGTGCCAGGGTGAGGCCTCGTGTGATTCGCGCTCGATTCGGGCGGCGGGCGCTGCGTTTGCATTCGTTGATGAATTCTTCGTGATCCTTCGCGATCGCAACGACGTCGCTGAATTGCCGCACCACATCCTGCACCGGCGTCGACACAATCGGCCGCCCGGTCGCCATGTATTCCAGCGCCTTGGTCGGGTTGATGAACCTGGTCGCTTCGTTCATTGCGAACGGCATCAGGCAAACATCAAAACTTTTCGCGTACGCCGGCAGCCCTGCGTAATCGCGGCCGCCGAGCCAGTGCAAATTTCCGCGCTGCGGGAACGTTGCCGGATTAACCTTTATCGAGGGTCCCACCATGACAACGCTGCCGGTCGTGGCGTCGGCTAATTTGCCCAACAATTCGTAATCGAGCCGTTCATCGACCACGCCGATGTAGCCGAAAATCGGCCGCGGCAGCTCCGCCACATCCGCTGGCAACGCCAACTCCGGACCGCGCGCGCGGCCGAAATGATCCTTGTCCACGCCGCAGCCAAAGGAAAAACAATTTGCGTTGAGGGTCCTTTTCGCTTCCCAAATTTTCGGCCCACCCGCGAAGACGACGTCGGCGAGTGCGAGCAGCTCGCGCTCACGCCGCACCAATTCTGGCGGGGCGCCGCGGAAAAGCGAAAGCTCGTCCATGCAATCGTAAACGATCGCGCGCTCGTTCAGGTGACCGGCAAATGCCGTCACTGCCATCGGGTCGTAGAACCATTGCACGGGCGATTGGAAGCTGCCGCCGAGCGGCCCGGAGAGGACCGATTCGACCACTCGCCGCCGCTCCGCGTCCACCCACGCCGCGTTGCTCCAGCGCGACTTCGCCATTTTCATCTGGAGCACGACGATATTTGGGAAATCGGAGACTTCCCGCAGCGTCTGCTCCGTCCGCTTTACCTCCGAAGAAGGAACGGGACCTTCGATGAAAAGCACTCGATGCTTTTTTGAGAGCCGCGAGAGAAATTGCTGCGGCCGTTGCCAGACCCAATCCCACCCCAGATGGGAGTGGACGATGATGGGATAGCTTCCGCGCTGGCGCCGTCTTGTTCCGAAGAGTGAGACGGGTTGACTCTGATTCGCTCTATCTTTTGCCGCGGAATATTCCATATCGTTCGCGGTGAATTCGCAGGCCGCGGCCCGCGCGGTTGTGCCACGACGGCGGACGACGCGATAGGTGTTTGCCCTAAACGGTTTAGCTTGGAAGCGCAGCACAACATTTGCAAGAGCTGGAGCCTTTTGTGAACGTTGGAGCTGGCCGGGGATGGACGGTTCCCTGACTCAGGTTTGCTTCACCCCGGCTGAAACTTCAGAACTAAGAGCTTTCGGCGCTGGACCTGACCGCCGGCTGGGCGCTGTTCCAAAGGATCAGCGCCACCCCCAGTAACACCAGCGCCGCGCCTGACAATGCCCAAAGGGTGAGCCTTTCGCCCGCGACGAACCAGCCGAGGGCGACGGCGAGCGGCGGCGTGATCAGCGAGATGGTAAGGAGGTTGGTGACCGCGACGCGATTAAGCAGCCAGTAGAAAAGGAGAAAGGCAAGAACGGAGCCGACCAGCGCAAGATACAGGAGGCAGGCCACCGCCACCTTCGTCCAGTGGAAATGGAGCGGATTTCCCTCCGCCCAGAAGCCGAGCAGGAGCAGCGGCGCGAGCGCGAAGAGCATCTGCCAGGCGGCCATAACCGCCGGCGCGAAGCGGACGGGCCGCGCTTTGATGAGGACGTTCGTGTAAGCCACCGTCCCTGCGCCGAAGACGATCGCGACCCCGCCCCAGAACGCGCGGAACCCATGGAAATCGAGCAGCTTGACGCAGATGAGCGCGACGCCGGCGAGCGCCAACAGTGCGCCCGCGACTCGCTGCCAGCGCATCGGTTCCGAAGGCAACATAAAGTGCGCGAAAACAAGGCCGAATGTGGGAATGGTCGCCTGCAGAATCGCGGCGAGCCCGGAAGAGACGTGTAGCTCGCCCCAGAAGAGCAGCCCGTAGTTGACCGCGAAAGTAAGGATGCCAGTGAAGGCGAGGAAGCCGTAATCGGCGAGAAGGCGCGGCAGCGGAAAGCGCCCGGCACAGATTGCGAGCAGGACGGCGGCGGCGATGACAAAGCGGAAAGCGCAAAACGAGATCGGCGGCAGATCGTTCAGGCCGATCTTGATCGCGAGCCAGGTGGAACTCCAGATCAGGCAAAGCGCGATCCAGGCCACCGGCACCCATTTGCGATGAGCGTCAAGGTCGGTTTTGTTTGCGACTCGCTCATTCACTCGTGAGCGAGATTCAGCGCAAAGTCATTCAATGGCAACTGGGGAGAGACGCAGATGCCCCCCGCCATTCCCGCGTGAGACGAAGCCAGATTTCAGAACGCTGTAAACTTACCATGCGCGCGGCCTACGCGTGATCGCCGCCAAGCTGTGAATCGATTCTCGCGCCCGCCGCTCTTCGTGCTATATGCGATGCCGTGGAGAAGGGAGCGGATCGCGTCGACAAACCGGAACCGCGCTGGCAGGCGCTGCTGGCCTTTGTCGCGGTGGCCGGAATTTACCTGGCGCTGCCCTCGTCGCTCATTGTGGGTCCAACCTGGTTTCTGCCCACCTTAATCGGGGTGCTCCTCGTGCCGACGGTGGTTAGCCATCGCTTCGGAAAGCTTTCCCTTAATCGCATTCTTGGCTTCGCCATCAGCTCGATCATCACCCTTGCCCTGATCGGCTCAGTCGTTCTGTTAGTGCACGCACTGCCCTCGCATAAGGAGCCGCCGCTCCAGCTTCTGTTTTCCGCCGCTTTGTTGTGGCTCACCAATGTCATTGTCTTCGCCCTTTGGTATTGGCGCATCGATGGTGGCGGCCCCACGAAACGTCATGAGCGTAACGAGTTTGGCAGTTGCAGTTTTCTTTTCCCGCAAATGCAGGTCCCCAGAGAAGAGCGCGGGCAATTCGCCTGCACGCGTTGGCGCCCACACTTTGTCGATTACCTTTTCGTCGCGTTCACCCAAAGCTCCACCTTTGGTCCCACGGATGCCCCGCTCCTCGCGCGCTGGGCCAAGGTGCTGGCGATGATTCAAGTGTTCATCTCGCTTTCAATCGTCGTGCTTCTGATTTCACGCGCGGTAGGTGCCTTGTGAGCGCGACGCTAAGGGGGGACGAAGAGAGGACGCAGGGGAGTAGCTCTGGGCGGTAAAGACGTTTTCGAACAATTTGCAAAAGCGAGGCTCTTTCTCGAACAGCCACAACGAGTACAACCTGGCCGGCTAAAGCGTGTCATGCACTTTAGGAGAGGAACAGACAGCGCCCGGGTAACGCATGCGCTACCCGGGCGAGACGTCCAACCGCAGAAGCTCGTCAGAGATGAGGGAACCCCTCTCACGGGAACAAAGTCCATGACACCCTCTAGTGAACGACTGCGCGTCCGTTGGCGGAAGCGATCACACGCTCCTCCAGTTTGGGGTTGACAGGCGGGAGCGAAAACATGCAAAGCTGCATCTGCAAGAGAAGATAACGTAACAAAGGAGTTAACTATAAAATTAAAGCAATCAAGACTGCCTGCTCTTTCCAATGCTTATCGTTATGCGACAGCCGGGACGGCTGTTCACGTGTTTAATCTTGATGCGAACGGCATAATGAGTGAGACCACGAGCCCCGTCCTGTTATCCGGAGTGACTGGCGCTGATACACCGGTCGGCCTCACGGTCGTCCGAAAGTAAGACTCCTATGGCGTCAGCATCCGAGGGGACAACGCTGATCTTGCGGCTCAGAGTGTTAGTCGCATGGGCGGCCTTCTATTTCGTGCGCTTGTGTGAGCGCCTGCTACCGCCCAGCGTGCTGAGTCTCTTGCTCTGGCCTTTCGCAGCGGCTTTCGACTTATTGCAAGTGCGCCAGCGCCAGCCGCTGACCAACTGGCCCCGCTTCCCGGAGTCATGGCGTCCCAAGCGCTGGCGCTTCGTTCTGCGCCAAAGTCTCGGCCTCTATCATTCGCAACTTTTTTACATGTGGCCGGATCGTCTCTCGACTCCGCGCTGGCGGAGCCGATGCCGCCTCGAAGGTGGGGCTGATTTGATCGGATCACGGGAGGGAGACCGGGGCGCCGTCCTGGCGTCATTGCATTTCGGGCCTTTTGAGATACTGCCCTATTGGTTGCGTGCCTACGGCATCGTCGCGAGCAGCGTGCGGACGAGCCCTCCTGATGCGTTGAAAAGCTTGACCAATTACCAGTACGCCCTGAGCCCTCCGGCCGATGTGCCGGTATTTGTTATGGCGGAAGACCTAACCCCGATGCCGCGCTTTTCGCACCTCCGGAAGATCCTTGGACCGGGCCGGCGGCTGCTCGTCATGATAGATCCGGCTCGAGGGCTACAAGTCGATCTGCCTTTCGAGGATCGCTTGTTTCGGATGTCGACCGGAGCGATCCGGCTGGCGGCGATGACAGGGGCTGAATTGATTCCTTGTCTCATCGCGGAAACAGCAACGTGGAAGTTTGTCATTCAGTTCGGCACTCCGGTGCCGCGACAATATCTTGGTAACTCGCCTGACATGCAGGCTTGCGGTGCTCACTTGCTCGGCGAATTCACGAAAGTCGTTAGTCTTTACCCGGAGCAATGCAAGATGAGGCTGCTACGCGCCATGTGGCCTTTGCCTGCGCAGGGACTTCCCAACCCATCGGTGGTCGACGGCGCGGCCGTCAGTCATTCACCAATCCTCGAAGGCAACGGTGCAAATGAAGGAATCAGTCGAAGCGAAGACCTAAGCTAGTGCAGTGAGTCATGAGTTCTGCGCCACTTGCTCTTCGGTGTAACGCTTCAACACCGTTTAGCTTCTTCTGACTCACTGCAGTAGTCGCAGGCGTACGTGCTGAGCGGATCCTCCGATCCAGGGACCGAGACTCACAGATGATCCGCAGACTAATCCCGTCTGCTCTTGTTAGGGATCAATTCGGAATATGGCAACGCTGCCGGGAGTGAGAGCCACGCTTTGGAGCGTCCGGCCGTTAAAGGCGGGATAAGCGGATGAGCTGCCGTCCAAGCCAAACAGGGTTGCTGCGCTGCCCCGAGTTTGCAAGGTTACCTGGACTGTCGGGCTCGACGTCTTGTCATAGACGAAGAGCACTTGCCGGCCGTCCGGCCGTTTGAAAAGGTGGCTGTAAAGCTCGCCGGCTTGACCCGAGGTTACGGTTACGGTCGCCTCGTCGTCAGCTATGGTCAGCTTGCCTTGATTGAGCAGGCCCATAAGCATTTGCACAGTAGAAAAAGCCAGTTTCTTCGTGCGGTCCGAATAGGTCAGGCCAAGATGATACGTCGCTTCACCTCCGATGGCCGGGTCCTGCGGGCGCAGATCGCGGATTTCGAAGAAACCGAGCTCCTGGATGTTAGGGTCGGCGAGGAACGTGCTCACAGCCCGCGCGTACCAATCCGCTTGCTGCTGTTCGGTTATGCCCGGGCTTGTTGCGTAACCCATCTCGTTGATCCAAATCGGCTTGTGTCTACCCTGCCGATTATTGAGCGGTACGAAGTAGTCGTGATACTGAACATCGAGGTAAAACTCAACTGCCGGATCCTCGAAAGTCTCTGGGTAGGCATGGAAGGGAGTTATGTCATAGTAGTCACTGTATCCAGCATCGACAATCGATAGAAGCCAGTCGTAATCGGGAAAGACGAAGCCCCCCAAAATCACCTGGGCATTCGGATTAGCGGCGCGCACGGCCAAAGCTGCCTGCCGCAGGGTTTCGCGATACCGATGCGGCTTCCCTTCCCACCAGAACGAATCATTTTCCTCGTTATAGATTTCGTAAGAAAGGACGTTATGATTATCTCGCAGGGCGAAAGCGAGATGGTAGACGAAGTTATACCAATCCTGCGCCACGGCAGGAGGATCGTTCCAATAGATCCCATCGGAGCCGACTCTGCCCGCCCACGGTGCCGTGTAAGCTATGTAGGGACGGAGCTTGATCCCATATTGGTCGGCCAAAGCAACAAACTGCTTTAGCCAGGCAAAGTCGTAGTTTCCACGAGTCGGCTCATAATCATCCCAGCCGAAGCTGCAGCGCAGCGTATCGATTCCCAACTGATTCATCAACTGAAAGTCGAGCGCAATTCCATGAAGGTCCTGACCTTTATTATAGTCGTCCAGCATCTCGAAAGAGACTGGCTTCGTGGCGACACTCCCGGAACTGCTCCGCGGAGGAATCGTTCCGGCCATGGCGACGGCGCCCGGAGCGGCGAGCGCGCATACAAGAGCGCTTGCGGCTACGCCGGAGAGTTGCAACCAGGCGAGGCGGGTGAGGCGAATGACTGCACTTTTCATAAGGAAGAGGCAAATGGGGTTGAGTTAGGGCTCAACTCGAACTGTCAGCGTGCGGCGCAAGTGTGGCAACGGATTTTTCGGGCCGGCCACTCTATGAGCGAGGAAAGATAGGGAAGGGGAGGCATCGTTGCCAACATCCTCCCGGGGGAGCCGAGCAGCCGCGTCTTGCACGCCGATTCGGAGAACTGCTTCTCTCGACATGCGCGATACGATTCATCACCGTCGAGGGATTGGGCCGCAGATACCTAGCTTGCGGCCGCAGAGTTTCTTCTAATAGACGAGTTGCGCCGAAGATCGCACCTGACACTTTTTGCGTTCGGCCCATGTCGAAGTCGACAGCGGAAGATTATGCTCGGGTGGCTGCACTACGCCTGATTGCTACTTAATCCTCCCGCGTCTCCTCGTGCCCGCTGCTCTCGGACCTCTGCCGTCGATCGCGAAGAAATGCTTCTTCCGAACTCCCGAACTCTGTAGTAAAAGCAAAGATTTCGCGATCTTGGACTCGTGATTCTTCCCGCCTGATGGCAGCCCATTCAAACCGTTTCACTCCCGGGCTTTCCATGGCGATGCTGTCGTCGTGAAGCGCCGGCCCAGCCTCTCCCCCGGATGAGCGTAACCCGCAGGATTGCTTTTGGAGCCGGTGCGAGCTGGTTTGGGCGAGGGGTCACCATCGTCTTGGGTCTGTTAATCCTCCCCGTCCTTTTTCGTCATCTGCCGAAGGAGGAACTGGGCGTATGGCTCCTGCTTGGCCAAAGCTGGGTTGCGATGGGGATTCTCGACCTGGGCGTGAGTGTGACTCTCACCCGGCGCATCGCTCTCGCCAAAGGCAAGAGCGGACCGGACCCGGACGCGCCGCTCACTCCCGAATCACTTCGGGATATCGCTGACCTGGTCGCAAGCGGCAGGCGCATTTATTACGTCATGGCGGGCGGAGTCTTTCTCGTTTCGTGGATTGCTGGATTTTTCTATCTGCGCAACCTGCACCTTCACAATCTAAGTCATGCCACCGTTTGGATCGCGTGGACTATTCTATGCGCGAGTCAGGCCCTGAATCTTTTGGCGGTGGTTTGGGATTGTTTGCTTTTGGGCGTTGGTTACGTGGGGTGGGACGCACTCGTAGCCAGCTTCATCAGCGCCATGACGCTTGCCGCCCAGATTATCGCAGTTCTTCTTGGCGGCCGTCTCATCGCTCTTGCTTCGATCGCGACGGCCGGCGCGCTTAGCTCCCGTTTCATCACGCGCTGGCTGGCGCGTCGGCGGCGGCCTGAACTTTTCCGTTTGCGGGGCCGCTGGAACCGCGAAGTTCTCCGCGGCCTGCCTCATACAGCTTTCCGTGCCTGGTTAACCGCGCTCGGGACGGCTTTGGTTTTCAACTCAGATCAGTTCTTCATTGCCGCGAGCAGAGGTGCTGAAAATATTCCGGCCTTCCGAGCTGCGTACATCCTGGTGCATAACATCACAGTTCTTGCCGTTACGTTTGGGCTGGCTTCGTCCGTCTTCGTCAGCCATTACTGGCAGGCTGGAGATCTCGCCGCGGTGCGAAGGTTAGTGGAGCGGAACGCGCGTCTGGGGCTTCTCATCATGCTCTGTGCTTGCGCATTTCTCCTAACCGTCGCGCAAGGCTTATTTGAGCTTTGGCTCGGGCCTGGCAATTTTATCGGATACCGCATTCTCGCCGTCTTTCTAGCCTATGAAACCTTTGAGGCACACAGCTACATCATCTCCACTAGCTCCCGCGCCACGGATGATGAGGCATTCGGGTTTTCATCTCTGGCAGCGGGACTACTTAAGATAGGCCTGGCGTTCGCTCTGCTTAATCGCTTCGGCTTGCTCGGCCTCGCGCTGGCCACGATGCTCGCCCTCTTGCTGACTAACCACTGGTACGCCGTTTATCGAGGCCTCAAACGCTTGCAGCTTCCCCTTTTCCGTTATGGAAAGGATGTGGTTGTTCCATCTCTTCTCTGGGCGCTAGCTGCCCTGCTTCTCGCCAATGCGGCGTCGCGGCTGCTCAATGACTTCCCGGCGGTCTTGCGCATCATCGGAGCAGCCGGTGCGACCGGAGCTGTATTCTTCAGTGCGTTCGCCTGCTTCGTTCTCACGCAACAGGAGCGAAAGAGCCTCAAGGACCGCTTTTCGGCACTTGTCCTGCGCCTCTTGCCCGCACGATGAGACTGAGAAGTATCAGGGGCCATCATGTCTGGACGGCTCCGCTAGGGAGTGACTCGATCGTGGTTGATGCCGGGGCTCATCGCGGAGAGTTCAGTGCGATTTTGCGAAGAGACTACGGCTGCCGCTGCGTGCTGATCGAGGCAAACCCGGAACTGTCGAATCATCTTAAAGGACTGAGCATCGGCACCGTGATCAATGCGGCATTGGGGTCGAAAGACGGTCGAGCCATCCTTCACGTTCAGGAGAATCTGGAAGGCAGCTCCATCGTTGCTGGAGGAGGCGTAACGAGCAAATCGACCGTGGAGGTTGAGACCATCTCGCTCCAGAGCGTGCTAAGTAGGACAGGATTCGATCACATTGATTTGCTCAAGCTGGATATAGAAGGCGCGGAGTTTGAGCTGATTGAAGCGACGCCCGATAAGATTTGGGCCGGCGTCTCACAGATAACAGTAGAGTTTCACGACTTCGTCCCTCGATTTTCTCATCAAAGATTGTTTCAGAAGGCGCGGACGCGGCTGCAAGCGCTTGCCTTTGTCGCGACCGTGATGTCCTTTCGTACTCATGGCGATGTTCTGTTTTTGAATTGCGATCGCGTAAAACTAACCAGCGGCGAAAGAATGCGCCTGCGTTACCTTGCCCGCCTTGAAAGCCGCCTGGCCCCGTATCTTCCGGCCTCGTTATGAGCGAAGCCTATCAAGAGTACGGCTTTAGAACTGCGGCTGAGTCGCACATGCACCGGCACTTCATGCCCCAAGTGCTGAGATACGCGGGCGATCTGCGACCAGGCACGCGCGTTTTGGACGTTGGCTGCGGGAACGGCTATACCTGTGGCGAATTTCTTCGGCGCGGCTGCGCGGTTGTCGGGATCGACCTGAGCGAACAAGGGATCGAATGGGCGCGCCGGACCTACCCGGGGGGCCGATTTGAGTTACTAGGAGCGGATCAAGATATTCTCCCAAATCTGGCGGAGCGACCTTTCGACCTCGTCGTTAGCACAGAGCTGATCGAGCACCTCTACGCGCCACGAGAATGGGCCCGCGGCTGCTTTGCAGCGCTAAAGCTCACCGGGAGGTTGATCTGCACAACGCCCTACCACGGTTATCTCAAGAACATACTTATATCGTTGTCGGGCGGGTGGGATCGACATGCCAATCCCCTTTGGGATGGGGGTCATATCAAACTCTGGAGTCGCCGAACCCTCACGCAGCTCCTAGAAGAAGCCGGTTTCAACAACGTCGAAATCAAAGGCGTAGGCCGCCTCCCGGGTCTCTGGATGACGATGGTTGTGAGCGCGGATAAGCCCGGATGAAGTTCCTCGTCGCTCAGATTGGAGCACGCCGCGCTTACGCAGTGCCGGCAATTCTGGAACAAGCGGGCATGCTGGAACGGTTCTACACCAACGTAGCGGGCAATGTCGGCGTCGGATCTCTTATAGCCGGCGTGGCTGCCTTGGCATTTGTGCACGGGCGTGCAGAACGACTGGCGCAACGTCGCATCCCGGAAAGCATCCGGAACAAGACGTTTACTTTCCCCGCGCCCGGCCTTGCCCTTGGCCTAAGTCGAGCGCTTCACCCGCGGAGTCGCGCTGCCGCCTTCCGCAATGCCACGAGATATTCTGACTCGCTGGGCCGAGCGATGGCCCGGAGAGGATTGGGCGAAGCGACTCACGTATACTCCATGCTCGGAGAATGCGGTCCTTTGCTCGTTGAGGCGAAGAAACGGGGGCTGAAGGTCATGTCCGAAGTGTATATTTTATTAAGTACGGAGCGGATTCTGGCGGAGGAACGGAAGAGGTTTCCGGATTGGGAACCAGATGCGCCAGACTTTGCTGCGCTCCGGCAGGAATTGGGCGATAGCGACCTCATGCTCCGTTTCTCGGACCACTTCATCTGTCCGTCTAAAGCGGTTCGCAACGACCTTGTGCAGAACTTCGGTGTCGCGAAGGAGAAGACTGCAACCGTACCATATGGCATGGACCCGGAGTTATTCTCCAGCCGGAATGAGCCGGTGCCTGGTCGTGTCCTATTTGCCGGGACGGCCGACCTGCGTAAGGGGATTCACTACTTTGCGATGTCTACCGAAATATTGGCGGCGCGGAACAAAAAGTATGAGTTTCGCGTAGCGGGGAACGTGAGTCGGAGAATCGCCGAAAGAGATGAGTGCCGCCACCTCACATTCTTTGGGCGCGTACCGCGAAGCAGAATCCAGGAAGAGTTTCGCGTGGCCGATGCCTTCGTGCTTCCTTCGCTGGCTGAAGGTTCAGCGGAGGTGATCTATGAAGCGCTCGCCGCGGGCGTCCCTGTTGTTACAACGCCCGAAGCCGGCTCGGTCGTCCGTGACGGAGTCGAAGGTCGTATCGTTCCCTGCCGCGATCCCGAGGCGCTGGCGGATGCCATCGTCGAAGTCGTCGAAGATCGCGAAAAACACGAACGCATGTCTCACGCCGCGCGAGAACGTGCGAAGGCATTCACATGGGAACGCTATGGAGAGCGTTTGGTAGCCGCCTTGAGAAGTCTTCCGCAATAAAAGAGGGAAAAAGCTGACATTCTCGATCATGATCACTACCCGGGACCGTCGCGAAGAGTTGCGTCGGACCCTGCTCGTGTTGCGCACACTGGACCCACGGCCGGAGGAAACTCTTGTCTGCGCCGATGGCTGCACGGATGATACAGTGGAGTTGTTGCGCTCTGATTTTTCGGAGTGCACGGTCATCGTGAACGAAACACCTTGCGGGTCTGTTGCTTCGCGGGACCGCCTGCTTAGGGCAGCGAAAGGTGAGATTGTGATCAGCTTTGATGACGACAGCCATCCTCTCGCGACGAATTTTATTCGACGGCTTGCAGAGCTATTCCATGCACAACCCGATGCCGCAGTAATTTCCTTTCCCGAAATTCGCGACAGCCAGGATATCTCGCCAACCAAAACTCCTCATTCGCCACCCCATCTTGTCTCAGCCTATGCCAATTGCGCGGCGGCAATGCGCCGCGACATTTACCTGCGATCAGCCGGCTTTCCGCTTTTTTTTGGTCACATGTACGAAGAGCCTGACTACGCGCTTCAGTGTTACTCATTAGGTCTGGTGGTCCGTTTTGAACCCAGTCTCCAGATTCGACATCATGTCTCCCAAGCCCAACGTAACCCGATTCCTCGCCACCATCTCAACGCGCGAAACGAAGTTTGGAGTGTGCTGATGCGCTGCCCGCTTCCGCAGCTTGTCGCGGTCGCCCCTTATCGCGTTTGGCGGCAATTCCAATACGCATGCTCAGAAGGTTGGGAGTGGATGGTTCGCGAGCCCCTGTGGTGGTGGCGCGCGCTGCTGGGGGTCGGGAAATGTTGGAATATGCGACAGCCGATTCCTTGGGCGCTTTACTATCGCTGGATGAAGCTCGCTCGCTCAGCGGAAGCACAGATTGAGCCGGAAGTAGGGCCATGAGATTCTTCTGCCTGCTACCGGTGCGCGATGAAGCTGACATCATCGCGCAATGTCTCGATCATTTGCTGCGTTGGGCAGATGCGATTTACGTCTTCGACACCGGCAGCGTGGATAACACATGGGAAATTGTGCAGGAGTTATCCACTCGCGATAACCGTGTGATTCCGCTCCGCAAGGAGCCAGTATTTTTCTCTGAGACGCGGCTGCGCGGATGGATGTTTCATCAAGCGCGGAAGCAAATGCGCGACGGCGATTGGTTTCTGCGTGTCGATGCTGATGAATTTCATCATATCCCTCCGCCTCAGTTCGTTAAGGACTGCATGCGCAAACATGAAACCATTGCCTATCACCAGTACTATGACTTTCGGCTGACTGAACCAGAGGTAAAGGCTTGGGAATGTGGTGAGGAAACGTTAACTGATCGCGAGCGCTCAATCGCGGACCGCCGCCGGCATTACACGATCAGCAGTTACAGCGAACCGCGACTTTGTCGGTATCGCAGCACGATGCACTGGCCGGAGACAGTTTCGTTCCCGTTCAACGCCGGCTACGTTGCGCGCGAGCGATTACCGATCCGTCATTATCCGCATCGCGACCCAGTGCAGCTCGAGCGGCGTTGCCGGTTGCGCAAAATCATGATGGCGGATCCGGGAAACCGCCGCAATTGGTCGCGGCCAGAACTACACCACTGGGCGGAGACCGCGTGGCGAAAGTTCATTACCCCGGCCGATTTGCCGGAGTTGAAACTCTGGAAAACGGGAACGGACTTGCCTTTGGTGCACGAAGCGAGTCACATTAAGCCACCATATTTGCGGGCAGTCCAGCGCTTGATTTACGCGACAGCGTTGCCACTACTCGATCGTATGCGTCCGGCCTTTTCCGCAGACGCACGACCGCAGCCGATCCCCCCGATGTGATCGCGAAACTCGATCGGAGTTGAATGTGTGATCGCAAATCTAATTCGCAGGATCATCCCAGCGCAGTTTCGACCGATCGGATACATCGAACGTTTGGTGGGGACAAACACTGGCGGGTGCGTAGGCGGTGGTCCGTTCGCTGGGATGCGTTACATCCACGGCGCAGTGGGCAGCGCCTATGTGCCGAAGCTGCTCGGCCTTTACGAACGGGAGTTGAACCAATACATTGAACAGGCTTGCGCGCTTCACTTTCCGCTCATCGTTGATATCGGCGCGGCGGAAGGTTATTACGCGGTCGGCTTGGCGCGACGAAATCCCCATGGGCGCGTGATTGCTTTCGAAATGGAAGAAAGAGGTCGCGCCGCCTTGAAGCAAATGGCGCAACTGAACGAAGTAACCCAGCGTGTGGACGTGCGGGGCAAGTGTGAGTTGGAAGATCTTCAATGCGCGCTCACCGGTGCGGATCGTTCTCTCGTTGTGTGCGACGTGGAAGGCTACGAGGAAGACTTGCTTGAGCCCAAAGCAATTCCAGCATTGGCGCGGGCCCATCTGCTTGTGGAGATGCATGACTTTATCCGACCTGGCATTACGGAAGTAATCACCAAGCGCTTCACGGCAACCCACCACATACAACGTATCTGGCAGGAGCCGCGCAACCGAAGTGACATGCCCTATCGAACACTTGGCACGACATTGTTGCCGGGAAGATACCTTGACTGGGCCGTAAGCGAATGGCGCCCTGTTCGTATGTCATGGCTTTGGATCGAACCTCATGATTCAAATGGCGCTTCCACTTAGAGTTTTTTTCTCGTGCAGTGGGGTCAGCATCATCAATCGCGGTATTGAGTCGTTCTTCCGAGAAGCATTCGATGGACTGCGCGAGGTGGAAGGGCTCGATCTAACGCTTTTCAAAGGAGCAGGTAACGTCAAGACGGATGAGCGCGTCTTATGGAATTTGGCCCGAACGAAGCGAACAGCACAATGGTTAGGAAAACTAATCGGACGCAATGGCTATGTGGTCGAACAACTCTCGACCTTTCCTTCGATGATCCAGGCGATTCGAAAACATCGACCTGACATCATTTTCTACAGTGATTCCAATCTTGGGTTTCAACTTTATCGGTGGCGCAAGCAAATAGGAGTGCCGTTTCGCATGTTGTTCTCCAATGGCGGCCCCTGCCATGCACCTTTTGTTCGCACTGACTATGTGCACCAAGTTGCGCCGCAGTACTATAACGAGGCGATTGTTGCGGGCGAGCCGCCGGAGCGCCACCGGATGGTGCCATATGGGATAGGTGTTCCGGAAGGAGCGCCTGACCGCGATTCTGAAGCACGGTTGGCCCTTCGGCGAAAGCTAGGGTTGCCAACAGATCGGAAGATCGTTTTAAGCGTGGGCTGGATTTCAGCGACGCAGAAGCGGATGGACTACCTCATTAAGGAAGTAGGAATGCTAAAGTGGAAAGGAGAAAAGGAGAGACCTTATCTGGTCATGCTGGGCGCAATGGATGCTGAAAGCGAAAAGGTCGTGACGCTCGCGCGGGAGAAACTGGGTGTGGAAAACTTCGTTGCTCGCTCGGTATCTTACGAAGAGGTGGCCAACTATTATCGAGCAGCGGACCTGTTTGCGCTGGCCTCGCTCCAGGAAGGATTTGGCCGGGTGTTCCTCGAAGCTTTGATGCATGGATTGCCAGTGATCGGGCACGATCATCCAGTGATGCGTTTCGTGCTTGGCTGCGAGGGCACTTTCGGAGATTTGTCGAAGGGAGGCGAGTTGGCCGGCTTGATAGACTCACAATTGCATCGTCAGGAAACGGCTGAAGATGCAGCCAGGCGAAGAGAGAGCGTGCGGCAACGTTTCAGTTGGCCGGTGCTCGCGCCGCAATATCGCGATATGTTCATTGATTGCTGGCGCAAAGGACCACGGACGACGGACCACTGACTACGGACCACGAGGCTACTGACCACTGACAACTGCCCATGAGAGACTATACGAAGATTGAAGCTTGGAAGCTGGTAGATGATTTGACCGTCGCCGTTTATGAGCGGACGCGGTCATTTCCCAAGGTAGAAATGTATGGATTAACGAGTCAATTACGCCGGGCTTCTTATTCAGTTCCCGCCAATATCGTCGAAGGTTCTTCGCGGGAGAGTAAGAAGGATTATCTTCACTTCCTTCATATTGCACGCGGGTCCCTCTCCGAAACGCAGTACTTTATTCATCTCGCCGCTCGCCTGAATTATTTACCTCTGACAGAGGCCGAGGCGTTGCGTGGGCAGACGAAACAGGTTTTCGCCTGCCTGCATGGGCTCATCAAAGCCGTTGAGAAAGAAGCCGGAAAACTAGCCAAATTGGTGGCGACCGTTACAAGCTTATTCGTCATTGGTCTGGCCCACTGGTCCAGTGGTCAGTTGTCCGTGGTCTCGTAGTCCCTCACTCCATGCTTCTCTACTTCGCCCCATTTGCTATTCTAACCCTCCTATTGGTAGGGGCGGCAATTATTAGGCCGCAGCTGCTTTACGAATATCCGTACTTCATGGGAGCGACGTTCGCGGTATTTATCCTGCCGCAGGCCTATTCGCTCTATCTGAATGAGTGGGGCGGAATTTATCTCGAGTCGACGCTCCTGATGTGCACGCTCTGTCTCCTCTGCTGCTGGCTTGGCTATCGCCTGCGTCCCCACCCAGGAGTCATGGAAAGGCTCAACGTCCCCATCGACAGCGGCCGCTTTCTGCAGGGCGGCATCGTCTTGGTTCTGATCGGATGGTATTTCACCCTCAAGTTTGGATCGTTGGCGGAAGAAGAGTTGTCGAGCCAGATGACTGGAATAGGGACCATTTATTTATTTTTCGGTGGATTGATTTACCCAGGGTTCGCTATCTGCTTTTACTCGGCCCTGCGAAGCGGAGGATTCCTTGCCTGGGCAGGGACTGCGGCGGCGGCGATCAGTCCGCTGCAAGCGGCGGTGTTCTACGGGCGGCGTGAGCCTACGGCTCTGTTGCTTCTCTCACTCGGCTTGAGCCTCTACTTCATCAAAGGCCGGCGTCCCCCGCGATTGATCGTCCTCGCGGCGATTGTGGGAGGGATCATCGCCATTCCCCTGACTGGTGAGTATCGAAAGCTGGCCGCGGATGATCCGTTGGGAGCCTTGAAATCAATCGATTTCGAAGAGCAGTTTGCAGA
>JACDGM010000064.1 GCA_013815325.1 Chthoniobacterales bacterium
ACGATTTGAGATTGGGGCGGCTGCTCCCTGCCTGTCGAGATAAATCTCCCGGGCATCGGGGCGTGATGTTCTGTCCACCATTCTGCCGATTGTGAGGAAATCCGGCCCGCACCCCGACATCCGTCATATTCGGTCAGGGAATCTGGATGTCGAACTGAATGTCGACGGAGTCCTTAATCTTGAGGGCGCCCATCAAGGCCGAGAAGGGTTTGATCCCGAAACTCGACTGCCGGATCGTGGTGTTTCCGCTGGCGCGACCCGATCTCTCGTCTACCCGCACGTCCAGGGTCACAGGCTGGCTCTTGCCGGCCAGGGTTAGGTTGCCTTTGACCTTGATGTTGGGGGCGTTCCCTGAGACCTCGGTGCTCTGGAAGATGATTTCGGGATTTCTGGAGGTGATGAGTATCTTATCGTCGATGTTCCTCTTAATGTCGGCACGATCCCTGTCGCTAAGGGGCTTGATCCCACCCTGGGCATCGATGATTTCGAGGGAGCGCGAGTCAATCGTCAGACCTACGTTCGAGGCGGCTGGATCCTCGGCAACGACTTCGGCCTTGCCACTCCACTTCGTGGCCTCAAGGACAAGGTTATGGCCCATCTTCGCCGCCACGCCGTCGCGGTAAACATTCAACGTGATCTTGCCGGCTTGAGGGCCAAGGTTGTGAGTTCCGCTCGAGATGATCATTAGCCAAAGCTACCGAGTCACGCGGCCGGTTCAAACAGTCGGGCAATCGCATTCCGGCATGCATCAAACGCTGAACCGCCTCGCCGCCGAAACGTTCTGCGCGAGGGCGACACGGCCGAGTTACCAACAGCGTATTTTTCTCGACATTTCACTCCCACACCGAGAGACCGGTCGAAAAGAACTTCGGTGCGGTGCCGTGAAGGCGTAAGTGCCCCACAACTTTTGTGTTCGCCATTCGCCAATAGCGACGGCCGCTGACTGGTTGGGCGGCGTAGTGCTTATACCATGATTACAGAAAAACATTCTACTCGGCAGGACCATGGCGAGGGTATGCGCGTAAAGCCAGTTCAGAAGACACGCCGAAAAGCAGATTGCGAAAGGTCATTTTTGTGTCCCCGGCCATCAGAAGACTGCTGATCTGTGATTAATCCTGATTGAACAGGTCACAAGTTTCCAAGATTGCAGAGTTTGCAGGCCGGAGATGACGCCTAACGACTCCTGCAAAACGCGCGTTGCGCGTTAGGAGCGCTTCTCTTGTGGGAGAGGCTCAATAGCGGTTCGGTCAGTGCGGTGCCGAGGATAACAGCACGCGATTGTCGGCCCCTCACTCGGAGGACTAGGTCGACACTATATTCGTCAGAACCTCTGCGCTGATTGCTCAACAGTTTGGCCGCCGCCCAGCACCACAGGATTACCCATCGCCTTCACGAACCAACGCCTTCTCCGCAACCGTTTGCCGAAGCGCCTCCGGTTGCTCCTCGCGCGCGTAGTTCATCACCCGCGCAGCGTCGCCGTCGCTCATCTGCTTAGGATCGGTTGAACCGAGGCCGAGCATGCTGGCAACCCCGGCGAGCCGCCGCCGACGCCTGCTCCCCCAACCGCTCCGCCCGAGAGGGTGCCAAGCAAGCTGCTCAAAAGCCCCTGCCGCTCCTGCGGCGGCGCTCGCGCGACCCAAGGCCGCGCGCCCGCATGACTAAGCGCGGCGGCCTCCTTGAAGCGGCCCAAATTCAAAATAAACATGCAAACATCGCGCGTGCCCGGCGCGATCTTCCTTTGTCGGAAAACATGAAGACAATACGAATAATGGTGACAGCGACCGGTGTTGCGATTCTGCTGTTGAGTCCTGCATTGACGGGCTGCAAGCGAGACCCGGTCGAGCGCACGTCCGCCGAACACCAGGACGATGACAAGCTCACCGAGCAGGTGAAAGCGACTTTCAATAATTCCCCCAGCTTCAAATTTCCCGACGTTCAGGTCGCCTCATTCAAAGGAACGGTTCAATTGAGTGGTTTTGTTTTGTCCGACGATCAAAAGCAAGCCGCGGAAAACCTCGCGAAAGGCGTCCCAGGCGTTGTGACAGTCGAAAATAAGATCTCTCGAAAACCTTGAGGGTTATTGCCAGTGCCCTGAATCCGTACGCGGCTATTACCTCACGTACGGGGCAGGGATAGCGCGCCCCGCCTGAAGCAGTATCCCGATCGAAGCGGGGCAGGGGTTGCACAAAGCGGCTGAGATCCACAAACCGATAAACCGATGCGCGCTCGGGTGTAGCGCAGGCCATTTTGCCCCAACTCGTCCGCTCCGAATGCGCAGCAGGCCGGTTCTGAGGGAGCGTGCGGCCTTCGTATCTAGAGTGACAGACGACGAGCGGACATCCCCCAAGGAAGCACCTCAGTGTCGAATAGTTGGGGGAGTGCTGCGTCTGAGATAATACGACGGTATGAATTAACCGACGACCGCTCGGATAGAAATCGACTCCAATGCTACTTGAGGCTCTTCTCATCCGGGCGGCGCGAGTAGCCTGGGGTCATCGTCCCATTACTCGAGGGCGGCCCTTCCGAAATCGCCGCAATGGCGGTCGCGATTTCAGCTATGAATCTTAGGCGACCACATTCTACGAGAGTGGCTTATCTGGCTTTGGTGTCGGCAATGTTACTGCTTTCTGATCATTCGATTGCGAATCGGCCTCAAGCCTCTTCTCCGAGCGATCGGGCGCAACACGGTCGCAGCTTGTTCATCGAGCCAAGTTCCAGCTCCGTGGCGGGGGGTAAAGCCTACTTGGTCGTTGCTCCTCTGTTTCCCGAGGCGGAATCGTATCGAGGTGATTATCAGCTAAAGGTCAGGCCATATTTCTTCAAGAGCGAGAAAGGCGTACTAAACTTGGCCGCTCCCGGCGATTCGATGCGCAAGCTCCAGGGCGGAAGTGCAACGGATTTTACCGGCAAGGTGATAAGTGCAAATGGAAAAACCAGAGTCGTCACCGGAAGGATTACGCCCTCGACGCGTGATCGCGGCACCGTCACCTTTTCGGTGATTACCGAAAACGGCAAAATGGTCTTCAACACGTCCTACCATTTCGGTCCGTGATCGCTGCTTATACCTTCGGGTCCTCGACCAGTGCTAGCTCTGGGTACCAGCCTTGCGCCACCTGAGGGCCTTTCGAGTACAGGCTGGGAGCGGAACGATCCCCACGAAACGGTTTCAACGAAACGCCTGGCATGATACGATTGTTTAGACGGGCCGACATAGTCATCACTGGCGAAGGAAAGTTGACGCCGCCGTCCCACCGCACCTTCGTCGCCGAGCTTGATGGCGCTGTCGCCGGATTTATCGGCTATTCTCCTTTGGATATTTATGAGAGTGGCTTCCTGTGTGTTGGATCATGGCTCTCTCTGTCGCCGAACGCTTCCGCCGACGCGGTGGTGGTCGCCACTACTCCAGCAGGTTGAGGCGTGGTGCGCTGCCACGGGCCTCAGTGATATGCGGGTTCTTAGCGGAGAGCAGCGCGCGGACGCACACACGTTCTACCAAGCTTGCTTTGGGCACACCGGGCTGCGCCCGCGGAGTGGCATCGATGTAAAAGCGCGAAGTAAAGCGGACCACTTCCTTTGAGCTTCTGCTGTTCTGGGAGATCGAAAAGCTTTCGTGCTTGCTTTCGCAGCGTTTCTTCTCTGCACTAAGGGGAATGAACCCAAGAATATTCCTCCTGTCACTCATGCTGATCACCCTGCTCTCTCTGAGTTTCGCGCAAAACGCCCACGCCGGCAGCGCAACTTGGAATCTCGATCCCATCAGCAGCGATTGGAATATCGCGGCGAACTGGACGCCTAACACCGTTCCAAACGGACCGGACGACATCGCTACTTTCGAACTTTCAAATTAAACTGACATCACGCGAACGTGAACGCGCGAATCGCATCAGAGGTTTGGGAACAGGCGAAAACCGCCTACGCATCTGGCATCGGTCTGCGCGAGCTGGCGCGCAAGATGGGCATTCCTGAAGGCACAATGCTGGCGCGAGCGAGCCGTGGGCATTGGACGCGGCGGATCGAGGCAGCAAAGAGCCTGGCGCAGCCCCCAGGGCGCGCAATCGTTCCCGCCTGTGACGCAAGCCGCAGTGACGATGCACGAACGCGGCACGCGGCACGTCGAGCGAATGGCCGGCATTACAGAGAAGGTTCTGCCGCACTTGGAAGCAATGGAGCCGGGCGAACTTCTAGACAGTGCGCGCAATCTGGAGCGATTCGACTATGTCGCGAGGCGCAACTACGGCGTCGAAAATCAGCCTCCTCCTGGTGGCGTGATAACCTTGTCGGTTCTGTGCAATCAGGCGGCGATTCAAGTCTCGCCCAAATCCTAAAGGGATATTCTCGCCTAACGATCGAATCGGGCCATGCAGTCGATTGCAATCAGCTACGGTGAGGTTCAGTCGGGTTGGTCTGTCCAAACTTCTACGGTCGTGTTCTACGGTCGGGGGGTCTTTTTGCTGCGAAACCTTGCAAAGCTGCGCATCACTTCTGCACGGCCTTTCCCTCGTGAAAGGCGGTTTTGCAACGCAATGCAAAACCGCGAAAAATCGTTAGGCTCAATTAGAAATCCGTTGCTCTATCCGCCTGAGCTATGGGCGCAAACTGTCGATGCCCGCCTCTGGAAATGGCGGGGCGCTTTTCTCGGATCATCCGGCAAAAAGTTCAGCTTGCAAGTTTTGCCGCGAACCAGTGCCATCGACTCGTCGAACAGATCTGGATCTGGCGCGGACGCTTATCCGGGGAGTTTCTTCCCTCTTTCAGACCTCAACTTGCAGATCAAATCACCAGGTGAAGGAAACCACATGTATTATCCGATCCAGCTATCCGATACGATTCCAACCATCAGAACTTCCATTAACCGGTTGCCTTTGCGGCGCAGTTTTCTCTTTATTGCTCTCGTCCTCGCTACCTTTGCGCTTTTACCGGCAAGCCCACCAACGGATGGGGGGATATCCCAACGAAAATACGGCCGAGGGTGAGGATGCGCTCTTCAGCCTCATAACCGGCGTCTATGAAACGCGATGGGTTTTGATGCGCTCTTTAGCAACACAACCGGCTACGACAACACGGCGACCGGTTATCTAGCACTCACTAGTAGTACGACCAGCAATTTCAACACGGCCACCGGTGCTTATGCGCTCAGTAGTAACACTACCGGCAACAGCAACACGGCCACCGGTAATTATGCGCTCATGAGCAATACAGCCAGCACGCAGAACACGGCCAGCGGTGTTATTGCGCTCACTTTCAACACGACCGGCAACAACAACACGGCAACCGGTTATGGTGCAATGGAATACACCACCACCGGCAGCGACAACACCGCCACCGGCCTTTATGCGCTCGCCGTCAACGGCGGCGTCAAGAACACCGCTGATGGTTTGGTTGCGCTCTATTTCCAACACAACGGGCAGCAACAATACTGCCACCGGTTCCCCGGCGCTCTATAGCAATACGACCGACAATAACAACACGGCCGTCGGTTTCATGCATTCTCCCACAACAACGACATCGCATCGGGCTATGAAGCCGGTAGCAGACTCACCGCAGGAGGTCACAATATCGACATAGACAACCGAGGTGTTGCTGGGGAGGCCAATACCATTCGCATCGGCAAGCAAGGGGCCCAAATGGCAACCTTCGTAGTTGGCATTAGCGGGGCAACGGTTGCAGGAGGCGTAGAGGTAATTGTCGATTCCAAGGGTCACCACCTCGGGACGGTTGTTTCCTCGGAGCGTTCCAAGGATAAGATCAGCCAATGGACAGGGCGAGCGAAGCCATACTGTCGCTGCAACCTGTAACCTTCCGCTACAAACAGGAGTTGGATCCCGATAGCATCCTACAATTCGGCCTCGTGGCCGAGCAGGTGGAAAAGGTAAACCCCGATTTGGTGGCTCGCGATGATAAAAAAAGGCCTACACCGTCCGCTATGCAGTGGTAAACGCGATGTTGCTTAACGAGTTCCTCAAAGAGCATCGCAAGATCGAGCAACAGGTGTGGAAAGAGCAGGAGTTGGAAGCGACTGTCGCGCTACAGCAGAAGGAAATTGCCGCGCTCACTGCCAGTCTCAAAGCGCAGGCATCGGAGATAGAGAAGGTGGGCATCTGCTTAGAGTCAGTGAAGCTGCGCGCGTAGTCGCTAACGATCAGTGAACCGGCCGCTCCGCAACCCGGCAGCCGCAGATTGCATCGCCCGTCATGATCCGCCACGTGGCGGCCTTCTGTTCTGTTTTGAGCGCAAAATTGGTCTCGGCACGCTTAAGACGAAGCGGTCAATCTACGCATCGAATAGAAATGGACAGCCTGGCACGGTAACCTCTTCGGACTTTTCAAGGAAGCGGTTCGCCGATGGACAAGGCGAGGGAAGCAGTTCTCTCGCTCCAACCGGCGAGTCTTTGTAACACGGAGCTGATCGGCTGCCACTCCGTGAGCCGTTCGCGCCACACCAATGCTGCATCAGTAATCTCTCCGTCGCGGAGCATTCGCTGAACTCGACCAGGCGGGAGCGGGCCCTGTTGGATTTGGTTTTCGAAGATGAACAAATAATGCGCCTTCGAATGCATTTTTACGTCGCCCGCTCACGCGGACATAGCAGTACCAGCACTGCCGCGATCGTCCAGCATGCAATCATGAAGACAAATCCGCCGCCGAACGAGCCGCTGCGCTGGCTCAGGTTTCCGATGATCATTGGCCCGATAAATCCGCCAATGCTGGCTGTGCAATTGATGAACCCGACCGCCGCGGCCGCCGCCGAATCGGCAAGAAATGAAGTGGGCAGCGCCCAGAACGATGGGAGATACGCGGTGGTGCCGAACCCTATCAGCGTGAACACCAGGATAAGCAGTGCGTCCGAACGCGGAAGGAGGAACCACAGAGTTAGCGCGAGCGCAGCGGTTAACTGTGGAATGGCAAAATGCCAACGGCGCTCGCGGGTGCGATCGGAGTTCCAGCCCAGCAGCAGCATTCCTATCAAACCCGCGACAAAGGGTATCGCGCCGATCCAGCCAATGCGCTGAACATCAGTCCATCCGGTGAGCCGCTGGAGCATGGTCGGCATCCAGAACCAAAAGGCGTAGCCGCCCGAGTAGCAGAAGAACAGTCCGGCAGTAAGCACCAAGACCGGCGGCTGCCGGATCGTCTGCCAGATTGTAACGTGCTCTACCTGTGCTTTGGTACGCCGCTCTTCGGCAAGACGAGCAGCAATCCAATCGCGTTCCTCTGCGCGCAACCAAGTCACTTCAGCCGGGCGGTCCGGTAGCACGAATAGCGTCACTATTCCTAATAAGACTGCGGGCGCGCCTTCCAGTAAGAAGAGCCATCGCCATCCAGGAAGCCCAAGCCAGTGAACACCCAGGATTCTGCCGGCGATCGGCCCCCCGAGAATATAGGCAATCGGAATGGCGGACATAAACCGGGCGACCGCCTTTCCGCGGTCCTGATAGATGAACCAGTGGGAAAGATAAACAATAACGCCGGGAAAGAACCCTGCCTCGGCCGCGCCCAGAAGGAAACGCGCGCCGTAAAGCTGCAGCGGAGTGTGCACAAACCCGGTGAGTGTTGTTAGTGCGCCCCACATGATCAGCGTTATCGCGAGCAGGAGCCTTGCGCTCCAGCGCTCCACCAGCAGCGCCCCGGGAATTTGCAGCCCGAGATAGCCGATGAAGAAAATGCCGCTGGCCGTGCCAAATACCGAATCCGTCAGACGCAAGTCGCCTTTCATCCCTAGCACGGCGTAGGCGATATTCGTGCGATCGAGATAATTCGCGACGTAAAGGAGAAAAAGGAAAGGCAGGAGCCGCGCCGCGATTCGAGTGCGCGCACTTGCCCCAGCGTCTATTTGCGGAGAAGCCATGGCCGCGCGCAGCATAACGCCCTCCGTCACGCTCTCAACGCGAATCCCGCTCGCCCCACCGCGCGTACTGTTCTCGGCATGACGGCAGCGAAGCGATCGACAACGGCGGTTTATCTTGGAAACCAGTAAGGCGATCTGTCTACACCGGAAATGCCAGCGCGCTCGAATTCCTTGAAGCGGCGGGCGATCTGATCTGGACACGGGCCGCCAGCCCCTCCTTCGGCGCGGTCCGCGCGGAACAGGGCGCAGCGTGATGTTCCTTTTCACGGGTTGCGCTCCGCGCAAACGCATTGGGCGAGGCTCGCCCGATGCGAGGGCAGGGAGCCCGTGTTCCCCGGAGTCAAATTTCGCGCCGCTTTCCCCTTCGCCCGGCTGCGCGTTGACTTCACACCTCTCTACGACTTCGGCGTAACCCGCGACTCGGAAGGTAATAGCTTGCGTCGTGAACGCGTTTTGGGATAGGCTTTGCGGTTCTGGAGGGGAAGGAACTTGTGAAACGAACATCTCGAATCCTGGCGTCGCTCGCTCTCGCCATTCTGTCCGCGGCTGAGCTCAATAGCTGTCGAAAGGAGAGCACGACCGCAACCACCACCACATCTGCCTCCAGGGTAATGAACGAGGTCGATGTGCTGATCAACGATTACGAGAAATCGACCAACCAGTACCTTAGGTTATCGAACAAGTTAAAAGCCGGCGACGTGAGCGTCACCCTCCGATACATGGATCTGGCCAAGCAACTCCGCGAATGGCCGGTGAAGCATCAGGAGGTCTACGCGAAGATGGCGCCGCAGCAAACGCAGCGCGTGGCCAGCATTTCAGCGCGGGCGGCGCCTTATTTGGACAAATAGGGTGCTGACAAAAACCAGAAGACTTAGAAGCTATCAGCCATCTCAAAAATAGGGTTGTCATTCTGAGCGCAGCGAAGAACCTCCCGGATTACCTCCGAGATGGCTCGTGAGGTCCCTCGCTGCGCTCGGGATGACGAGCTTCGCGGGCGCATTTATAAGATGGCTTGTAGCCATTGTATCTCTCGCAATCGACAATCGCGGTAGGTCAGACGGCAAGGACTGCGCGGTGGTACCCGCCCGACGCGGCCCGATTGTAGCGTCCGCTGTCTCGGCGGAGGAAGGGGCGATTCATGCAGGACGATTGCCAAATCCCTTGCTGAGACAAGTACACGCTACAACACGCCATGGCTCTCGTATAACGTGCTGATCGCTCAGTTCCAAATGAATAGGTCTCTACTGCTCAGCGGGAGTGGTTTTAGGCGAAGCGCGCCGGGACGGCGCTTTCTTCTGGGAGACTTTATTCAGGTTGCTGACGGCGCTCTTCAATTTTTTAAGGGCTTGGCCGTCAGTCCCGGCGGCGGATGCGGCGCTGGAAGAAGCTTCAGGCGGGCCGGAAGAAGCCGATACGGGCGGATTGGCGACGCCTTTCGCCGGGTTGATCCCGGCGCCTGCCGCCGCCGCCGATGCCGCGGTGGGAACGGAGGCAGCTTGCGCGGGCGGCGCCTGCCCAGTCTGAGCGGCGACCGCGGATGCGACGTAAGTTGTCCCCGCGATAAGGTCGAACATCTGGTTGCGCACCCGATAAAATCCTTGCTGATCGTTTGAGTAACTCGGGAGCATGTTGCAGAGACGGGTAAGTTTCTGGTCCGCTTGCTGGGCCGCGTCACTGGCGGTCTGGAGCGCCTTCTGCTCCTTGTTCAACTCGCCTCCCTCGACTCCTATCCCTGCCGGGGTCACTACTTTCACTCCTTTGATATTCAGAGTCGTGCCACTCATCGTAATGAGTGGCGTGCAGTCCGGCACATTCTCGTAGCCGGGAGACCAGGCCACAGGTATCTTATGGTACCCTAATCTTTGGTGAGTCTCGGCACACGAACCGAGGACCAGCGCGAGAGAGACTGGAAGAAGAATCCAATGACGTTTCATCCCGCCACTTGAAACTGTCTCGAAAAAGTGTGTCAAGAAAAAAGAGCGCGCTGCCGAGCTTGTGGCGAGGGAGAGATGGACAATGGGGCTGAATCCGCTCGCCAAGAGGCGCGGGAGCGAACATTCTCCACTCATGCACAATCCTGAAGACCGCAGCTTCCTCGGTCATCCGCGCGGTCTCGGCTATCTCGCCTTCACCGAGGCTTGGGAACGCTTTTCCTACTACGGGATGCAAGCGCTCCTCGTGCTCTACATGGTGAACCGGCTCTTGCACCCGGGACACATCGAGCATGTCGCCGGGTTCAGCCCATTTCGCCGCCTGCTCGAGAGTGTCTATCGCGGACCGCTCTCGGTCGAGGCGCTCGCTTCGGCGATCTTCGGGCTCTACACAGGTCTCGTCTATCTCACGCCGATCGGCGGCGGCTTGATCGCCGACCGCGTCCTCGGGCGCACTCGCACGATCACAATCGGCGCGTTGCTCATGGCCGCCGGGCATTTTCTGATGGCTTTCGATCTGACGTTTCTTGGCGCGCTGACATGTCTCCTCATCGGGGTCGGTTGCTTCAAAGGGAACTTAGCCAGCCAGGTCGGCGCGCTCTACGCCACGGGCGACAACCGGCGGGCCGATGCGTTCCAGATTTACTATCTCTTTATCAACGGCGGTGTGATCGCCGCGCCCTCATCGCCGGCACGCTCGGCGAAGTCTACGGCTGGCACTACGGCTTCGGCGCGGCCGGAGTGGGCATGTTGATCGGACTCGCGATCTATCTCCGGGGCCGGCGCTGGCTCCCGCGCGATTCGGCCATTGTGCGGAAGAGTGAGCGTGCCGCGAAAGTTCCTCTCACTCATCAGGAAAAAATGGGGATTGTCGCGCTCGTTGCGCTTCTCCCGGTCCTTACGATCGCGGTTATCGGCAATCAACAGATCTTTAATGCCTATCTCATCTGGGCGGAGAGAAACGCCAACCTCGTTTTCTTCAATCATAAGATGCCGACGACCTGGCTGATAACTCTCGACTCGATCCTATCGGTCACTTTCCTCGCGCTCGCCGTCGTCTTCTGGCGACTCTGGTCGAGGAAATATCCTGAGCCTGCGGAGATCACCAAGATGGGTATCGGAGGTCTCTGCGCCGTGACCGGCTTCATCTCCCTGGCCGTCGGCGCAGCGATCGCCGCGCATTCCGGGACGAAGGTTGCCATCGGCTGGTTGATCGCCTTTCACACGCTCAACAGCATCGGCTTCGCGAATGTCTTTCCCCGTCTCCCTCGCTCTCTATGCGCGCGTCGCCCCGCCGGCCTTATCGGCCACGATCATCGGCGTTTTCTATCTGCACCTTTTCGCGGCCAACAACCTCGTCGGCTGGATCGGCGGCCTGCTCGAGAAGATGCCTGCCACTCGCTTTTGGCTCCTGCATGCGGCGCTCGCGGGGACAGCCGGCATCATCTTCCTCGTCGCCGGAAGTCTTTTCGGCAATCTCCTCGCCCCGACTAACGACGAAAGGACGCGCTAAGGCTTGAATCCTCACTGAGAGGTGCCTTAGCGCAGTGAGTCGACGAAATGGACGGTGGAAGGCCAGCCAGCATGGACACGCTCTAAGCTATTGCGAATTCCGTACGGTGTTTGGCACCCCGATCAGCTCTTTTGTTTCTTGGCAAGCACCGTTGCCGCATCGACCATGAGCGCATCTGTATGAATACGACTTTGGCTTTCCTTCTCCTGATCACGCCGCTGGCTTTCGCTTCCGGAGGCGTCGCGTCCGATACCCAACTGGAAGTGAAAGAGAACCCGCAGATCGCGGCGGTGCTCTCCGACATCTCGGCAGCCAACATCGGGTCGACGATCCGCAAGCTCGCCAGCTTCGGCACACGTCATACACTCTCCGACACGCAGAGTGACACTCGCGGCATCGGTGCCGCGCGACGCTGGATTCAGTCGGAGCTAGAACGTTACAGCAAGGAGGGCGGCGGCCGCCTGGAAGTAACTCTCGATGATTTCACCCAGCCGCCCGGCGAGCGTAACCCGCAGCCAGTCCAGGTAGTAAATGTCGTCGCGACTCTGCGCGGGACGCAGCCCGAATCACGCGACCGGATATATGTCGTCACCGGCCATTACGACTCGCGGGTCACCGACGTGATGAATAGCACCGCCGATGCGCCCGGCGCGGATGACGATGCATCAGGCGTTGCCGCCGTCATGGAGATGGCCCGGGTCTTGTCGAAAAAGAACTGGGATGCGACTCTTGTTTTCATAGCGGTCGCGGGCGAGGAACAGGGGCTCTTCGGTTCCACGCATTGGGCGAAGCTGGCGAAGGAGAAGAACTGGAATGTCGCCGGCATGATCACCAACGACATCGTCGGTAGCTCACGTGCCGATGATGGACGCGTGGTCAAAGATCACGTGCGGCTTTTCGCTGAGGGAGTTCCGCCACTGCGCGAGATGTCCGATCCGTTGCGGACGCTAGTGCGCACGGGCGGAGAGAACGACAGCAGCGCGCGCGAACTGGCACGTTACATTAAAGCAGAGGCGGAAAAGCGCCTGCCCGGGATGACTGTCGACATCATCTACCGGCGCGACCGCTATCTTCGCGGCGGCGATCATAGCCCTTTCCTTGATGCCGGTTTTCCTGCTGTCCGAATGACTGAGCCGAACGAAGATTTCCGCCATCAGCATCAGGATTTGCGCAAAGAAAACGGCGTGCAGATGGGCGATCTGCCGGAATTTTGCGACTTCGATTACATCGCGCAAGTGGCGCGCGTCAATGCGAGCGCGCTCGGCGGCCTTGCCCTCGCTCCGGCGGCGCCGGCGAAGCTGGAGGTCGAAACGAAGGAGTTGACGAACAGCACCACGCTGCAATGGGCGGCGAACGCCGAACCGGATCTTGCCGGTTACGAAATCCTCTGGCGCGAAACAACCGCGCCGCTTTGGCAGCACGCGCGTGCGGTCGGCGACGTGACTCGGTTTACGCTCCCTGCCTCGAAGGATAATTTTCTATTCGGCGTCTGCGCGATCGACAAGGAGGGAAATGCGAGCCCCGCGGCCTATCCAACTCCGCACCGATAAAACAAGCTATGCTTCCTCCGGGGCGCGCCTTGACTCCGCGAAATAGCGGCTCTTCCTGAAGCTCGGCGCCGTCGCCTTCGCGGCCAGACGACGCACGCAATACGTCGCCTCCGGCTTTTTGCCCGGTCGCCGAAAATTGGGACGAAAAGAAAAAACGCGAGAGGGGAAAAAACTTCTTGCCGTGCTGAATCGCATTCCCTAAAACCGGGGCGAATGAAATTCCGCTCCTTCTTCGCTGGCGCCGCCGTGTTCATTTTTGCTGCTCCGCTTCTCCGCGCTAGTGAAGCCGATAGCACCACCATAACCATTGAGAGCAAGACGCCCGGCGTGACGGTTTTCATTTCGCAGTTAACATTGCAAGCCAGCGACGCGAGCGTCATTAGCAGCGTTAAGTTCACGATTACCCCGAAGCCGGGTTCCGTCACCCGCGCATTGTCAGGCACCTATTCGAAGGAGTACCTCTTGAGCCACGGATATGAAGAACCGGCCAGTGGCAGCATCTTCCTGCCGGTTTACGGCCTTTACGGCGGCTACACCAACACCGTCACATTGACCTACAACTTTTCCGATGGCTCGTTTAAAAAAGCCACGACCACCGTCACGACCGCAGAATTCGGCAATCCTTGCAACTATGCTTCGCCTACGGTCTTGCAAGCCCGGGTGCCCAACGCTTACCTGAGCTACGATTTCTTTCTCGTGCGCGGTGCTTGCAGCGTCTCACCCGCGATCTTCGATACCGATGGTGCGGTCCGTTGGACCAGCCCTTTGAAGATAGCATCGATCCGTGAAGGTTCTGCCCTCTTTTTTGATAACGCGGTCTATGTCACCCAGGACAGTCAATTATACAGGATAGATCTCGATGGCACGATCACTCTCGTCGCTGACTACAGCGCTCTTGGCTACATTAATTTCCATCATGACATCGATCGAGGGAAATTCGGAATGGTCCTCGACGTCGACACGGAGCAGTACGTTGAATCGGTAAACATAGAGGTCGATAAGGCGGGAAATATTCTCAAAACTTGGAACCTAGCCGATATCATCAGCGCGGCCATGATCGCCGGGGGAGACGATCCCAGTGAGTTTGTCTCTCCCGCGCCCGTCGATTGGTTCCATAACAACTCCACCGCCTACAGGCGATCAGACAATTCGTTCATTGTCTCGAGCCGCGAAGACTTTGTCATTGGTCTCGATTATGAAACCAAGGGCATTAAGTGGATTTTAGGAGACGAGAACAAGCAGTGGTTTCAATTCCCTTCGCTCGCCCAGTACGCCTTAAGTCTTAATCCTGGCGCCGTTCCGCCGTCGGGACAGCACGCTGTGTCGATTACTCTCGATAATAGCCTGTTACTCATGGATAATGGGCGCAACAGTGCGTTTCATGATCCGCCCGGCGCGAATCAACCGTTTTCGTTGCCGCGCAAATACAAGATAACCCTGGCTACAAAACAGGCTACGGAACTTCTGGATTACCCGGGCGCCGAACGCTACTTCAGCGATTTTTGCGGTAGCGTCTACGAAGACGCAAAATTAAATTATCTGGTTGATTACGCCCTAATCAGGAACGACAGCGGACCTCTCGCGCAAATTCTGGGCTACAACGCCGCCGGTGTTAAAGTGTTCGCTTATCAGTATCCAGCCGCCGGCTGCTTCAACGCGTATAACTCGCTTCCCCTTCATCTGGAGTCGACCAAGTTTCCGAAGGTTGGGCCGCAAGCTCTTAATCTTTCCACACGAGCAATGGTGGGTACAGGTGAAAATGCTTTGATCGGAGGCTTCATCATTAGCGGCAGTGCTTCCAAGACCGTGATCCTTCGTGCGCTCGGGCCTTCCCTCGGCGATGCAGGAGTCTCAGGGGTTCTGGCTGACCCAGTCCTTAAGGTTTATGATTCTACCGGCGCGTTAGTCGTGACGAATGACAACTGGCAGGATGACGCTGGCGCCGCCGCACTGACAAGCGATCGGCTTGCTCCCGATGATCCCGCCGAAGCCGCAACTCTGCAAACACTGAAGCCTGGCGCTTACACGGTTGTGGTCAGCGGTCGGGCTTCGACCACCGGAATTGCGCTGGTCGAGGCTTACGACTTATCCCCGCTCTCTGGCTCCATCCTGGCTAACATCAGCGCACGCGGCACGGTCGGCACGGGCGACAACGTCATGATCAGCGGGTTTATCATTGGCGATGTCGCCAGCGCCACTGTCGTCGTGCGCGCGCTTGGCCCATCCCTTCCTGGCAATGTGAATCAGCCGTTGAGCGATCCTGCTTTGACCATTTTCGACAGCAATGGGAGCGAAGTGGCCAGTAATGATAACTGGCAGGACGACCCCAACTCTGCCGACGTCCAACGAAACGGCCTCGCGCCCACCGATGCGTCGGAATCTGCCATCCTCCTCAACCTGCCTGCCGGTGCCTACACTGGGGTCGTGACGACAGCCGCCGGTGCCTCGGGCGTCGGCCTGGTCGAAGTCTATAATTTACACTAAGAGAAGAATCGGAGGTCCTAGAATGAGCCACTTTATGAGAGTAAATTTCTGTGCTATTGCTTTCGCGCTATCGCTGACCACGTTTGCCTGTCGCGTCACCGCCAGCCAGGCGGATGACACGACTATCGACATTGTCGCGAAAACGCCCGGCCCGACGGTTTTTATCTCGCAGCTGACCTTGCAGGCCAGCGACACCACCGTCATCAGCAGCATCCGGTTCAAGATCGCCCCAAAGCTGGGATCGGTGACTCGTGCCTTATCCGGCACCTATTCGAAGGAATATCTCTCCGACCACGGTTATGAAGACCCGGTTGCTGGTACCATTTTTCTTCCCGTCTACGGCCTTTACGCCAACTTCACCAACACCATTACTCTAACCTACAACTTTTCAGACGGCTCTTCGAAGCAGGCCAGCACTGTCATCACGACAGGCGCATTCGCTGATGTTTGCGGTTATGCCACGCCGACGGTCTTGCAGGGTCGCGTGCCGGGCGCTTACCTGAGCTATGACTTTTTTCTGGTGCGCGGGGCTTGCAGCGTGTCCCCGATCATCATGGATACCGATGGCGAGGTGCGCTGGACCAGTCCCATCAACACAATTTCCATCCGCGAAGGTTCTTCCACGTTTTTCGATAACGCCATCTATGTTACTCAGGGCCACCAGCTCTATCGCGTCGATCTCGACGGCACAATCACTCTCACCGCCGACTATGCCTCACTTGGGTCTATCAATTTTCACCACAACATCGATCGAGGTAAGTTTGGCATTGTCCTGGACGTCAACAGCGATGACTACATCGAGTGTGTTAATATGGAGGTCGATAAAGCCGGCAACATTCTCAAAATGTGGAACCTGGCCGATATCATCAGCGCGGCCATGATCGCGGGCGGCGATGATCCGAGCGAGTTTGTCTATCCTCCACCGGTCGATTGGTTTCACAATAACTCCACCACCTATAAGCGGTCGGACGATTCGTTTATCGTTTCGAGCCGCGAGAACTTCGTGATTGGGCTCGACTATGGGACTAGCGAGATCAAATGGATCTTGGGCGACGAGACGAAGCAGTGGTTTCTGTTCCCTTCCCTGGCTAAGTTTGCTTTGACTCTGAATGCTGGCGGCGTTCCGCCGATCGGCCAGCATGCCGTGTCGATCACCGAGGATAACAACCTGTTTTTGATCGATAACGGGCAAAACAGCGGACGCCACAATCCTCCGGGTATTACTTTACCCTTCACGTTGCCGCGCAAATACAAAATTAATCTGGCTACGAACACGGCAACCGAGCTTTTGGATTATCCGGGCGACGAACGGCTCTTCACAAATTTTTGCGGAAGTGCTTATGAAGATGCAAAGTCGAACTATCTCGTCGATTACGCCTCTATCGGGGGCGGAGCACTCGCGCAAATCCTCGGTTACAACGCCGCAGGTGTGAAGGTCTTCGATTACCAATATCCAGGGCCGGGCTGCTTCAGTGCCTATAACTCGCTTCCACTGCATCTGGAGTCGACCAAGTTTCCTACTGTCGGTCCACAGGCTCTCAATCTCTCGACGCGCGCGATGGTGGGGAAAGGTGACGATGTTCTCATCGGAGGCTTCATCGTCAGCGGGAGCGCTTCCAAGAAGGTCGCGCTTCGTGCCCTCGGGCCTTCGCTGAGCAGCGCCGGGGTAGCGGGGGCTTTGGCTGACCCGGTCCTTAACGTTTATGATTCTACCGGAGCGTTGCTGGCTACGAATAACAACTGGGAAGACGACCCAAGCGCGGCCGCACTGACTGCCGATCAACTTGCTCCGGGCGATCCTCTGGAAGCCGCAACGCTGCGGACTCTGGCGCCTGGCACTTACACGGTCGTAGTCAGCGGCCGGGGTGCAACAACAGGAGTTGCGCTGGTTGAGGCTTACGACTTATCGCCGCTTTCTGGCTCCACCCTCGCCAACATCAGTGCGCGTGGAGTAGTCGGCACGGGCGACAATGTCCTTATCGGTGGATTCATTGTTGGCGACGTCGCCAGCGCCACCGTTGTCGTACGGGCCATTGGGCCTTCACTTCCTGGCAACGTAGATCAGTCGCTGAGCGATCCTGCATTGACCATTTTCGACAGCAATGGGAGCGAAGTAGCCAGCAACGATAACTGGCAGGACGATCCCAATTCTGCCGACGTCCAACTCAATGGCCTTGCGCCAACCGCTCCCGCCGAGTCAGCTCTCCTCCTCAACTTGCCCGCCGGGGCGTACACCGGGGTCGTCGTGAGTGCCGCGGGTGGCACAGGCGTCGGCCTCGTCGAAGTTTACAACCTCCATTAACCCACACAACAACCGCTGAAAAACAAGATAACAATATGAATATAAAACCCTACGGCATTGCCCTTGCCCTTGCCCTAACAACGTTGGCGCGGCCCGCCAGCGCCACCCAAGCCGATGACACCACGATTACCGTGACGGCGAAGACGCCAGGGGTGACACCCTTCATCAGCCAGGTGACTTTGCAGGCCACTGATACGAGCGTGCTTAAGAGTATTAAATTTACGATTGCGCATAAGGCTGGGTCGGTCACCCGGCCCCTCTCCGGCCAATATTCGAACGGCTATCTTACCGAACGGGGCTACTTACAGGCCAGCGGTGAAATTTTCCTGCCCGTTTACGGCCTTTACGCCGGCTCTACCAACACCGTCATCTTGGCCTATAACTTTGTCGATGGATCCTCGAAGCAAGCCACGATCGCAATCACAACCGCTACTTACACAAATTCCTGCTCGCTCGACACCCCCACTAAAATACTACCGCGCACTGGCGACACTTCCTTGAGCTATGATTATATGTTCGTCCGCGGCTCCTGTCCTGGTTCTCCAGTTATCCTCGATACCGACGGGGCAATCCGCTGGGTAAGCCCATTGGCCACGTCGCTTCAGACAATCGCCTCTTCAGGCTTTTTCGATAACGCCGTCTATGTCACCGATTCCACCAATTTGTATCGCGAGGATCTGGACGGCACCGTCACGCTAGTCGCTGACTACAGCGCTTTAGGTGTAATCAATTTCCATCACAACATCGACCGCGGCAAGTCGGGCATCATACTCGACGTCGATACGGTTGCTTTCACCGAATCAATCAATTGGGAGGTGGATGCCGCGGGGAATATTTTGGAGACCTGGAATCTGGCAAATATTATCAGCGCGGCGATGATCGCTGGCGGAGATGATCCCAGCCTCTTTGTCTTTCCCGCGCCGACTGACTGGTTCCACAACAATGCAGTGACCTACAGGCGATCGGACGATTCCTTCATCGTCTCGAGCCGTGAGAACTTTGTCATTGGGCTGGACTATCAAACCGACGCCATCAAATGGATCCTCGGGGACGAGACCAAGTATTGGTTTCAATTCCCATCTCTCGCGCAGTTCTCCTTGGCACTCGGACCCGACACGCTCCCGCCAATCGGGCAACACGGCTTGTCGATTACGCTGGATAATAACCTTTTGCTCATGGACAACGGCCGCAACAGTGGGTTCCAGATGCCCCCAGGGATCAATCGCGATTTCTCGATTCCGCGCAAGTATCGGCTCGAGCTGGCGGTGCAGACGGCAATCGAACTAAAGGATTACCCCGGTACCGAAAACATCTATAGCCAGTTCTGTGGCAGTGTCTATGAAGACGCCAAGAACAACTACGTTACTGACTATGCCTTTATCCTCGATGGGAGCGCCGTTTCCTCGGAACTGCTGGGCTTCAACGCCTCAGGTGCGAAAGTCTTCGATTATATGTATCCGGGTTCCATCTGTGATACTGCCTACGGCACGCTTCCGCTGCATCTGGAGTCAACCAAATTTCCCACGGTCGGCCCGCAGGCCCTTAATCTCTCCACGCGAGCGATGGTTGGGACAGGCGACAACGTTCTTATCGGTGGGTTCATCGTTAGCGGCAGCGCTTCCAAGACTGTGATCCTTCGTGCACTCGGGCCTTCCCTGGGTGATGCCGGGGTCTTCGGGGCTTTGGCTGATCCTGTTCTTAAGGTTTACGATTCTACTGGAGCGTTGGTAGTTTCAAATGACAACTGGCAGGATGATAATGGCGCCGCGACGATTACGGGCGATAGGCTTGATCCCCGTAATCCTGCGGAAGCGGCAACGCTGAAAACTCTGGCGCCTGGCACCTATACAGTCGTAGTCAGCGGCAAGGGTTCGACAACAGGGGTCGCGCTGGTCGAGGCTTATGACTTATCACCTCGCTCTGGCTCCATCCTCGCCAACATCAGCGCGCGTGGCCTGGTCGGCACGGGCGACAATGTCCTGATCAGTGGATTCATTGTCGGCGATGTTGCCAGCGCGACCGTCGTGGTGCGCGCTCTTGGCCCATCGCTGCCTGCCACGCTGAACCAGCCACTCGGTAATCCGAGCCTGACGGTTTTCGACAGCAACGGAATGGAGATCGGTAGCAACGATAACTGGCAGGACGATTCCAACTCTGCCGACGTGCAACTCAATGGTCTCGCTCCGAGTGACCCGGCGGAATCCGCGCTACTTCTCAACCTGCCCGCCGGCGCCTACACCGCAGTGGTGAAGGACGCCGCCGGCGGCTCCGGCATCGGCTTGGCGGAAGTCTATAACTTGCACTGAAGCAAGGGTGATAGCCCAGCCGAGGGTAAGGGTAATCTGTAGGAAGCAACTTCCACGGCAATGCCCTTACCCTCGATCGGCTTGTTCCCGCCTGCGATCTACAATCCAAAATAACGCGCCGCCGCTCAAATTTAACGGCCGGCCCTGCGTTGACACGATCGCTCCGCGTCCTATAATCAGGCCGCGCGCTTCCCAATCGGATGCGAACTGAAATTCCCACTACAAAGCAGATGCCTTCGACCCAAATTATTCTGACGGAAAATGTGCCCGGTCTTGGCGCCGAGGCCGATGTCGTGAAAGTTCGCCGCGGCTATGCCCGCAATTTTCTCCTTCCCACCGGCAAGGCCGACGAAGTCACGCCGCGCACAATGCGCCAGCTCGACGCCTTGAAGGCGAAGCGCGCCGAACGCGAAGGACGCGAGCTTAACGAAGCTGAGGAATTTGCCCGGCGCATCGGGAAGCTGAAGGTCACTTTTATTCTCCAGACGGGCGAGACGGGCAAGGCTTTCGGCTCGATCACCGCGCACGACCTGGCGGAACGCTTGCAGCAGGAACTCGGCCGCCAAGTCGATCGCCACCTGCTCGTGCTCGAGCATCCGATCAAGACCACCGGCGAACATGAAGTGCCGCTCAAGCTGCACCACGACGTCACGGCGAAATTCAAATTCAACGTCAAATCTTCCGAAGAACCCAAGCCCGAAGCAGCGGCCGAGGAATCGGCTGATAAGTCCCGCGCTCCGCGCAAGCGAACGAAGTAAATGCCGAGAGATTCTCAAGCGTCCTCGCGGACGACTGAGAAGCCTCGCAAAGAACCCGGGAACGGGTCCGGCCGAGGCTGGCCGGGAAACGGCGGCGGCGCGGAACGGCAGAAGTTCACAACTTCTTCACCGGATATCCACCGCGCGCTTCCGCACAGCGTCGAAGCGGAGCAGGGCGTCCTCGGCTCGATGCTCATCTCGCCCCGCGACATCATCGCGGAAGCGGTCGAGAAAATTAACGAACAGTATTTCTACATCCCGGCGCACCAGACGATTTACATCGTGCTGGTCGATCTTTGGAACGGCGGCGCCGGCATTGATCTAATTACCTTTACGCAAGTGTTGCGCGACCGGAATCTGCTCGACTCGGTCGGCGGCGCCTCCTTTGTCACGAGCCTATTCACGTTTGTGCCGACGGCCGCGAACGTCGGCTATTACCTCGAGATCGTGCGCGACAAATACATCCTGCGCGAGATCATCAGCGCCTGCACGGAAGGCGCGCGTCGCTCCTACGAAGAGCAGGACGAGGTGGACAACCTCCTCGACGAAGTGGAGCAGAAAATTTACGCCGTCGGAGAGGATCGTTTCAAAGGTCAGAGCCTCACCATGAAAGACCAGGTCATGGAGGCAATCGAGGCGATCGAAAAATTGTGGGAAAATAAAGGCAGCTTGACTGGCCTCGCCACCGGTTTCATCGAGCTGGACCGCATGACGAGCGGATTGCATCCCGCGGAGATGGTGGTGATCGCGGCGCGGCCGAGCATGGGAAAAACTGCCTTGGTGATGAACATCGTCGAGCACGTCGCGGTGCACGAGAAACGTCCGGTGGCGGTGTTTAGTCTGGAAATGAGCAGCCAGCAACTTGTGCAGCGGATGCTCTGCTCGCGCGCGCGCGTCAACATTAAGAGAGCGCGCGACGGTTTCCTGGCCGAGACCGATTTCGATAAGCTCACCACTGCGGCGGCGAAATTGGCGGAGGCCGAAATCTACATCGACGACACCGCTGGCCTAACGATTCTGGAGCTGCGCGCGAAGGCGCGGCGTCTCTCCGCGCAACACAAGGTCGAGCTGATCGTGATCGATTACCTGCAACTGCTTCGTTCCACCTCGCGCCGCGGCCAGGAAAACCGCCAGATCGAGATCTCGGAAATTTCCGCCGGGATCAAAGGGCTCGCGAAAGAGCTGAAGATCCCGATCATTGTCGCGGCGCAGTTGAATCGAAACCCGGAAAACCGGACGGGTGACAGCAGAGGCCGGCCGCGCCTGAGCGATTTGCGCGAATCAGGCAGTATCGAGCAGGACGCCGATCTCGTCGGCCTTCTCGTTAGGCAGGAATACTACGCCGATACCGAGGAAGAGAAGGACGAGACCGAAGGGAAGGCGGAGTTGATCATTGCCAAACAGCGCAATGGCCCGACGGGTGACGTGCCGCTGACGTTCCGCAAAGAATTCACACGCTTCGAAGATCGGGCGCGCGAAGAGCGTGAGCCGATGTAAGACAGCGCGAGCGGCCCGTATGAGCTAGCTCGGTGTGCGAAGCTCTCCTGGTCTCGCACAGCGGATTTTGTGACTGGCGGGAGCGGCGCCGCCGACCCGGGCCGGGGCAAGTGAAGATCATCTATTTGCGCGTACGCATTCGCGTTTCCGATGATCAGCACACATGTGAACCCGGTGGCGTGCCATCCCGGCGCGTGGCCCACGCGATCCAGGGCGCGCGGAAGCGCGTCCCTCCGTTACGGTCGCTTCCGTCGCGCTGGCGGAGTCGGAGCCTCGGCCACCAGCATCAAGTCAAATGTTCTGAACAAAGGCGCCAGATCGATCACGGCATTGGCCGCTGACTTCAAGACGTTCCCGAGATTCTCGGTTACCGAAGCCACTTCCACGCGGATTCCGCGCCGGCGCAGCTTCGTCGCGAGATAAGCGAAATCCGCGTCACCCGTCACGAGGATGATTACTTCCGGCTGCATCTCGACTGATAACTCGAGCGCGTCGATTGCCATCATCACGTCGACGTTTGCTTTGTAATGACCCTCCTCCGCCGGCGCCCCATCCTTGGTTATGGCCATGAATCCATTTGAGCGCAGCCAATGAATAAACTTGTTCTTCTTATCCCGTTCCTCCTGCCAGAGAGGAATCGCCGGTGGTAACCCGGCATACACTACCATCTCGATCAACTCGCGGCCGGTCTCTGCGCCGGAGAGGAACTCACGCAGCCTTAACCAGTCAAGCCCGCGCCCCGCGGTCCGTACTGAGCTGCCGACATTCGATTCGTCCACCAGCACCAAAAGCCGGGCGCCCCGGGTGACCTCGGACTCTTTCTTGCGAATTTGTGAGCTGGTAATAACTACGTCCCCGGAGTGCGCGCGCCAAGCAATGCGGATGCGTTATTTCCCTGCCTTTTTCTTGTTTGCTTTTGCGAGCGCGAGGCGCTCGGTCTTCTTGCGACGTGCTGCGCGTTTCCTGACATTATCTCTGCCCTGACTGTTTCCCATAAGGCTGCAACAGTCACCCATTCTCGACTAGTTCCCAAACGGTTTTGCTGGTTCCAGAATGAGAAATGCCCCGCGCTCAAGTTTCGCCGTGCAATCGCGCAACAGAACAAGGCGAGGAAACGTCCCGACCCAATGCGCGCGGCCCGGATTCGACGCGGCGAGAGCAGGATGTGCGCGCCTGGCGCAGATGCCAGCGATTAGCGAGCGTCGACTATGCCTCGCTATTTGACGGGGTTCTGCGATAACTAGCATATGGCTTTGGAATCCTGCCCCACCTGCGGCTACGCTCTTTCCAGCCTCGGGAATCATTGCCGTCATTGTCCCCCCTCCTTCATCGCGGCGAGGGCCTCCAGGCCATTTGATGCGAAACTCCTCGCGCAATTCATCTGTGCGATGGTGGTGTTAAGCATCCTCGTTTACCTCTTCTTCTTTCGCTAGGTCTGGGGCGCAACGCGCCGTCGGTGCCATGCCCTGAATGCCTCGTTTTCATCTGTGGCGGCACTTCGCATTGGTCGTGACAAAGCGTGGACAGCCACGCTCATCCCGATTGAAAGAAGATACCAACGCAGAAGCCGGCGAAGAAGCGATTAGAGGGTAATGAAAAGATCAATCCTACTACTTGTCCTTATTGTCAGTGCTGGTTTTACCCTGGCCAGCTGCGCCGATCAAGGCGGTGGCGCTGCCGGCAGTGCCGCGAGCGGGCCCGCCGGCGTCGGGACGGCTGCTGAAACAGGCGCCGGCAACATCGGTGGTGTCGGAATCGGTGGCGGAACCGGCGTTACAGGCCACGGGGGCGGACATTAGTACCTTTTCTCATTAAAGGTACCTTATCTCGTACGGCCTCACCAGAGCGATAGTGAGCGGCCTCCAAGAAGGCTGGATTGTTGTAGCGTCCGCTATTTCAGCTGAGTAACCGGCCAATTCGTGCGGGGCCTTGCCGGGTGATGCGCTGAGGCAGCGCACGCTACAAAGGCTGATCGCTCTCGCTTCAGATGATTTTGGGGCGGTAGGACAGCGTTGCCTGAAGGAGCGGAATCGAGAGACGCACCCGTCACCCAGACATCCCATGGGAATTCTTGTCCTCGCTAACTCTCTTTCCACTGAACCTTCCGTTGACATCGGTCAGTACCGGCGGAGCCTACCCCATCATGGGCGACAAATCACCGAAAGCGAATCAGAAGCAAAAGACACAGCAAAAAGCGAAAGCCAGCAGCGCGACTCAAAAGAAGACCGTGGCCTCAGCAGCAAAGGCGGCGCCGAAGAAGAAGTAGAAGCGGCCGCGCAGGAGGAGGTCCTGCTTCGCCCCGCTCTCCAAGCCGCGCCCTGTCTAAAAAAATCGACCTTTGCGTGCTCGCGCCAGTCTCACTGGTGGGGAGCCATCGCGACTCATGTATTGAAAGAGGTCGCGTGCCAGCGATGAAAGCAGCCATCTGCAACGAGTCGCCGCGGCCTACGAAGGGTTATGGACGGGTAACAGCGGAGCTCCCCTAGCCACGTAAGATCTCGCGCTCACTACAAGGACAAAACTCTGCTCCATCCGGCCCGCGCTCTAACACCCGATTCCTTTATGTCATCACATCCAAACCTTACTAACAACCAACTATGAAATCACTCAAATTAGTTTCCGCAGTCAGCGGGCTGATCGCCATCGACCTCCTCACCGCTGCCGGCCAATCGCAATCCACCACCACTACAACCACCAGCACCTACGTTCCGACCACCACAATCGTAGGCTCCCACGTCACGGGCCCCCAAGGAGACGAGGTAGGGCAGATCACTGATGTCGTTCTTGACCAGCAAACAGGGTGCATGGCCTACGTCGTCCTGAGCACGGAGGCCGGCGGCGCGCGCAAGACCGTCGCGGCACCCTGGACAGTCTTCAGTCGTGGCTCCGACAGCCACACCTACACTGTTAGCGTCGCTAAAGAGAAAATTTACAGCGCGCCGGTGTGGGAAAGCTCGCGCATTGATGAGTACAGCCGCGCCGATTTTATCGGCGGGGTATATTCCTATTATGGAGTACAACCGGGAGTAGGCGTGAACGTGGACATCCGGGCCCGCTCCGGCGACCAGGATCAGCGGCGCCACGACGGCCAGGAGACCAACCCCCGACGCAACGGCGACCAGAACGCGGATATGCGGATGCAACGCCAACGGGAGCGTAATGGTAATAGCCAACGGCGGCGGGGGGCCGAAGCCACCGCCACACCAGCGGCCAGCGAAAGCCCAAGCTCGCCAGAAAACAACCAAACGGCCACCCCAAACGATCGCGCGCAAGAAGGAGCTTCCGTCACTCCGGCCGCGAGTGACACTTCCACGCCGCGGGAGAGGCGCAATTCCGACGAGCGTCGCCAATCACCCAAGGCTGGCGAGACGGATGCCTCGGCGACACCTGATCCCGACGCCTCCCCTGACCGCAAGCGCCATCCCGGACGCCAGCGTGAACCCGCAAGCGAAGCGCAACCGGAAACCAGTCCGACCCCCTAAGCCGCGGCGGCCAGCGGCGCGTTGGCCCTCGGTGCAATTGAGGGCTTCCGTCGCGGGATCGGGGCGCTCGCGCCCGCCGAGGCAAAATCGTCTTCCGCGGAGGCTTAGGACAGAGTGGTGCGCGCCCTGTAATTAGCAGTTTCTCCCTGCCGCCGGTACGGACGGTGCTGTTTATCTCGACCATGGAATCGCCTTTCAGAATCCTGACCGTCGATAACGAGCCATCGGTCACGCTTTCTCTCCAGTACGTCTTTACCGCGCCGCGCTACGAAGTCCTTCGCGCAGATAGCGGCGACGCCGCCCTCGCCCTCCTCGATGCCTGCTCGGATCTTTTTGATCTCATCATCGTCGATCAAAAGATGCCGAACCTCACCGGCGTGGAATTAGTCGATGCGATTCGGAAACGCAGTATCCCAAGCAAGATTATCATCTTGTCGGCACACCTTCTCCCCGAAGTTCGCGAGACGTTCGAGGGACTGGACGTGCACGCGATCTTCTCCAAGCCCTTCGACCTTGAGGAACTGCGCACCGCAGTGAGTCAGCTCGCCGCCTGACTGACGCTGTTCTCGGCGGTGAAGCTCTGCTTCTTTGAATTGAAGATTCCCATCTCTT
>JACDGM010000146.1 GCA_013815325.1 Chthoniobacterales bacterium
GGCGTCGGATGAATGTTCATGCCGACGGAGGTGGCGGCGGCCATCAGGCAGCGATCGCCTTCCATGACGTAAACGTTCTGTTTCGAGAGCGAAACAGCCACGCGCACCTTGGAAGGTTCGTGCGGCTTGTGCGCGACCACGTGATAAATGGTGGCACTCTTTGGCGTCGTACTGCAGCTCGTGAGGAGAGCGAAAGCAGCTAGAGCGGTGAGGAAGCAAAGACGGAAGATGATACGCATAATTTCCCAAACTGGAGAGTGTCCCGCGCCGTTGTCAACCGCGACGGGTCGATCCCGCGCTTTGCTCTTACACTTTCACGTGCACTTACACTCTCTTTCCTGTCCTTAGGCGGAGCGGAGTGTATGTGTAAGCTGAATGAGTCCGAGGGTTATCCGGGCGTTTTTGCCGCAGCGATCAAAGCGTCGAATTGCGGCAAGGCCCGGGCATAGGAGGGATAAGCCCGCGCCGCATCCGCCGGCCGGTAGCGCCAATACTTGTACATCCAAAGCCAGGGCGCGGGATTTCGCCTGACGAACGGCTCGAAGTGGTCCCAGCAGAGTTGCGCGACCTGCTGATGCGTCGCGCCCGCCGGGACCTCCAGCTTCGGATGGATAACGATGCGGCAACGCCCGCCTGGCAGCGGCTCGGCATGAATCGGCACGATCGGCGCGCCCGTGCGCCCGGCCAGCCAGGCGTGAGCGAAGGTCACGGAAGTTTTCAATCCGAAACAATCGATCGCGACCGTCGGCTGATGCAGCTGGAGCGCGAGATCGACCAGGATCGCGACGGAGCCGCCGCGGCGGAGCGCTTTGTAGAGGCGCACGATCCCGCCGTCGCGCGGCAGGATGCGATGACCAGAGCGCATGCGGAGCTGGTTAAAGAGCGGGTCGAGCGCCCGGTTCTTGAATTCCTGCGTAATAATGTGCGGCGTAATACCGGCCCAACCGCAACCGAGACTGAGCAGCTCGAAGTTCCCGTAGTGGAAGCAGGCAAAAATATGCGGGTTCCCCCGCCCCACCGTTTTCTCAAAGTGGTCGAAACCTTCGAACTCAATCAGCTGGCGAAAGTTCCGGGCGTTGAGGCGGGGGCACCAGAAGAGGTCGATCATGGTGCCGGCAAATTGCTGATACGATTGGCGAGCAATCTCCTCGCGAGCGGCCGTGGAATAGCGATCACCAAAAGCCGCCTCGAGATTGCTCAACGCCACTTCCCGGCCAGGCCGGTCGAGGAGAGCGGCAAGCGAGCCCGCGCCGCGGCCAAGCTGAACGACGAGCGGGCGCGGCAAACGCGGGATGAGCGCGGCGAGAAACCGGATTCCCCAAACCTCGAGCCGGTAACGGAACGATTTCCAGCGCGCTTTCATTCGCTTGTAGCGCCCGCTCTCCTCAGCGGAATCCCTCGGCGGCCCGGGTGTCTCAACGGACGCCTCGTATGCGCTGACACACCGCACGCTACAATGCGTCCTGCCACCGAGCGGGCGATCGTTAGGCAAACGCCACGCGCGCGCCCGCCGCGCCGGATGCACTCGTTGACTTGATTCAGTTTGATTTTACCTTCGCGATGGCGTCGCCGCCGCCGCGTCTCGAGATTGTGAAACACGTCCTTTTCGTCTGCACGGGCAACATTTGCCGCAGCCCCATGGCGCTGGGACTTTTCCGCCGTCTCCTCGGCAATCGCAAGGAGATCACGGCCGATGCCGCGGGCGTCCATGCCGTGCGCGGGCAGCCGCCGAGCATGCACGCGATCGAGGTTTGCCGGAAACGCGGCGTCCCTATCAGCGACTTCCGCAGCCAGCCGCTCACCGCCACGATGGTCGAGCGGGCGACGCATATTTTCGCGATGACCGGCTCGCATCTGGAGTCGATTCATCTCCTCTTCCCGGAAGCGGCGGAGAAGACATTTTTGCTCCGTGAATTTGAAGAGCCGGGCGCCACGCTCTGGCGCGATCTGCCCGACCCGATCGGGATGGGCTACCACATTTATCACGACTGCGCGGATGCCATAGAAAAGGCTTTACCGAGCGTTCTTGCCTATGTAGAACAAGCCGAAGTGGCTCTGCCGCGCAGGCCCTTCTCCCCCGGATTCAGTCGGGAAAATATGACTCAAGGAACGGACGTACAAAGCGCGGGCGGAAGCGGCTCGCGCCCATCGTTAGGCGGGGGCTTGCGTCAGGTCGATCCGCAGATTTTTGACGCCATCGCCCAGGAGGTAAAACGCCAGCGCGAGAACATCGAGCTGATCGCTTCAGAGAACTTCACGAGCCGCGCCGTGATGGAAGCGCAAGGTTCCTGCCTAACGAATAAGTACGCGGAAGGCTATCCGGGCAAACGCTGGTACGGCGGCTGCGAAAATGTCGACGTCGTCGAGCAGCTGGCGATCGATCGCGCGCTTAAGATCTTCGGCTCGGAGCACGTGAACGTGCAGCCGCACAGCGGCGCCCAGGCCAACATGGCGGTTTATTTCGCGGCCATTAAGCCGGGCGATCGCATCCTCACGATGAACCTCGCGCATGGCGGCCACCTCACGCACGGCCATCCCGCTAATTTTTCCGGCAAACTCTACGAGGTCACGCAATACGGAGTAAACGAGAAGACCGAGCAGATCGACTACGACGCGCTCGCGCGGCAAGCCGAGGAAGTGCGCCCGGCGATGATCACAGCGGGCGCTTCCGCTTATTCGCGCTTCCTCGACTTTCCGCGGCTGCGGCAGATCGCCGACTCTGTCAACGCGCTGCTCTTCATTGACATGGCGCACATCGCTGGGCTGGTCGCGGCGGGGGAGCACCCGAGCCCTGTGCCGCACGCGCAATTCGTCACCACCACGACGCACAAAAGTCTGCGCGGCCCGCGCGGCGGGATCGTCCTTTGCCAGGAGCAATTTGCGAAGGCTATCGACTCCTCCGTTTTCCCCGGCGTGCAGGGCGGTCCGCTCATGCACGTCATCGCAGGCAAGGCGGTTTGTTTCCACGAAGCGCTCCAGCCGGAATTTCGCGACTATCAGAGACAAGTGGTCTTGAACGCGAAGGCGCTCGCGGCGGGTGTGGCCAAGCAAGGTTTCCGCATCGTCTCAGGCGGCACCGACAATCACCTCATGCTCGTCGATCTACGCCCGAAAGAGATCAACGGCAAAGACGCGCAAAACGTGCTCGACCGGGCGGGGATCACGGTGAACAAAAACGCGATTCCCTTCGATACCTACCCGATCTTCAAACCGGGCGGCATCCGCCTCGGCACGCCCGCGGTGACGACGCGTGGGATGAAAGAAGAAGAGATGCTGGAGATCGCCGATCTTATCGGGGAAGCGCTCGCCGGGAGGGAAGACGAGCACGCCATCGGCAAAGTGCGCGAGCAGGTGCAGCAACTGACGCGCAAGTTTCCGCTGCCTTCATAGGTCGGTGTGGTTCTTCAGAGCCGCTGTCGACAGTAAGCTCGTGACTTAATTTGCCGAGGTTCTACTGTTTGAATTTCAACTTCAACCAGTCTAGTAGGGCGCGTTGATCGGAAACAGTTGCCCGCCGCACTTGGGAGAGCAGCCAGACTTGGTCAGGTTTTGGCAATGCCGCGTTCTGGAGACCCTCGTTACAATTCGTGCAAATGGCGCGGAGATTATCTGCCGTGTCCGTTCCGCCCTTCGACTTATCCTTAATGTGTCCCATGGTCAGCCGCACCGTCCGGCTCGGGACAAAAGGATCTGAGTCACCTGCCGCAAGGCCACACATCTGGCAGGTGTATCCATTTCGTTCTAAAACAAAGGCGCGGGTTTCCTTCGAGATGTTCCGGCTAAACGCCGGCATCCTTTTCGCGGAAGTAAGTCTGTATTGACCAGGCCTTAGGTCGTTGGAGTCTTTGTAAGATTGTATTTGATAGCCATATTCATCACGCAACTCCCGGACGCGGCGGGCCCATTCAGTGATACCCCGGCCTGCATCGCGTAAGTCACGACCTTCAACGATTTGACCAATATGGGCCAGCAAGTAGTCGAGGATTAGCTGACGCGCGCTTTTGTTTTGTGGGTTCGAGTCTTCCATTGAGGCGGGCTTTCCAGCAGCCGCAGCGATTTGGCCGCCGCAGTCTTCGTCCGGCATCCACTGAGAGCACTGTTGATCGATGCGCCGACGGCTCGCGCCACCAGTGGCGGGAATGCGTTCCCTATTTGCCGGTATGCGGCTGTCTTCTTGCCGCTGAACTCCCAATTGTCCGGAAAGCTTTGGATGCGGGCGACCATGCGGGAAGTCAGTCGGGGAGAGCCGTCGACTGGAAAGGACGCGTCTGGCGCAGAGTTTGCGATGCCGAGGCCATCCACACCCAGACGCCGCCACTGTTCTCTGGCTCGCGTAGGTCCCAAATCAGGGCCGCCGTGCTTTTTTGACCCGCCAACGATAGTTGGAGCGATCCCGTCTGCACGGCCGACCCACTTGAGTGCGCCCGGCCAACCATTCTCAGCCATCAGATCTTGAAGTATAGACCCCACGGTGTCTCCCGGGATTGTAGGAAGAGGCCATTCAAAATCGTTGAAGTACTTGTGACGGAGACCGACCAGCACAAATCTCGGCCGAAGCTGAGGGACCCCGTAGTCACTGGCGTTTAACATCTGCCACTCCGCCCGGTATCCCATCTCATCGAGCTGCCGGAATAGAGTCGCCCGGTAGCTCGAGAACTTTGAGGAGGCGAAACCCGCGACATTCTCGAGCATGAGTGCTGCCGGCTGAGCTTCCTCAATGATGCGGAGCGCCTCCGGAAATAGGTCGCGATCATCGTCCGCTCCGAGCTGTTTTCCCGCGATGGAAAAGGGAGGACAAGGTACGCCTGCGGCGACGAGGTCCACGCCTTGAAACTTCCGAGCTGAAAATTGTTGAAGGTCTGTCTCGTGCACCAGCCAAGTCGGACGGTTGAGCCGGATCGTTTCGCAAGCGTGCAGGTCATTCTCGACCGTCCCCACGCATTCGAAGCCGGCCATTTCCAGACCCAAAGCCTGTCCACCGCCGCCGGTGCAGAGCTCCAGAACTGTGAATGGGAAGTCTGCCGTTTCTGACATCGTGGTGGGAGCTATTTATCCGGCGACTGCCGGTCTGTCGATTCACTGCTAAAGATTTTTGTGAGCTTCCTTATCAAGACTGCCGTGTCTCGTGTCTGGCATTCCCAGATGACCAGAGGTTTCCAGCCGATCCTACGAAGAAGCCGCCGGTTCCTCTGATCGCGTTCTCGGTTGGCTAGCAATTTCGGGCTCCAATAGCCGCTGTTTGTCTTGGGATTCGAGCAATCGATACAGCCCGCATGCTGGTGCCAAAAGCATCCGTGAACGAATATAGCCATACCGTACCTGGGCAGGACAATGTCCGGCTTACCGGGGAGGTCACGGCGGTGCAGACGAAAACGGAATCCCATCTGATGGAGGAGACGGCGCACGGCTATTTCTGGCGTGGTATCGCGAGACCTGATACGCGACATGTTCCAGCTCCGCCTCTCTTTGCACAATTTATCTGCCATTCGGTCTTGATGTAACAAGCTCTGCGAAGCTCCGCTTCTCTTTTGTCTCGCCCCAGAAGACTTCGTAGTTGCGGTTCGAGTTCAAGGGCGGGTCGATATAGATGAGATCGATGCAGGCCTCGGGGAGTTTGCGGAGTTGGTCGAGTTATCGCCGCAGTAGATGACG
>JACDGM010000065.1 GCA_013815325.1 Chthoniobacterales bacterium
GGCTACGGTGGTGGTGGCGGCGGAGGCGGCTACGGCGGCGGTGGCGGAGGCTACGGCGGCGGTGGTGGCGGCGGACGTCGCGACGGCGGCCAGCGGCGCGGGCGCTAACGACAACCAACAACATTTTCAAGAGAGCGCCTCGGGAAACCGAGGCGCTTTTTGTTAGGCCGTAAAGCCGACCGTCTGGGGGGTGAGCGTCGAATCTCTTATCGAAGGGCCGAAAAGATCGGCCCGGCGAAAACGTAAAGAATCCTTATGGCTAGAAAATCTCGCGTAACGAAAACAGTTCCCGGCTCCGATCAATCCGTCGCCATCCCGCCGATCACCAAAGCCGCAGCCGGCGCCGCCACTGGTGCGGTTGTGGGTGCAGTGGCTGGCCCGGTCGGCGCAGTCTTTGGAGGCGTGGTTGGGGCTATGATCGGCAAACGGGCGGAGAGCGACGAGCCGATGATGCCCGCGGTTAAGCGGACTGCGCGGCAAGCCGCCAGCGGGGTGAAAGTCGTGGCCAAAACGGTGCGTGCAGCACTGCCGGGCGCGAAGCGCACCATCAAAGCGGCCCGTCTTGCGAAGGCAACCCGCTCTGGCGGGAAAGCGAAGAAAAAAACGAGCACCACAAAAGCGTCGCCCGGCCGGGGGAGAAAGAAGAGCGCCTCTGCAACAAGGGGAACGACGCGCACGGCCAAGAACAAAAGTGCGTCCGCGAAAAAATCGACCCGCGGCAAGACCCGCGCGAGTCGCAAGGCGCCTCGTTAGGCATCCCCTGGCCCGGAAGAAAACCCGCGGCGTTTGCGCGGCTGCGCTTTGCCATGCTGTTCGAGCGTTGACCTTCTCGCTCTTTGCGCCCCGCGTTTTCTACCTAAACGCCTAACGGCCGTCGCAATCTCTCCGCAAATTTCGCGTCAAGGGACGCGAGCTTTCTCGGGTGAAAAATCGGCTTGTCTAGAGCAGTTCGTAGGAAAGAATGCTCAGACAGTAAATCGCCGCCGTCTCCACTCGCAGGATAACCGGCCCGAGGGTGAGTGGGACGCAGCCATGCGAGCGGGCGAGCGAAATCTCAGCGGGGGTGAAGTCTCCCTCCGGCCCAATCGCCATCAGGACGCGCCGCGGCCTGCGACTTTCTTCCTGCTCCTGCTCGTCCTCGTAATCGCTTAGTATTTCCTTCAAATGCCGCGCACCGGGCTGGAGCGAACCGACGAGTTGAAGATCGAAATGTCGAGGCGCCCGTGTCGGGCGCTCAGGGTGACGTTCTGCCGCGCCGCCGCGCTGAGGATTCGTGGGCGCCACACTGAGAATGGGAGGTGCGGGCGCCACGCCCGCATCTACATCGCGGAAGAACTCCTCCGGCGTGCGCGCCTCATGCACTTGCGGGAGCCAGTTCTGTCCGCATTGCTTGGCCGCCTCGATCGCAACACTCTGCCATTTCGCCTGTTTCTGCGCGGCGCTCTCCGGGTCGAGCTGCACGACGGTGCGCGCGGAGAGGAGCGGGAAGATTTCGGCGGCGCCGATCTCGACCGCTTTCTGCACAATCAGGTCCATATTTTTGCCCTTCGGAATGGCTTGGGCCAGGGCGATGTGGCAACGAAGCGGCGCGGTGAGCGCTTCGTGCAAGACGCGCAGGTGGACTGTGGTGGAATCGACTGCGGTGATGTCGGTGGTGGCTTCGCGGCCGCGGCCGTCGAAGACCACGGCGCGATCTCCCGGCTGGAGCCGGAGCACGTGGCCGGCGTGGTGGGCCTCGGCGCCGCTCAGGGCGAGGGCGCTGGATTGCCATTCGTTAGGCGGGAGATGGAAGCGGTGCATGCGTGGTCGCCCGCCCTAAATCGCCTAACGAAAGAATTCCTTGGCGCGTTCGAAGAAGCTTTTGCCTAAGGGGGTGTTTTCCTCGCCGCAGAGGGCCGCGAACTCCTCCAGCTTCTGGCGTTGTTCGCTGTTCAAATCGGCCGGCACTTCCACGAGCAGCCGCGCGTAGAGATCGCCCCGCTCCCGGCCGTTCACCTGGACAATGCCTTTGCCGCGGAGCTTGAAACTTTGCCCGCTCTGCGTCCCCGCCGGCACCTTAAAGCTCGCTTTCCCTTCCAAGGTCGGCACCGGCACTTCGCCGCCCAGCGCCGCGGTCGGGAAAGAAATCGGCACCTCGCAGAAAAGGTTATCGTCTTCGCGCTGGAAGATCGGGTGTTCCTGCACGTGGACGACGACATAAAGGTCGCCTTTTTCGCCGCCCCGCACGCCCGCTTCGCCGTTGCGCGAGGAACGCAACCGCGAGCCGTGCGCGATGCCCGCGGGAATTCTTATTTTGATTCGGCTGGTCTTCTCGGCGCGGCCTTCGCCCTCGCATTCGCGGCAGGGCTTCTCGATGATCTCGCCGAGACCGTGGCAGCGCGGGCAGGTCTGCGAGACCTGGAAAAACCCGCGCGCGCTGACCACCTGGCCGCGCCCGTGGCACATCGTGCAGGTGATGGCGCGCGAGCCGGGCGCGGCGCCGCTGCCGTCGCACTTCTCGCAGGCATCCATCTTGCGCACTTCGATTTCTTTTTCCACGCCGAAGGCTGCTTCCTCGAGCGTGATCTGCATGTCATAGCGCAGGTCGGAGCCGCGCTGCGTGCCGTCGCGCCCCGCTTGCGCGCCGCCGCCGAAGAAGGTCTCAAAAATCCCACCGCCGCCGGCTGCGCCGCTGAAAACTTCGCGAAAAATATCAAACGGGTCATGGAACCCGCCGCCGCGCGCGCCAACGCCGCCTTGGGCAAAAGCGGCATGGCCGTAGCGGTCGTAGGCGGCTCGCTTCTGCTCGTCCATGAGAACGTCGTAGGCTTCGCCGAGTTCCTTGAATTTTTCCTCCGCCTCGGAGTCGCCGGGGTTTTTATCCGGGTGAAATTTGACCGCGAGCTTGCGATAGGAGCGCTTGATTTCCTCGCCGGCGGCATTGCGCTCGACGCTCAAGACTTCGTAGTAATCGCGTTTCGTAATGGCCATGGGATGTAGGGGACCGATGTGACTAATGGGAAGCTGGACCGCTCGATACGATGACCGTCGACGGCCGCAGGAGCCGATCTTTCAGCTTATAGCCACGGCGCATTTGCCTAACGACCTTGCCCTCCGGCACGCTTTCGCTCGCCTCGCGCGCGATGCCCTCGTGCAGATTGGGATTGAAGGTCTGGCCTTCGGCATCGATCGGCTGGAGGCCATTGTCGGCTAGAAAATCGGTCAGTTGTTTCAACACCATTCCCATGCCGGCGAGGATGGGGGATTGCGCGCTCGCGCTCTTCGCGGCGGAGAGACCAAGCTCGAAATTATCCACGATCGCGATGAGCCGCTCAAGGAGAGAGCTGTTGGCGTATCTAATCGCATCTTCTTTCTCGCGGGCGGCGCGCTTTTTGAAGTTGTCAAAATCGGCCTGGCTGCGCAAGGCGAGATCGCGGAAGCGATCAAGGTCGGCCTGGACACCGGCGGTGGGATCGTCTTCGCTCTGGCCCTCCTCGGGCGCCCCGGCAGCGGCGTCGTTAGGCACATCGTCATCGGTGACTTCGATCTTGCGGGATTCGGTTTCGTGGTTGCGATTTTTCATGTCTTGCGGACTACGATTAAGGTGATGTCGTCATGTTGCGGATGGCCGTCGACGAAGTTGCGCACGTCGCCGGTGAGGCGGGCGATCACTTCCTCAGCGCCCTCGCTCGCGCTGGCGCGAAGCGAGCGCATCATTCTTTCGCGCCCGAATTCGTCGCCATTCGCATCGAGCGCCTCGGTGACGCCGTCGGTGTAAAGCACGAGGCAATCATCGGGTTCAAGGGGGACGGAAATATCGGCGGCAACCCTATCGAACACGTCGCCACTGTCAATGCCCAGGGCCATCCCGGGCGGCTTCAAAATCTCCACTTCGGCGGTCGCGGCCCGATAGAGAAGGGGCGCATCATGCCCGCCGCGGGAGAGGGTGACGCTGGTGTTTTTGTGGTCGAGGATGAGGTAGGCCATGCTGATGAACATGTCCTCTTTGATGTCGGGGTAGAGCTGGCGATTGACCTTGCGCAACACCTCGGCCGGCGATGGATTCGCCCGCGCTTCGGCCCGCAGCGCGCTCCGGCAGATCGCCATGATGAGCGAAGCCGGCACCCCCTTGCCCGACACGTCGGCGATGACGACGCCGAGGCGGTCTTCATCCACCTGGATATAATCGAAATAATCGCCGCTCACCTGGCGGGCCGGGATGTTGATGCCCGCGATCTGGAAGCCTTCGATGGCGGGCGCTTTTGCAGGAAGAAGGATGCGCTGGATGTCGCGCGCGATCTGCAAGTCGTGATCGAGGCGCTTCTTTTCGTTCGCTTCCGAGTAGATGATGGCGTTGTAAAGCGCGAAGGCGGATTGCTCGGAGATCGACTTGAAAACCACGAAGTCGCTCGAGGTAAATGGCGCGCTCGTTGGACCATTGGCGACCGCGAGAACGCCCATATTCTGGCGGCCGTAAAGCAGCGGCGTCACCATTACCGACGAGGTGCCGAGCGCCGATTGGCGCAGCTTCACCAACTCCGGCGCATCTGCCAAATCGGCCAGCAGAACCGCTTCCCCGTTTTTCCAAACCCGGCCGACAAGTCCATCGCCGGCGCCGATCGAGTGCGAGCGCAGGTAACCATCGAGTGCGATCGGAGTCGAGGCGGCTTGTTGCAGGATTCGGTCGGGCACCTCGATGAGAGGCGGGCAGCCTTTCGAAATAAAAGCCGGGACGAGCTTCGCGCCGGTGCGGTCCGCCATGTAAAGCGCGCCGCCGTGCGCGTCTAGGATGCGGGTCGAGCTTTCCACGATCAGCCGATGGAGATCGTGCGGCCGGATGACGTCGCGAAAGGCTTCACCGAGGCCGTGGAGGAAATCGAAGACGAGGTTTTCCTCGACCTGAATTTCTTCCTTGGCGCGCTCGAGCTGCCGGATGCGCCAGCGCTGGCGTTGATAGGTGACGAGCCAGCCGACGAGCGTGGCGACGAGCAGCCCGAATAGAAGAAAACGCATGGAGCCGAAGCAGCCTTACTTCGCTGGGCTCTCTTGATGGAGGTCGTGCTTGAGGTATTCGAGAACGTCTTTGAATCGGGTCAGATTTTCCGGCGCCGCCTCACAGAGCGCCTCGTGCGCAGCCAGCATCGTCCCGGTTTGCTCGCGCTTTTGCGTTTCCGGCTCGCTCGCCGCGCCATCTTTTTCGAGCAACCGGCATTGCGGAGCGGCCGCCCCGTTCGCTTGAATCTCGAAAATCTGGTCGAGCCCGAGGCCGGAGAGAAGTTCATGGCTGCGCTCGCCGCAACGAATGACGTGGAGCCGCCCCTGGCCGAGTTCTTTCAGGCGTAGCGCCATCCCCGCCATCGTTCCCATGAAAGTGGAGTCCATCATTTCGCAATCCTGCAGGTCGAAGACGAACTCGCGATAACCCTTATTCACCATCGCGCGGCCGAACTCCTTGAGGCCTCCGCTGTTCAGGAAACTGCCGCGCCCAGCCACGCGCACCCAGACCGCGGGGCCGTTGACGCCTACTTGAATCGATGACTCCACGACAAAGAAAAGGTAAAATTTTGGCGAACCGTGTCAACCAAAGCCCTGCCTCGCGGGGCGCTTCGGTTGATCGGTGACGAGCTGTCTACTCCCAGAGATAGGATCGGTTCATCGCAACGATTCGACCGTCCACAATGAGCGATGCGCGCCAGGCGATGACCCGGCCATCGTCAATGAAATCATCACCGATGATCGCGAAGACCGTCCTGGTGGTGCCGTGCACGTGCGGGTAAGAAAGTTCGCGCGCCTGCGTGAAAGCGTGCAACTTTTCCTGCCGATACTCGAAGCGCACGGTCACGTCCGCCCGTCGCCTCGAGCGCCAAAAGAAGGTGAAATAATTTCCGAGACGCTGACGTTGATCGAGGGCCGTAACCGCACCGAAGAGGCGATAGTATCGCTCGAAGCCGACCGAGGCGTCGACCGGCCCGGTGATCTTCGAGGCCGGATCGAGAAAATACTGGATCGTTTTGCGGAAAGAAAAATCGCGATCGAGCGCGATCGGCAACGGCTTGGGTTGCTCCACCTGACGGGGGCGCGCCGGGCTCGCGCAAGCGGCCACGGCAAGACAAATGAGGGCCAGCGCGAGCTTCACGACGCGAGCATGAAACGGGAGGAGAACGCTGGTGTCAATTGCCCTCCTGCTCCTACGACCACGAGATGCCGCGGTTCGCGCACCGTTCCGACCACAGTTAAAATCTCAGCGTGATCCAGGTGCACTACGAGCGCGGGGTTTATCTGCCTAACGAAAACATCTGGCTCGATCCGTGGGACGCGAAACCCTTCGCTTTCGTCTCGCACGCGCACAGCGACCACATCGCCGCGCACGAGGAGATCATCGTCTCGGAACGCACCGCGCGCCTCATGCAAGCGCGCCTGCCGGGCAAGCGCAACGAATACGTCCTCGCCTTCGGCGAACCGACCGCGGTGCGCGGGCTAGACGTCACTCTTTTGCCGGCCGGCCACATCTTCGGTTCGGCCCAATTCTTCCTTCGCGCGGAAACCGGCACGCTCCTCTACACCGGCGACTTCAAGCTCCGCCCGGGCCGTTCCGCCGAGGCGACACAATGGCAGCAAGCCGACACCCTCATCATGGAGACGACCTACGGCCTGCCGCGTTATCGCCTGCCACCGACCGAACTGGTTGTGCAGCAGATTGTCGCCTTCTGCCGCGAAGCCCTCGAGGACGGCGCCACTCCCGTTCTCCTCGGCTACTCGTTAGGCAAAGCGCAGGAGATTCTCTGCTCGCTTTCCGAGGCCAATCTCCAGCCGATGCTCCACGGCTCCGTTTTTCGCATGAGCCGCATTTACGAGCAATTCGGCCAGGCCTTCTGCAACTACGAACGCTACGATGCCGGCGCGACCGCGGGCAAAGTGCTCATCTGTCCGCCGAGCGCCAACCGCTCGCGCATGATCCAGCGGATCAAAAACAAACGCGTCGCCATGATCAGCGGCTGGGCAGTCGAGCCGAACGCCATTTATCGCTACCAAGTGGATGCGGCCTTTCCGCTCTCCGATCACGCTGATTACACCGATCTCATCCGCTACGTCGAGCTCGTGCAGCCAAAACGCGTCCTCACGCTGCATGGTTTCGCCGCGGAATTCGCACGCGACTTGCGCGACCGCGGTATTGAAGCCTGGGCGCTGAGCCAGCAAAACCAACTCGAGCTCACGCTCGGAACGTTTCGCGGAGTCGAGCTGCCGCCGCCGCCAGCTGCGCCTAACGAGTCTAACGATTCTGAGTTCTTCGCCTTTGCCACCGTCGGCGCAAACATCGCGGCTACGCCCGCGAAGCTGGAGAAAGTGCGGCTGCTCGGAGATTACCTGCGCACTCTCGACGCCGGGCAGCTTCCGATCGCGACGATATTCCTCACCGGGAAATCCTTCGCTCAAACCGACCAGCGCACGCTGCAAACCGGGTGGGCGATCATCTACCGCGCGCTCCTCGGCGCCAGCCGGCGTGGAAACGCAGATCTCCGCCAGATCGCCGGCAGCCACGGCGACGCCAGCAAAACTGCCTTCGAAGCGCTGGACGGGCGCACCACTCCGGAAACCTTTTCGTTAGGCGAAGCGCGCGCTCTTTTCGACGAGCTGCACCGCACGCGCGGACCCGTCGGGAAAACGGAAATCCTCCAGGCACGGCTCGCGAAACTGTCGGCACTCGAGGCGCAGTACGTCGTGAAAATTCTCACCGGCGATTTACGGATTGGATTGCGCGAAGGCCTCGTCGAGGAAGCGATCGTGCGTGCCTTCGACGTGCCGCTCGATGAGGTAAAAGAAGCGCACATGCTCCTCGGCGACATTGGCGAGGCGGCGCGGCTCGCGTCCGGCGGCAAACTGGCGGCAGCGGAGCTGACGGTTTTTCGTCCCATCAAATGCATGCTCGCGAGCCCGGAGCCGACCGCGGAAGCAATCTGGGCGCGCTTCGCGGATAGGTCGCATGGGTCCCATGAGACCCATACGACCTACGTCGAAGACAAATTCGACGGCATCCGCGCGCAACTGCATCGCGACCGTGAGCGGGTCGAGATTTTCTCGCGCGACTTGCGGCGCATCACCGACCAATTTCCCGAGCTCACCCAAGCCGCACGCTCTTTCGCTGACGAGGTCCTCCTCGACGGCGAGATCATGGCCTTCGAGCAGGGGAAGAAGCTGACATTTTTTGACCTGCAAAAGCGTCTCGGCCGCAAAAGCGATGGCGCCGATTTATTCGCCGCGGCCTCCGCCGACGTGCCGGTGGTCTTTGTCGCTTTCGATTTACTTTGGCTGAATGGCCGTTCCCTTCTCAAAACGCCGCTGCGCGAGCGGCGCAATCTTTTGCGCCGCCTAACGATTCCGTCGCGGTTTCAGATCGCGGGCATTTCTGCGGCGAAATCCGCGGAGGAAATCGAGGCAGCTTTTCAGATGGCGCGCCGGCGCCTGAACGAGGGCTTGATGATTAAGGATCCCGAAAGCCAATACACGCCGGGCCGGCGCGGCCTCTCGTGGTTCAAGCTGAAAAAAGAATTGGCCACGCTCGATGTCGTGGTCGTGGCGGCGGAATTGGGTCACGGGAAACGTAACCATGTCCTCAGCGATTACACCTTCGCGGTGCGCGACAAGACGAGCGGCCAGCTCCTGCCCATCGGCAAAGCCTACAGCGGCCTAACGGATGTGGAGATCGCGGAGTTGACCGAGCATTTTCGCAAGAACACCGTAAACGACCGCGGCCGTTATCTCGAAGTGAAGCCTGACACGGTGCTGGAAATTGCCTTCGATTCCATTCAGCCGAGTACACGCTACGCCAGCGGCCTTGCCTTGCGTTTCCCGCGGATCAAAGCGATCCGCCGCGACAAAACGCTCGACGCGATCGATACCCTGGCCTACGCCCAGAAATTATCGCAGCAGACTCGTTAGGCACTTTAAGCGGAGCTACGCGATGGCCGCCATGCGAGCGCTTTGCTCGCGGCCTAGTTCGACCACGGCGGCAATCAAGCGATCAAAGTCTTCGCGCCGGCTGCGGTGATTGGTGATCGCCACTCTCAATGCATATCTCCCGCCCAGGAGAGTGCTCGACGGAGCCGCCACCCCGCTTTCCTGTAAGAGGATGAGCAACTCTTTGTTTAGCTCATTGAGCTGGTCCTCGCCTAACGACCGTTGCGCATAACGGAAGCAAACGATATTCAGCCGCACCGGGGCGAGCAGCTCCAGCTCCGGATGCCCTGTCACGAGGTCGGCCAGGTATCGGGCCTGCTCGACATTCTGCCGGATGAGCCTGCCGTATTTTTCCAGGCCGTGTTCCTTGATCGACATCCAGACCTTGAGGGCGCGAAACTCTCTCGACAATTCCGGGCCGTATTCGCCGAACCAGGCCGGACCGGCGGAGAGACCCCGTCCGGCGCGGGCCAGATAATCCGCCGGAGTCGAAAATGCCTGGTGATGCAGCTCCGCGTCGCGCACCAGAACGCAGCCGGCGCCGTAGGGAATGAACATCCATTTATGCAAATCAAAGGCGAGCGAATCCGCTCGGTTCAATCCTTGCAAGAGTGGCCGCAGATCGGGCGCAAGGACCGCCAAAGCGCCAAAGGCGCCGTCAACGTGAAACCACAAATTCTCATCGCGGCAAATGTCTGCCAAGTCCTCGAGGTCATCAATCGCGCCAGTGTTGACGGTTCCGGCGTTTCCGATCACGCAAAATGGATGGAAGCCGTTTTTCCGATCGTCCGAAATCGCCCGGCGCAGCTCTCGGCCATCGATCTCATAACTGGAGTTGACCGCAATCCGCCGCAGGGCATCGCTGCCAAGCCCGAGAAGCTCGATCGATTTGCGAAGCGAGCTGTGCATTTCCACAGAGCCATAGAGAGTTAGCCCGCGCGGAGCGCCAGAAACACCTTCGCGCGCGATGTCGAAACCGGCCTTCGCGTTGCGCGCCACGGCGAGAGCGACCAAGTTTGCCATCGAAGCTCCGCTTAACAGAAGGCCGCTTGCTTCCTTCGGATATCCGAGCATCTCTTTGCACCAATCCAGGACCTGTCGTTCGACGTGAACGGCGCCCTGTTCGAAGCCGCCGACGTTTGGATTCATTGTGGCCGCCAGCATTTCGGCCAGCGCCCCCAAAGGAGTGCCGCTCCCCATGACCCAGCCCCAGAAGCGTGGATGAATGTTGCCTAACGAATGCGGCAGGACATAGCTCTTGAAATCATCATAGACCGCTTCCGCGCCCTGAGGCCGCAAAGGCAGGGATTGGGTCAAATACTTTTTGGCTTCGAACGGGACTGGTTGCCAGACCGGGCGATCGCGCACGGTGCGGAGGTAGGCGAGCATGTCATCAACCATGCGATGACCGAGCGAGCTGAGCGCCGTCCAATCATCCGGGTCCAGCGTCTCTTCGTTAGGCATGGCTCCGCGTTCTGTTTTTGCCGGCTGCATCGTCTCAGCTTGCTCCGCTCAAGCTTCAGGGGCAATCAGTTAGCGCTCGTTAGGCGAGGGCGCGGGCGAGACGTTAGGCACAGGCGCGACGGTTACGGTTTCGACTCTGGCGCGGCGGGAATGTTGCCATTGGCCATAGACCGCAACGAGGCCGAAGAGGGCGGCAATGAGCGTCATTAGCTTCAACCCGTTCGCCGGCGCGGGTAAATCCATGCGCGACTATCGGCCGCTGATCAGTCGCCGCAAACACTGAGGCTCTGGGGAGCACGGGCTGTTAGCTCGTTGGTGCGGAGAGTCTCTCCGCGCGAACTTTCGCAACGGTTGCCTGCGGCAAATTGGGCGGCGAAGACTTCACCGCCCGACCGGGTAACACCCGGTGCTCCCCAGGCGGAAAACGGGGCCACCGTGAGAAGCGTTCCGTTTACATCTAATCCAACTCGAGCCCGGCGATCGCGCTTATCACCCGTTCGCTTAGACGTTGATACACTTCGCGCCCGCTTCCTTCCAGATCCGCGGCACTGAAGCGCAACGGCTCGCCGACGACGATCGTGATCGGACACAAACGCAGACTCCCGCCGCCCCGCGGCAGCGCGCGATGCGCACCGAAAATGCGCAGGGGCACAACGGGCGCGAGCGTTTTTGCGATTACGAAACCGACGCCTGGCAGAGCTGGCTGAAGATTTCCATCGAGCGTGCGCGAGCCTTCCGGAAAAACGAGCACGCCATGATCCGCCCGCAGCGCCCGGATGAGCGCCTTGAGCGCGCTGCGATCGCCGCCTTCTTGATCGACTGGAATGACGTTGAGCTTCGGAAGCACGCGGCCGAGGAGTGGAATGTCGAGGAGTGATTTGCGAGCGAGGAAATAGATGGCGCGGCGGCAGGCGATCCCGGCGAGCGGCGGATCCAAATAGCTCTCGTGATTCATCGCGAGAATGACCGGTCCCTCCTGAATGACGCGCTCCGGATGAATGACGCGAAAGCGAAAAAAAAGCCGCGCGATCAGCCGCGACAAATTGTAGCCGAAGACGTACCAGGGGCTCACGACGCGCTCGTTAGGCCTTTCAATTTCAAGCGCCCGATGATCTCCCCGACCACGCCGTCGATCGTGAGATGGGAGCTATCGATGACCTGCGCGTCCTCCGCGATGATGAGCGGCGAGGCGCGCCGCGAGGAATCGGCCTGGTCGCGCGCGGCGATGCGATCGTGCTGGCCTTGCGCGGCGCGGCGACTCGCCCGGATGTCGGGCGAAGCGTCTATGTAAAACTTGTAAGGCGTCTCCGGAAAGACGACCGAGCCGATATCGCGGCCTTCCATGACGAGGTCGTTTTCGCTGGCATAACGACGGAGGTGATCGACCAAAATTTCGCGCAGGCGCGGCACGCTGCTGACGCGAGAGACGTTGTCGTTGACCCGATCCTCGCGCAGGAACGGCTCCGGATTAATGCCATCGATGAGCATGAGAGAATGGTGTCCGCGGAGTTGGCAGTCGATCACAGCGCGCTCGGCGAGTTGTTCGATCGCGTCCGAGTCGTCGGTCGCGACACCGCGCTCGAGGACATGCCACGTCATGGCTCGATACATCGCGCCGGAGTTCACGTAAACAAAACCGAGCCGCTGCGCGAGTTCGCGCGCGACGCTGCTTTTGCCCGAAGCGGCCGGACCATCGATGGCGATGACACGGTGAGCGGCCGGGGCGGACATGGCGCGGCGAAGCTGCCTAACGAGCGCTCAATCTTCGGACCGAGAGGGCGCGAGCGAGGTGATCACCTGGGTGGTGGTGCGAATGCCTTTGGGATTGGCGAGTTCGCTCAGCATTTTTTCGAAACCGGGATAGGAGGTCGCGACGCAATCGACATCCTGGATGACTGTCTCGCCTTCGGCGAACATCCCCGCGACCGCGAAGGCCATGGCAATGCGATGGTCGCCGAAGCTGGAAAGGCGCGCCCCATGGAGGGGAGCGCGGCCGTGAATTTCTAGACCGTCATCCAGTTCGACGACCTGGGCGCCCATCGAGCGGAGATTGTGCGCGATCGCGGCGATGCGATCGGTTTCCTTGACCCGCAATTCCTGCGCATGCCGGATGATGGTGGTGCCGTTGGCGAGCGCGCCGGCGACTGCGAGAATCGGCAATTCGTCAATCAAGCGCGGGATTTCCCGGCCTTGAATGACCGTGGCTTTGAGATGCGCACCCGTCACTTCGACCGTCCCGCGCGGTTCCACCTGATCGACGTCCTCGATCGCTTCGCGCACCTGCGCGCCCATGCGCACAAGCACACCGAGAAGACCGGTGCGGGTTTCGTTCAAGCCTACCTGCCTAACGAGAAGGTGGCCGCCCGGCTGGGCCGCGGCCGCGACGAGCCAGAAGGCCGCGGAGGAAATGTCGCCGGGGATGCTGAAATCGCGCGACTCCGGCACGTGGTCGCCGAAAACGCTGATCCCGCCGTTGTTGTCCTTCTGCGTGCGGACGAGAAAATAATTGAGGATCAGCTCGGTGTGATTGCGCGTCGGGACGGGCTCTTCCACGGTCGTTTTTCCCTTGGCGAAGAGGCCGGCAAAAAGAAGCGCACTCTTCAACTGTGCACTCGCCACCGGAAGGGTGTATTTGATGCCGTGCAAGGGCGCGCCGGTGATGCGCAAGGGAGCGGTATCCTGATCGCCTTCGGCTTCGATGTTCGCCCCCATCAAACGCAAGGGCTCGATAATGCGGCTCATCGGCCGGCGCGAGAGAGAGCCATCGCCGACGAGTCGGCTGCTGAAATTTTGACCGGCGAGAATGCCGGCGAGCAAGCGCATCGTGGTGCCGGAGTTTCCACAATCGATCTCGTTTTTCGGCGCGCTCAATTTTCGCCGCTGGCCGTGGACAATGAGCACTCCAGGCTCCGGTTGTTCAATCATGATCCCGAGCGCGCGCATCGCGACGACGGTGTTCATGCAATCGGCGCTGCGCGAAAAGCCGCGCAGGACACAGGGGCCGTTGGCGAGCGCGGCGATGAGGACGGCGCGATGCGAAATGCTCTTGTCGCCCGGGACGATTATTTCTGCTTCGATGCGGGGCGCACGTTTGATCCGTAAATCGTCCATGATTGAAAAGAGTGAGTGAGCGGGAGAGCGGGAGATTCTCTCAATCTCCCGCTCCTCAATCGCTTATCGCTCGTTAGGGGACGAGGAAGATTTTATTCGTGTAGGGATCGCGCACTTCAGTGCCGGGCGGAAATCCACGGACATCAACATAACCTTGATTGGGTGCGTATGGGCTGGTGACGAATCCCGCTTTATCAGGCACGGGTATGCCGTAAGGAATATCACCCCGCGTCGGCTTGACGGGCGCCGCGGTGGCCGCCATTTCCGGTGGTGGAACCTGCGTTGCAGCAACATCGGGCGGTGGAGGGGGCGGTTGCACCTCAGGGGCGAAAGGCTGCTGGACGGCCGGGTATTGGGTTTCCGTGGTCGACTGATAAGTGGCGACGCGATGGCGGCGCGGAGGCGGCTCCGGTTCGGAGCAGGCGGAAATAAAGAGAGCCGTGAGGAGCGCGAGGGCGATCGGTGGTTTCATAAAATGGCCTTGGACGATGTGCTCCGTTTGTAGTTCATCCGGTTAACAGTGACAAACGGATATTTGGGTTCGCGGCGCAGACCTTCGCTGCGCGACAAAAATACAAATGCGCGGCGGCTTCTTTTCGAATTAGAAAAAGAATGGGAAATAACGGCGAATATATTCTGGTGATCGACGACGATCGCGCCAGCCGCCGCATGCTCGTGCGGGCGCTGGGCGAGGCAGGGTATGATTGCCGCGAATCGTCCGGCGGGGTCGAGGCGCTGGCGCTGGTGCACACCGCCGCGCCAGTGCTGCTTCTGCTCGACCTCGATATGCCGGAGGTCGATGGTGCGGAGGTCTTGAAAAGGTTACGGACCGACCCCGACGCGGCCGTCGCGCAACTGCCGGCGATTATGCTCACCGGTCACGGGGGCGAGGAGAGCGAGGTGCTTTCGCTCGAGGCGGGCGCTAGTGATTTCGTGACCAAACCAATAAATCTCCCGGTGCTGCGCGCACGCATCGAAACGCAATTGCGCCTGCAATCTTTGCGTCAGCAATTGCAGCGGCAAAATGGCGAACTGGAAGCATGGCGTGCAAATCTTGAACGTGACCTCGCGGCTGCGCGGCTGACGCAGCAATCGCTTATTCCGCAGAAGCCTCCGGCGCTCCCGGGCTGGGAAGTGGCGGCAGCTTATCGCCCGGTCATTCAGGTGGGCGGAGATATCTATGGCTGGCTCCGACTGAACGATGGCCGCATCCTTTTTTGGATCGCCGACGCGACCGGCCACGGCGCCGCCGCGGCCTTGCTCACGACCCTGGCCAAGTTGCTTTTTCATCACGGCAGCGGCGAACAGACGCGCCCGGAAAAAATAATGGAAGCGGTCAACAACGACTTCCGCAGCATTTTCGGCGCGCGCTCTTTTATGACGGCGATGTGCGTGGCGCTCGATCCTGTGACGGGTTGCGGGAATGTGGTGGGAGCGGGGCATCCACCGCTCGTCGTGACGCGCGCGACGGGCGCGGCGGAGTTGGTCTTTTCGTCGGCGCCGCCCTTAGGCTTGCTCGAGCGCTCGCAATTTACAGAGACCGCAATCGAGCTGCAGCCGGGTGACGGTTTTCTCCTCTACACGGACGGACTCTACGGCCCTTCAAAAAGCGCAGCGCAACGCTGGACGCCGGAGCGGCTGCGCGAAATGCTCGACGGCGAGACGAGCAGCGCGCACGCTTTGCTGACGCGGATCATTCAACGCGCGGCGCTCAACGACGGCGCGCCCTTGCCGGATGATCTCGCAGCTGTGGCGGTGCGGCGGGCGAATTGAGGGCGCGGATTTTTTTTGCCGAGGGGAAAAATTAGTATTGCTCTCATAGAGCCGAGCGATTAATCAGCCTCTATGCCCAAAACCACTGCGAAAAAGACAGCCACCAAACGCAAGCCTAACGCCGCTTTCATGAAGCCCGTGCAGCCGGACGAAAAACTTTCCGCGATCGTCGGATCGAAGCCGCTCCCGCGCTCAGAGCTCACGAAAAAGCTCTGGGATTACATCAAGAAAAACGGCCTCCAAGACAAAAAGAAACGAACACAAATCAACGCGGACGACGCGATGAAGCCGGTCTTCAATGGCAAGAGCCAGGTGAGCATGTTCGAGATGACAAAGCTCGTCTCGGGCCACCTGAAAAGCAGCTAATCGCCTAACGAATCTGTCGGGCTTCAGGGGTTCGACAAAGGCCAATTTTTATCGCCCGCGGCAGGCACTGTTCGCGGGCGGTTTGCCTGCCGGCGGCGGTGCGCTCGCGCTATCTCAGTTGCGGGCGCCGTGGAAATCGACGAATGGTTTCGCGTGAAAACATTTCGTCTCACCTTCCTCGTCGTCGCGCTCTCGTGCCTTGGGTTTGTTTCCGCGCGGGCCGAGTCGGCGTGGCTTTCGGATTTCGAAACAGCCCAGGCGGAAGCAAAAGCCAGTCACAAACTTCTCCTCCTAAATTTCACCGGGTCGGACTGGTGCATCTGGTGCAAGAAACTGCAGGCGGAAGTCTTCGGGCAGGCGGAGTTCAACTCCTACGCAAAGGATAACCTCGTCCTCGTAACGGTGGATTTCCCCCGGAGAGCTCCGCTCGCCCCGGAGGTGAAAAAACAGAACGAAGAACTTGCTCAGAAATACCAGATCGAAGGTTTCCCAACCATCGTTCTCTTGAACGCCGAGGGAAAACAAGTGGGAGAGCTTGGCTACCAACCGGGCGGTGCGAGTGCCTTCGTGAAGGAACTGCAAAAGATCCCGAAGAGCTGATTGCTGTCGCCCGCCACCTGCTGTAGACGCCTCTCGCTCCTGGAGCCGCGAGTGTTGGCGTCGCTGGACGAGGAGCGCGAAATGGTCCCGCGAACCCGCGACTAGTAGAGCGAAGCGCCTACAATCCGCTGTCGCGGGCAGCCAGGTTTTGCGGGCCGCCGGCAAGCGCCTTCTGCAATGCGTCAGCCAGTTCCCGGCGGGTAAAAGGCTTCGAGAGCGCGCCTCGGAACCCATAGGAGAGAAACTGCGAGATGGCCGCCGCATCGGAATAGCCACTGCAGATGATCGCATTCACGTTGGGATCGAGGTCGCGCAGCCGCTCGATCGTTTCGACTCCGCCGACGCCGCCGCGGATCGTCGCGTCGAGGATCACCGCCTGGAAGGCTTCGCCTTTGCGCGCCGCCCGCTCATAAATCCGCACGGCTTCCGAGCCGTCAGGCACGGCCGTCACCTCATAGCCCATCGTCGAGAGCAGTTGCGAAGTGAGGTCGCGGATAGCCGCTTCGTCGTCCATTACCAAAATGCGTTGATTAAGCCGGGATTCATCCTCCTGCGGTTGGAGGGGGTCGCCCACCACCCGAGCCCGCGCCAAGGGCAAATAAAAGGCGAAGGTCGCCCCGGAAAAAGAGTTGCTCTCGAGATGGAGGAAGCCGCCGTGTTTTTTGATGATGGAATAGCAAATGGCGAGGCCCAGTCCGCTCGAGTTCGCCTTCGTCGTGAAATATGGATCGAAGATTTTCGTGACCAGGTTCACAGGAACACCGCCGCCCGAATCGGCAATCGTGACCTTGATGTAGCGGCCTGGCGGCAGCGGCAAAACGTTTTGGGCGTCGATCGTCAAATTTTCCGCACTCACGGACACGGCGCCGCCGTTAGGCATTGCTTCGCGCGCGTTGATCATGAGCGCGTTGATCACCTGTTCGATCTGCCCCACGTCAATCTCCGCTTTCCCGAGATGATCCTCGATCTCGACCGCCGCGCGCAGATTGGACCCATACAGGGAAAACTCCGCGGCGCGCGTCAGGAGATCGGCAATGGAAGCGACTTTTTTGAGCGGCGCGCCCCCTTTGGAAAACGTCAGCAACTGGCTGGAAAGCCGCGCCGCGTGCTGGGCCGCCTGACCCGCTTTGCCAAGGAAGGAGAGGAGATTGCCGCTGTGAGTAGGGGTCTCGAGCTGGGCGAGACCGATGTTGCCGGAGATGACCGTGAGGATGTTGTTCATGTCATGCGCGATGCCGCCGGCGAGCGTGCCTAACGACTCCAGCTTGCTCGTCGTTAGGCGCTCTTCCTCCATTCGTCTACGCTCGGTGATGTCGCGGATGAAAACCGAGATGCCGCCGCCCCCGCTCGGATAGGAGTGGACCTCGAACCAGACTCGGCCGTTGACGCTGGCCGCTTCAAATTCCAAGGCGGCTTGTTCCTCCATGACCTGCCGGTAGTTCTTCTCGAAGACCGAGCCGAGCAGCTTGGGAAACGTCTCCCAAAAGTTTTGTCCGATGAGCAGCTCGCGCTCGCGGCTGAGTATCGTTTTCGCCTCGGCGTTGAAGTAAGTGAAATTCCAATCCGGATCGAGAGAGAAGAAGCCGTCGCTCGTCTTCTCGAGGATGTCGCTCATCCGTTGCGCCGATTCCTGGAGAGCGAGCCGGGTCTGGTTTCGTTCCAGCACTCCGTGAATATGACGCTCCGCCACCGAAAGGCGCACGTTCACGCGCCGGACATCGAACGGCTTCGACATGTAATCATTGGCCCCGGCCTCCATGGCCTCCTCAAAATCCTCGGCATCAGTGCGTGCCGTGACGAGGAGGATGAACATTTCGTCGCCATTCGGACGCGCGCGCAAACTGCGGCAAAGTTCGAGTCCGCTTTTGCCGGGGAGCATCCAGTCGAGAATCAGGAAAGGGAACGACGCGTTGGCGAGCTCGATCTCCGCATCTTCCGCGCTCGCGCACGCGGTGACTTCATGGCCCCGTTTTTCGATCAGGCGGCGCAGATTTCGCCGGCTGTCGAGGTTGTCTTCAATGAGGAGGATCTTCATCCGGGTTTGATTAGTAAACGGCAGACCTCCCTCCGATGGCCGGGCGAAGAGCGTGAACTACGGGAGAATGGCCGGTATTTAGCAGCAGATTGGCTGCCAGGGGGCGCGGCGTTTCCGCAGCGAGAGTAGGTTCGGGGGCTGGCCCCGAATCTTATCGGGAGGCATTCCAACGTCTGGAGACTTATTCCGCGCACCTCCTTCAGGGGCAACTCTTGCGTTGCCTTGCTCCTCTGCTACGTAGCAATCTCGCCCTTGAAATCGCAGCACTTCCTCTCGCATCGGCCGCTGGCCCTTGCCGCCTCACTTTTCCTTCTTCTGCGCGGATCGGTTACCGCTCAAACCCCGCCGGCGGCGCCCTCGCCAGAAACGCAAAAGCGTCCCGCGGGAACCGCCATACCCGCGCCGGCCCCGCCCGCCATCAGCTACAGCGCCGTGCACGTGGATGGTCCCTATATCGCGATGACTTTCGATGACGGCCCGAGCGAGAAATTGACGCTGCAGTTGCTCGATATCCTGGCGGCTGATCACATTCACGCGACGTTTTTTGTCATCGGACAAAATGCCGAGCGCGCTCCCGAGATTTTGCAGCGCGCGGTTCGCGAAGGCCACGAAATCGGCAACCATAGCTGGAGCCATCCGGCCTTCGCCAAAATGTCGGATGCGGCGGTGCGGCGCGAAATTCAAAAAACCGATGACGCCATCCGCGCGGCCATCGGGCACTCGCCGGTCCTCCTGCGGCCGCCTTACGGTTCCATTACCATCCGGCAAAAGCAGTGGATCCATTCCGAATTCGGCTACCGCATCATTCTTTGGGACGTCGATCCGCTCGACTGGAAGCGGCCCGGCCCGACGATCGTGATGAACCGGATCGTTAGGCAAACACGTCCCGGTTCAATCATTTTATCCCACGACATCCACCCCGGGACGATCAAAGCGATGCCCGAGACGTTTGATCAGTTGCAGGCCAGGGGCTTTAAATTCGTGACCGTTTCCGAGTTGATCGCGATGGGCAAACCGATGCCGCCGCAAGAGCCGCGCGCGGAAAGTCCCAGCCCCGTCTCATCCCCGGCCGCCAGTCCGGCGATGAGCGTCCCACCCGCGGCCTCGCCGGCTCCCAGCCTAACGAGTCCGTAATCGCGGGCATGGTCGCCGATCTTTATTTGCAGTTTCGCAACCGCACGGAAGCGGCTCTCGGCGTGCTGCTCAAATTGACCGCCGATATGCAGCGCGAGACTGTCATGCTCGACACGATCCAGAACCTGCTCAAGGACGTGCGCGAGCCGCTGCTTTTTGTTGTCGTCGGCGAGGTCAAAGCAGGAAAGTCCTCGCTCCTCAACGCACTCTTCGGCCAGGAATTTTGCAAGGTCGACGTCCTGCCCGCGACCGATCGCGTTTACATCTTCAAACACGGCGCGCGTGAGGAGAACGTGGATGTTTCCGCGCAAGTGACGGAGCGTTACCAGCCGATCGCGTTTTTGGAAAATTTCAACATCGTCGACACGCCGGGGACGAATACGATGGTGGCCGAGCACCAGGAGATCACGGAAAATTTCATCCCTCGCGCCGATCTCGTGCTTTTCGTTTTCTCGGTGGTCAATCCGTGGGGCGCCTCCGCCTGGGAGTTGCTCAAATTCGTGAATCAGAAATGGCTTAAGAACATCGTCTTTGTTTTGCAGCAGGCCGATCTGCGCGAGCCTAACGAGATCGAAGTGATCGAAAAACATCTCCGCGAAACGGCTAACGAAAAGCTCGGTTTCGCCCCGCCGATTTTCGCGGTCTCGGCCCGCAAAGCCCTGCTCGCGCGCACCACCGGCGTGGACAAGGCGGGCCTTTGGGAAGAGAGCCATTTCGCGCCGCTCGAGCAGCACATTAATTTCATGGTCGACCAATCGCAGCATGGGTTGCGAAAACTGACTTCGACCTGCCAGACGGCGACCGTAATTCTTTCCGACAGCGGTTCGCGCGTGCGCAATTTGCTCGGCACGATCGTGCGCGATGAAGAGCAGCTCGGCCGGCTCGAAGGCATCCTCGTGGAACGCAAAGACCAAACCTCACGGCAGGTCGGCGGTTTTCTCCGTGGGATTGAGCAGGCCTGCCGGCGCTGCGAGGCCGAGGGACAGGAACTGCTGGAGCGTAACCTTTCCTTCTGGCGCACCTGGCGTCTGGTTTTGGGAAAGTCGGAGTGGCAGGAAAAATTTCAGGCCGATCTCGAGAACAAAATGCGCGACCTGATTCAACCACAGGTCGAGAACGCGTTGCAGTTGCTCGAGACCGATCTGCGCAGCCTCTGGCCGCAGTTGCAGGACACGATGGAGACTCAGTTCAAAAGCGACGCGCGCGTGCAGGTGAGTCAGACCATTCCGGACTTCGCGCGGCAACGGCGCGAGCTGCTGCAATCGATCGAGCTCACCCTCGTCGAGCGCATCGCCGGCCGCGGGATGGAAGCGCAGCTCGAGCGCATGTTTCGCGAGACTGCGAACTGGTTGCGCGTACCGGCCGGGGTTGCGGCGGCAGGCGGGATCGTCACCGTGATCGCCGCGATGAGCAGCGCGGCGGTTGCTGACGTGACTGGGATTGTGGCGGCGTCGGCTTTTATTGCAGGGACTCTGGTTGCGTTCGGGCGACGGCGAAAAATTCTCTCCGAATACCACCGGCAAATGGACGCGAAGCGCGAAGAGCTAGTCGCGGCGATCGATCAGCAACTGCGGCACGCCGTCGATCTCTTCTACGCAGAAATCGGGGTGGTCTTCGAACCACTCCGGGCGTTTTGCGCATCGGAGCGAAAGCGCTACGAGCCGTTGCTCAGTCGCGTCCGCGAAGTCGAGAAAACGTTTGGGCAGCTAACCGCCGAGCTGACGCGGCACAACTGACGCAATTGTAGCGCGGCTACTTCTTCGCCTTCGTTTTCTTCGTCGAGTACTGCTCCGCCAGGCGTTGTTCCGTCTGCCGGCGCGCGATCACAAAATTATTGTTGTCGCCGTAGTTCCGCCACGGACCAGGCGGCACGTCGCGCACTTCCACAAATTGCCAGTCGGTCAAGGAAGTCGGCCCGATCGCCAAATAGTCCCGCACTGCCGGCGAGACATCGAGACCCGCGCCGTGATTCAGGTTCGGGCGCGGCCGCTCATTCCGAAAAACGTATTGCCAATGATCGGTCCGGAATGGCCCGCAATCTTCCCACTGCGCATAACAAACACGGCTGCCTCGGCGAATCGCCACCCAGCGATCTTTGCAAACTGAATGCCCCTGTTGCACGAGCGCCTGCCGAAACCAGGGCACCACCATCGGCGTCTCCGGTTTGAATTGTCCGTGCGTGACGTCATTGAAAGGGAGCGCGCAGTAAAACGGATTCTGCCGCGGAACGAAATTGATCGGGATGTAATCATGCCGGCGCGACGGATCGGGATCGTCATAGCCTCCATAGTTCTCGGTCCAGGCCGAATCCCAGGAGCTCTTATGGTTAGGCACCGGGTTGTTCGCCGTCGGATTTTCCCCGATCCAAAAGATGGTCGTGACGATGTCCGTTTTCCAAGGATACCGCGACGACGAGAAGCGCGAAGTGGTCGGGATGAAGACTTGCGGCTCGACCTTGAGAAGCGCCTGAGCGCGCAATTTCATCGCGTATTTGGCGAAATCGGCGCTGCTCTCATAGGGCGACTGCGCCCGGAGGAGTGGCAGGGTGGCAGTGGCCAAGGCCAGTGTCGCACAGAAAATTTTCGCCGGTTTCGTAAACATGCGCGCTCTTGGTTCTATCTGAAACGGCCGCTGGGGCAAGCGTGTTTCCTCATTTTCAATTTAGCACGAACCATTCCAAGACCGCCGCTCAACTCCGGCTGAGCAACGTGTCCCGGCGGAACGCTTCGTCGTTCATCGCCGGATAATCGAGAGTAAAATGCAAGCCTCGGCTTTCCTTCCGGCTCAGTGCGGAGTCGACGATCAAGGCCGCGACCGTCGCCAGGTTGCGCAGCTCGAGGAGATCGACGGTGATCCGGAAATTCCAGTAAAATTCCTGAATCTCCCGTTGCAGATTTCGCAGGCGCGCGCTCGCGCGCTGCAGCCGTTTATCCGTCCGCACGATGCCGACGTAATCCCACATCAGCCGGCGAATCTCGTCCCAATTATGATAAATCACGACCAGCTCATCGACATTCTGGACGTCGCCCGATTGCCATTCCGGCAACGAAACAGCGCCAGATGGATGGGCCGGCGAGCGGCTCGCGATGAGCGCCGCGCACGCGCGATGCGCGATGACGAGACCCTCGAGAAGCGAATTGCTGGCGAGGCGATTCGCGCCGTGCAATCCGGTGCAACCGACTTCGCCAATCGCGTAAAGTCCGGGCAAACTGGTCGCGCCATCGATATCCGTCCTGATCCCGCCGCACTGATAATGCGCCGCCGGCACCACCGGAATCGGCTCTTTCGCCATGTCGATCCCATGGCGCAGGCAGGTCTCGTAAATGTGCGGAAAACGTTCCTGCAAAAACGCGCGGGGCTGTTGCGTGATATCGAGATAAACGCATTGCGCGCCTGAGCGTTTCATCTCGGCGTCGATCGCCCGCGCGACCACATCGCGCGGCGCGAGCGAGCCTTGTGGATGGACCCGCGCGACAAAATCGTCGCCCTTCGCGTTGCGCAGAATCCCGCCTTCACCGCGCACGGCTTCGGAGATAAGAAACGATTTCGCGTGCGGGTGAAAAAGGCAGGTCGGATGGAACTGCACGAATTCCATGTTCGCGATCGCCGCACCGGCGCGCCAAGCCATGGCCACGCCGTCACCCGTGGCGATGTCGGGATTCGTTGTATAAAGATAAACCTTCCCGCAGCCGCCCGTCGCGAGCAGCAACCGATCCGTCCGGATCGTTTCGACGGCGCCGGAAGTTTCGTCGAGCACGTAGGCGCCGAGGCAATGATCCTCCGTGGCGAAGCCGAGTTTAGCCGCGGTGATGAGATCGACTGCCATGTGATTCTCGAGCAGCTCAACGTTAGGCGATTGCCGCACCGCGGTGAGCAGCGTGGTTTCGATTTCAAAACCGGTCATGTCATGGACGTGGAGGACGCGGCGTTTCGAATGCCCGCCTTCGCGCCCGAGATCGAGCTCGCGATGGCCGGAAACGTCGCGCTCATCGAAGTGCAACCCGAGCGCGATCAGTTCGCGCACTCGCTCCGGCCCCTCCCGCACCACCGTTTCAACCGCCTCGAGATTGCAAAGGCCCGCGCCCGCTTCGAGCGTGTCGCGAATGTGGAGTGCAAACGAATCCTCGCCGCTCGTCACGCAAGCCACGCCCCCCTGTGCCCAGGCGGTATTTGAATCGACGCCCTTGCGTTTCGTGATGACGGCGACCCGGCCATGCTCCGCCGCTTTGAGCGCAAAGGTCAGCCCCGCGATGCCGCTGCCGATCACGACGAAATCAAACTCCCTCATTCGAGAAGAATGTTGTCGATCAATCGGGTCCTGCCAAAGAAGACGGCGACGGCGAGAAGGGAACGCGGCCCAATCGTTAGGCGCGGCTGCAGGTCGTCAGCTCCCACGATTTCCGCGTAGTCGATCTGGGCGAGGGAGGCGGACTCGATCTTTTTCCGGACCGAGACGAGGACCTTCTCCGCGGATTTTTCATGCGACGCCGCGGCTTCCAACAGTGCCGTTCGGATGACGGGAGCCTGCGCACGTTCCGGGGCGCTGAGATATTGATTGCGCGAGCTGAGTGCCAATCCATCCGCTTCCCGCACGGTCGGTCCGGCCAGGATATCGATTGGAAAATCGAGGTCGCGCACCATTCGCCTAACGATAGCCAGTTGCTGAAAATCCTTCTCGCCAAAAACCGCCGCATCCGGCGCGAGGAGGTGAAACAACTTCGTCACCACGGTACAGACACCGCGGAAATGGCCGGGACGGGAACGCCCGCAGAGTTGTTCCGAGAGCGCCGTCTCTTCGACGAAGGTGGAGCGATCGTCAAAATACATCTCGTTAGGCGCGGGACGAAAAATCAAGTCGACTCCTTCCGCACGGCAAACTTCCTCATCCGCGGTTTCCGGCCGCGGATAGCGGGAAAAATCCGAGCCGGGTTCGAATTGCAACGGATTCACGAAAATGCTAACCGCCACCTCGCCACCTGCGCCCGCATTTTCGCGCGCCAGCCGCACAAGCGAAACATGCCCCGCATGCAAAGCGCCCATCGTCGGGACCAGAACGCGGCGGTGTTCCGGGCGGCAGGAAAGGGCCTGCATCTCCGCTGCGGTGGTGACGATTTTCATCCCTCCAGCCAAATCGCCTGACGCGCAAAAGGGAAGCAGCGATGACTGAAATTTTTCCAATCAGCGGCCCGTGCCAGTTCGTGCAGCTCGCGGAATGAGAAGGCGCGTTCCACCGAGACGCGCGCGTCGTTGCGCGTCATTGCCTCGCGGAAAATCGTCGTGGTGAGCAGATCGACTCCCAGTTTCGCGAACCAGCCTCGGCGCAAATCCGCCACCAACACCCAGCCGCGAGAAAGATCGCTGCAGCGACGGAGCAATCGCACTGCTTCCTCCGCCTCGAAGTGATGGAGCGCGAGCGAGAAGAGCACAATATCGTAGGCGCCGTCCTCGCCGAAGTGCTGGATGTCCGCGCACTGATAGCTGATCTCGGGAAAGCCGGCGCTCAATTGGCGGGCAATCTCGACGGTGGACTTCTGCAAATCCACGGCCTCGACTTGGACGGTCGCGCCGCTCTTGCGCGCAAATTCCACGACAAGGCGCGGAATATCTCCCGAGCCGGTGGCGAGATCGAGCACGCGGAAGTTGTCGTTAGGCTGAATCCAGCGGCGGAGGAAATGGCGAATGAGCCGGTGGCTGCCGAAGTAGCGGTTGAGCGCGCGCAGATTTCGCAGATCGGAAACCAGCTCCGGCGAGACCGGCTGTGGCCGATCCATCCACTCCGGATCCGCCGGATCGAAGCGCCGCTTCATTCAAATAGTGATGAGTGACGAGTGACCAGTAATGAGTGTGGATTCGCGTGCCTTTACTTGTCACTCATCACTGATCACTTTCCAAAAACTTCTGCCATGGCTCCGGCAATTGCGCCGTTTCCACTTCGCTCGCGATACGCCCTTCCGCCTCTGCACGAAAGGAGGTGCTCGTGCCATAGACCATGATCAAATCCTCCGAGCCTTCGACGCGCAGGGCGTGAGCCACGCCTGCCGGAATGACGACCGCGGCATTGTTAGGCCCGCGGTGATTATCGCCGTCGATAAAAAAACGCATGGTGCGCAAAGGCAAACCGCCGCGCGCTTCGCGCAGGATCATTTCAGCGCGGCCTTGCACAAAAAACATCACGTCCCATTGCTCGTCCGCGTAAGGGCGGAGCGAAAAATCAGCCGCTTCCGCGACGAAGAGCCGCTCGAACCATTCGTTAGGCGAGACACCCTCCGGGATACGTGGCGGATGCACATGAAAGCCTTTCGCCGTCTGCGCAAACATCCGTGCCGCCGCCCACTGCT